>JAFSTX010000062.1 GCA_017445585.1 Lachnospiraceae bacterium
TATCCAGCATTCCTCATTGCTTATTCAATCTCCTGGGGTATCAAGCGGACATGCATTAAGCAGTCCAACCTACGTAAATCGAACGGCTGCAGATGATAAGCTGGCTGACTGGCTTTCTTACGGTCACTCAAGGGACCAAGGCGAATTCGGTCACACCAATGCTTACCTATCATACAGCTTAAACAATGAGAGGTATAAGGCCTAACTGGCTGTTAGGTTACTAATACCTACAATCTATATATTAGGAGGAGAGCATAACAAATATGTACTATATTAATCGTGACAACAAGACATTGGAAGATTTAAAAGAGGTCAAGTTTGATGAAGTAGGTATAAAGGAAAGATCAGATATACAAGAATGGATAGTCAGTAAGCCTGATATTCTTGGTGAGGAACTTTTGATAATCCAAAAGGAATACGATGATTTCGATGCTACAAAAGATAGATTGGATCTCTTGGCAATTGACAAAAAGGGTAATCTTGTTGTTGTTGAGAATAAACGTGATGAAGCAGGAAAAGATGTCATTGGTCAGGTTATTAGATATGCGTCATATTTCGCTACAGCAACAAAGGATGATGTGATATCACTTTATGATACACAGAAACACAATGATCAATAGAATGGAATCAATATAGTGAAAACATGTCGCTTATTTACTCACCACAATAATGAAGTCGTTTTTACATTGGTGAAACGTGCGTTTTGTAATTGCGCTCTCTTTGAAGAAAAGGGGCCTGATGGCTTTTTGTTATTTTTTTATAAAAAACCTTTTAATAGAATTTATTATACGATCGTTGTGTCTGGGAAATGTTATAATTATGAAACGTACAGTGTTGTTCAAATAGAAACTTCTCCGAACATATACTATAAATTGACTTGGGCATTTCTATCTTTCTTTATTATTATGTCAGTTATAATCTGTTTTTCTAACGGGAGTTTCAATTTCTTGCCAATTATTGCGGTTTTTATCATTGCAATATCATTTATTGAGTATAATTATTTAAAAAAGAAGATAATCGAACAGATTACAGAACTTACAAGATCAAGTATGGAAAGTGAATGATTATTCCTTGCTGATTGTACAAGGTGTTACAAAGGGAAGGAATAGTATGTCAGCTGTTTTTAAATCGGGGTTAACAAAAATCGATCATAAAGTTGCTTCCAGAATGTCTGCAAAGGTATTTGGAAAAGGAGTTGTATCAGGATTTGTTTACAACTTTGGTGTTACAACAGGACTAGCAGTAACCAGGTGCAATATTTTTGCGGAATAGAGGTGATTGAATGAAAAATATCACAATAGTAATCACGGTAGTAATACCTATTATCTGCTGTACGGTATTATTGTTTTTGAAAGAGAAAAATAAAAGAACTAATAGAAATGTTAAGAAAAAAGGCGCTATAGTAGTAAGTGTTCCCGAGGTCGGATTTTGGATTGGCTTTGTGGGAACGTTGGTTTTTGTGGTATTAATGATCCTACAATTATCTGTCGGAAATTTAAAAGAAATTGTCAGTAAAAGAGTATTCCTTTTAGTGATTCTGTGCTTCGGGTTATTCCATCTGGCAGCATTTGTACTGATGCTTAAGTCTTTTTATATCATTACCTTATCAAATGAAACAATTACTGTTTTCACAGTTCTAATGGCACCCAGGATAATGTATAAAACGGATATTGTAGATATGAGGACGCAAACAAAAAAAACATATTATGGAGAAGCAAAAAGGATGATTATTTATTTCAGCAATCATAAAAGAATTAAAATTGAAAGTATAATGACAAACTACGAGATCTTCAAAAAAGAAATTGAGATCGACCGATAAAGTGCCCATATAAGTCCATTGCTTTAAAACTGTCGGCTATTCATCTGGATTTTATATTCCGGGACTGTTTCTCTTGAAGACAGTCCCGGTTTTGTTTATAATACGCGTAAATATCAGGAGTAGCCGCAGGTGCGCGGCTTTTGGATCCGGAAGCGCGGAGAGGGAGATATATGAAAAAGACAGTTCTGTATAAAAGTACCAGAAGCGATGCCGCTCCGGTGAGCTGCTGTGAAGCGCTGCTGCGCGGACTGGCTCCGGACGGGGGACTCTATGTGCCCGTCTCCATGCCGTCTCTGGCGGATCTGGATGAGAGCGGGGACGTGCTCCACGCACTGGACAGGCTCGCCGGTATGGATTACCGCGAGCTGGCCTGCAGCGTGCTCGGACTGCTGCTGACCGATTTTACGGACGAGGAGCTGCGCAGCTGCGTATATGGCGCGTATGACGACAAATTCGATACCCCGGAGATCGCACCCGTGGTCAAAAAAGACGGTATGTACTATCTCGAACTCTTCCATGGACAGACGATCGCCTTTAAGGATATGGCGCTCTCGGTGCTGCCGCGCCTTATGACGGCCGCTTCTGCAAAGCTCGGCAGAAGCGATGAGATCGTCATCCTGACTGCGACCTCCGGAGATACCGGCAAGGCTGCGCTGGCAGCTTTCGCGGACGTGCCCGGCACCAGGATCGTGGTCTTTTATCCCAAATACGGCGTAAGCCCGGTGCAGGAGAGACAGATGGCCACCCAGCGCGGTGCTAATGTCAAGGTAATCGGCATCACGGGCAACTTCGACGAGGCTCAGAGCGGGGTCAAGGAGATCTTTTCCGACCGTGATCTGGAGAGGGAGCTGAAGGGACTCGGATGTCAGTTTTCCTCGGCGAATTCGATAAATATAGGGCGTCTCGTGCCTCAGGTGGCTTACTATGTCTGGGCATACACGAGACTGGTCGCGCAGGGTGCCATCAGGAACGGGCAGAGTGTGAACTTCACCGTCCCGACAGGGAATTTCGGCAACATTCTGGCAGGATATTACGCCATGCGTATGGGACTGCCGGTCAGGAAGCTGGTCTGTGCGTCCAATGAGAACAAAGTCCTCTACGATTTCTTTGTCAGCGGAACATACGACCGCAACAGAGAGTTCCGTGTCACGAGTTCTCCGTCGATGGACATCCTCATCAGTTCGAATCTGGAACGGCTTATATATGAGATCGCAGGCTGCGATGCCGCCGTATGCGCCGATCTGATGAAATCTCTTAAGGAAAAGGGGAGGTACGAGCTGACCCCGGAGATGCGGAAGAGGCTTTCCTGCTTTGCGGCAGGCTATGCGAGCGAGGATGATACAGCCTGCGAGATCGCCGGGCTCTGGCGCAGATCCGGATACGTGATCGATACCCATACCGCCGTCGCCTCATGCGTGGCCAGATATTACAAGGACCAGAGCGAGGACATGGCCTGCGGAGCTACGGCCGATGTACCTATGATAGTGGTCTCCACGGCTTCGCCGTTCAAGTTCACCCGCAGCGTCATGAGCGCCATTGACAAAAAATACGCCGGAGAGGACGACTTTTCGCTGGTGGATGCGCTCTCGGAGCTCACGGGGCTGCGCATCCCGCATGCTATCGAGGATATACGCACCGCTCCGGTGCTGCACGATACCGTATGCTCCGGTGAGGAGATGAGGGGCGAGGTACTTCGATTTCTGAGACGCTGACGCGTTCGCGGCCCCTTGCGCTCACCGGGTTCGCCGACGTATCCGCGGCTCCTTGCGCTCATCCGGTCCGCCGGTATATCTGTCCCTTACGCTCATCCGGTCCATCGCATTTTTACGCGGGAACGATGAATTATTAGGCACGTTAAAAATGTTGACTTTTCACACGTCAGGTGGGAAAATAAAACACGGACAGACGTGCCTATTTCTTTTCGTTATTGGCACATTCATGAAAAAAACGCATAACAGCGGACGTCAGGAGGTATCTATGTCAACCCAGGCCAATTTCCCCAGAAGTGAGATCGGACCCCAGAATCCCAGGATGGGACGTTTCAGGACCATCGTTGAAACCCCTTTTTACGCGAACAACGTGACCAAGGTCGATGATGTGGCTACTGCATATAACCTGGCCGTCGCTTCGCCCGGGACCATCGTGACCGACATGCCTATCTTTAATGCGGAGAAGATGGGCCTGCCGCGCAATTCCAAGGTCCTGATTTTTAATGACGGCCGCATCACGGGACGCACGGCTACGGCACGCCGCATCGCGGGTGAGCCCGGAGTCGATATCGAGGACCTGAACCGCAAAGTCATGGAAGCGGCTTACGCGGTGCGCGACCGCAAAATGTACCATACCCAGGCCTATATCGGACTGGATCCGGAGTTCATGGTCAGGGCGCACCTGCTGATCCCCGAGGGCTTCGAGAACCAGATGTTCTCCTGGATGCTGAATTTCCAGTATATCACCACCGAATACAATAACATGTATCACGAGTCGCGCCCGATCGAGAACGAGGGCGATATCTTCGTATTCGCGGATCCCGACTGGCACCATCCCGATCACCCCATGGGTCTGGCGTATTTCGATCCGTCCATGAACTGCGCCGCGATCCTCGGCATGAGGTACTTCGGCGAGTTCAAGAAGGGCACTCTGACTCTGGCCTGGGCCATCGCTAACCGCCACGGCTATGCCTGCTGCCACGGCGGCATGAAGAGATACAACCTCCCTGACGGCAGGAAGTACGTCATCAGCGTATTCGGTCTGTCGGGCTCAGGTAAATCCACCATCACCCACAACCGTCATCATGACAAATACGACGTCACCATCCTTCACGATGACGCCTTTATCATTAATACCGAGACGCGCTCGTCCATAGCACTTGAGCCTACGTATTTCGATAAGACCGCGGACTACCCGCTCGAGTGCGACGCGACGAAGTATCTGCTGACCATGCAGAATGTAGGCGCCACGCTGGATGAGAACTGCAAAGTCGTACCCGTCACCGAGGATCTGCGCGGCGGCAACGGCCGTGCTATCAAGTCCAAGCTCTGGTCGCCGAACCGGGTGGACCGTATCAACGACCCCGTGAATGCCATCTTCTGGATCATGAAGGATCCTACGCTTCCTCCGATCCTGAAGCTGACGGACGGCGCTATCGGCGCGGTCATGGGCGCGGCGCTTGCCACCAAGCGCTCCTCTGCGGAGAATCTGGACGCTGACTACGACGCCACGAAGCTCGTCTACGAGCCGTACGCTGATCCCTTCCGCGCCTATCCGCTGGAGCAGGACTACGAGAAGTTCAAGTATCTCATCGAGAAGTGCAACGTGGACTGCTATATCATCAATACCGGCTTCTTTATGGACAAAAAAGTCAAGCCTTCCGATACGCTCGGCTGCATCGAGGCAGTCGTGGAGGGCAAGGCCTGCTTCAAACCCTGGAAGCCTCTGCAGGGCATCGAGATCATGGAGTGGCCCGGTTTTATCCCGGATATGGAGGATGAGAAGTACCTCAAGGCCCTTAAGGCCAGCTTCATCGCCCGCCGTAACTTCATAGCGAGCTGCGACGTGGAGAAGGACGGCTACAATCATCTGCCCGGCGAGGCGCTCCGCGTAGTGAACGAACTCATCGCCGAGGTAAATATCTGATCATCTGTATGAAAGAAGACATCGGACTGCAGCAGAATACGGAGACCGGATCGCTGCGCATGGCAGAAGCGGGAGAGGGATATGTATATTTTCTCTCTCCCGGCATGTCATTTGAGCAGGGGTATCCGGGCGATCTTGTAAAGGCGGCGAAGGAGACCGGCGCGGATATCGCGGCGGCCAATTTCATGCGGACCGCGGATGACGGTGCCCGGCGCTTTGCCGCCGGAGTCATGACGGGGTATTACGATGCGTCGCTTAAGTCCTATGATCTGCATACCTGCCCTGACCGGATACTTCAGACGCTGAGCAGCGATCTGTGCGGCAAGGTCTTCCGCAGGGAGTTTCTCGAGGAGCACGGACTGACGCCGGGGCGGCTCGGCGGATGCTGGGAGAGTATACTCGTGCCGCTGGCTGCCGCCGCAGGCGCGCGGATCTGCCCAATGCTCGAATGTGTCTGCTCCGTGCGTGGCGATGAGGGCACCGGGCGGATTGCTGAGCCGAAAAGCTGCGGGGGATCTGCGGAAGATTCGTCTCCCGCAGACCGTGAGATCGATTCTGTCCGCAGGCTGCTGGAGCTGTCACGCGGTATGGCTGACTATGAGAAGATCTCTGCCTCCGTCCTGACATATGCGGCAAAACGGCTCCTGGAGCTGCTGCCGGCTCCTGGACAGAGGACTTTGGGGCGAAGCCACGGCGCTGCCGAAGATGGCACACTGACCGAAGAAGAAAAGGTCTGCGCCTTTGCGCATGAACTCTTCTCCGGATCGGAATATGACTTTGACGACTGCAGGGTATGGGATGATGACATGACTCAGCTCCGTTTCCTCGCAGTCAGGAACTGCCCGCCCGGCAGATACAGGGAGCTTGCCTCAAAAAAAATCACCGTCTCGTTCACCTCATATCCCGCAAGGATCGAAAAGTGCGCGTCTGTAGTCGGGAATCTGCTCGATCAGACGCTTAGGCCGGACAGGATAGTACTGTATCTCTGGGAGGGCGATTTCCCGGGGAGAGAAGGAGATCTGCCGCGGGAGCTTCGCGCTCTGGCTGATGACGGCACGATCACGCTGTGCTGGTGCAGAAGCGATCTGCGCCCTCACAAAAAATACTTCTACGCATTCCGGGATTTTCCGGATGACATCATAGTTACTGTAGACGATGATCTGTGCTACAGCAGGCAGCTGCTGGAGATGCTTTTCCTTTCGTATCTGGCTTATCCCGGTGCTGTCTCTGCAGTCAGAGCGCACTGGATCATGCCTGATATGAGCGGACATATTGCTCCGTACGATCAGTGGCTCGCCTCTTGCGCGGGGTGCCTGCATGAGCCGTCGATGAGGCTGCTGGCTACCGGCGGAGCCGGTGCGCTGTACCCTCCGCACCTGCTCAGATACGATCTGCTGAGCGAGGAACTGATACGTGAGACGGCGCCTGCAGCGGACGACCTGCTGCTCAAGGGCCTCGAACTGGCATCAGGCGTGCCTGTAGTGCTTGCCTGCGACGATCCCCGCCTTCGCATGATCGACGGGACACAGGATGAAGCTCTCTGGCAGACGAACGTCACCGAAAACGACAGGCAGATGGCGGCGGTCACAGAGTGGATCGACAGCGTCATCGGCGCCGGTAAGTCCGAGGACCTGATCTTTTCCGGAAAGGAACGCGCCGGAAGCGAAGAACCGGGTACGCTCCGCAGGCTTGTTGCGAATATCGAGAGAGCAGAGCAGCGGCGCAGCCGCGCGATATCTTTTGCCAGAAACAGGGCGCTGCGCGAGAGGGAGTGGTTCAGACTTCAGAGCGAATCCGCAGGATGCGCCCCATCGCCTGAGGACTCTGTATCATACAGGATCGGCCGGGCCGCGACGTGGCTTCCGCGTGCGATAAAACGCATCATAAAAAAAGGTGATTAATGGAACATTATCTGGATAATTCAGCTACTACAAGGACCTGTCCGGAAGCTGCAGAGGCAGCTGTCCGGGTCATGTCGGATATATACGGAAATCCCTCGTCCACCTATACCAAGGGCCGCGAGGCCGCGGGATTGCTCAGGGAGTGCCGCGAGGCTGTCTCTGCTGCCCTCGGCGCCAAAAGCGAAGAGGTGGTTTTTACCTCGTGCGGCACCGAGAGCGACAACTGGGCGATCATCCGCGGAGCCGAGAGCCTCTCGCGCAGCGGCAGGCACGTCATAAGCTCGCTCACGGAACACGACGCTGTAAGAGAGAGCCTGAATTTCCTCGAAAAGAACGGCTTTGAGATCACGCGCCTGCGCCCCGACAGCACGGGCAGAATCATGCCCGAGCAGGTACTGGATGCACTCCGTCCGGACACCGTGCTGGTCACGCTCATGATGGTAAACAATGAGACCGGAGCCGTTACGGATATCGCGGATATCTGCAGCAGACTTCGCGGGACCGGATACAGAGGACTTATCCATACGGACGCCGTGCAGGGCTTTATGAAGGTTCCGTTCCGCGCAAAGGACCTCGGCGCTGATCTGATCAGCGTCAGCGGCCATAAGATCCACGCGGTAAAGGGCATAGGGGCCCTTTATATCCGCAAAGGTATCCGGCTCCTGCCGTATATCATGGGCGGACACCAGGAGGACGGCAGGAGAGCGGGGACGGAGGCCATGCCCGCCATAGCGGCATTTGCCGAGGCCTGCAGGCAGGATCCGCGCATAGGCTATATCCGCGCTCTGAAGGACGATCTCGCCGCACGTATCGCCGCTAAGGTCCCAGAGGCGCTGATCCTGGAAACCGAAGCACCTCATATCCTCAGCATCTCCATGCCCGGCTGGAGGAGCGAAGTCCTGATGAACCACCTCGAGACGGCCGGAGTATACGTATCCAAGAGCTCCGCGTGCCGCCAGGGGAAGCGCAGCCATGTACTCGAAGCCATAGGCATGCCGGCGGACGTCATCGACGGCGCGCTGCGCATCGGGCTGTGCAGATACAACACGCAGGAGGACCTCGACGCACTGATCGACGGTCTCGTATCCGCCAGGGCACTCGCCCACGGCAGGAGATAACAACCACCCGTCCCCAAATCGTCAAAAAACATCGAAAATATGCGAAAAAAGGCTTGCAAAGCCTTTTTTTTGTGCGTATAATATAGGCCAAGTGGTGAATTGTGGGTAAAAGTGTCCTAAAGTGGGACAAAACCCATAGAAAGGAGGCAGCTCGGATATGTTTATGGGAGAGTACAGACATTCCATAGACGCAAAGGGACGGCTTATCGTTCCTTCGAAATTCCGCGACCAGCTGGGCGGCGAATTCGTCGTCACGGCGGGTCTGGACGGCTGTCTCTTCATATACCCTCAGGACGACTGGAACGAATTCGAGAAAAAGCTTCAGGCGCTTCCCATATCTAATCCCGACGCCAGGAGATTTGCCAGGTTTTTCCTCGCAAATGCGGCCCTGTGCAGTCTGGATTCCCATGGCAGGATCCTGCTCCCGCAGAACCTCCGCTCTCTGGCGGATCTCACGGGTGAAGCGGTGTTTGCAGGCCTCGGCAACCGTATAGAGATCTGGGATGCCGGCAGATGGACTTCCGCCAGCACCTATGAGGACATGGATCAGGCTGCGGCTGCCATGGCGGGATTCGGGATCTGACGGATATGGATACCGTGATACCGGCTTCGGACAGCTTCGGACATATTCCCATTCTTCTTGATACCGTGATCGACAATCTCCGTATAGATCCGGAGGGTATATATGTGGACGGTACGCTCGGCGGAGCGGGTCATTCCTCTGAGATCGTCAGACGCCTTAAGGGCGGACATCTGATCGGTATCGACCGGGATGCGGACGCGATAGAAGCCGCAGCCGACAGACTCAGGAGAATGGCGGGAGAAGCCTCGGTGCGAGTGCTCCCGGCTGCCGGATATGCAGGCGGCGCCGATACGAAGGTCACCATAGTCAAGGCCAATTACGGCAACATGGCAGATATACTGAGTGCTCTCGGCATAGACCGTGCAGACGGGATACTGCTGGATCTGGGAGTTTCCTCCCATCAGCTGGACGACCCGCAGCGGGGCTTTTCATATATGCACGATGCGCCCCTGGATATGAGGATGGATCGTGATGAGGAGCTTACCGCGGCAGATATAGTGAACGGATACAGCCAGCAGGAGCTCTCACGCATCATCCGGGAGTACGGCGAAGATAATTTCGCGCAGAACATCGCCAAGCACATAGCTGCGGCCCGCGCGAAGGCACCGATAGAGACTACGGCACAGCTGGCACAGATCGTCAGCGAAGCGATCCCGATGAAGATCAGGAAGACGGGAGGACACCCCGCCAAACGCACCTTCCAGGCGATACGGATCGAGCTTAACAGAGAACTGACCGTGCTGGAGGACACACTGGCAGGTATGATAGATCTGCTTGCCCCCGGCGGCAGGATGTGCGTCATCACTTTCCATTCGCTGGAGGACCGCATAGTTAAAAATGTAATGCGCAAAGCGGAAAACCCCTGTACCTGTCCGCCGGACTTCCCGGTATGCAGATGCGGTGCAGTGAGTCGGGGCAGGGTGATCACGAGAAAGCCGATCATACCGCCGGAGGATGAGATGGAATCCAATCCCAGATCCAAAAGCGCGAAGCTCAGAGTGTTTGAACATTGCTGATTACTTATCAGGCAGACAGGAACCGACATGGCAGAGACGAGGAAGACATATTCATACAGAAGCGCACCCGTCACCGAAGAGGACAGGATCCTTTCCACCTCTGATGAGTTTGACGAGGCATTCATATACGGCGCAGAGGCGCCGGAGCGCGAACCTGCCAGGGAGCCGCGCAGAGCCGACGTGCGCAGAATGCCTTATGTGCGCAGACAGCCCAGGATCAGGGCTACGGCCTTTGGATGGGGGTACGTCCTCTTTGTGGCCGTTGCCACTGCGATGGTGCTCTTTGCCGCCATCAGTCTGCTCTCTGTCAGATCCGATATCGTCTCCACACAGAGACAGGTCGAGAAAGCCGAGGAGCAGCTGCAGAAACTCAGAGCCGAGAATAATGCGAAGGAGATTTACCTGAACAAATCCATCGACCTTAACGAAGTTTACCGTATAGCCACCGAGGAACTCGGCATGGTGTATCCTTCGGCCGATCAGGTCATCTATTATGACAGATCAGACGGAGGATATGTGAGACAGTATGAAGACATCCCGAACGCTTGACCCGGAGGAGAGAAAAAGACTTCGGATCGCCAAAAACAAAAAATACAACAATTCCATCAGATCAAGGTTAGTGCTGTTCTGTATAGTGGCGGCAGTAGCCTTGATCGCTTTAATAGTAAGGCTGTTTGTGATCAATGCGACCTCGGGAGAAGACTATGAGATTAATATCCTCTCGCAGCAGGATTACTCCAGTACGGTCATCATGAGCCGCCGCGGCACCATTACCGACCGCAACGGAACTATCCTGGCGACAAGCGAGCGCATATATACGATGATCCTGGATCCTTCCGTCATCCTGGCAAACAGCGCAAAGAACGAGACCGTCACGCTTCAGGCCGTGAATCATATATTCGGCTTTGATATCGCCGACATGAAGAACACGATCGAGGCAAAACCCAAGAGCGCCTACATCAGATACGCGAAGGAACTCACCGAAGATCAGAGGACGGCGTTCCTCGCCTACAGGGATGAGGTGAACGCTGCTCCCGAAGCCAAGGAGACAGGCTATGTTCGCGGAGTGTGGTTTGAAGAAGATTATAAGAGGGTCTATCCCTTTGATACCTTTGCCTGCAGTCTGATCGGTTTCTCAGGGGGCGACGCCACCCGCGGCAACTGGGGGCTCGAGGAGTATTATAACGACGAACTCGTGGGATCCAACGGGCGCGAGTATGGCTATATGAACACCGACGGTGTGGCGGAACGCACCGTTATCCCGGCAGAGGACGGCAATACAGTAGTGAGCACGATCGACTACACGATCCAGGCTGCCTGCGAAAAAGCCATCGCGGGATTCACGTCCACGCACGAGGTCGACAATGTCGCCGTGATCGTGATGGACCCGAGAAACGGCGAGATCCTGGCAGAGGCTACGGACAAGGTCTTTGACCTGAATGATCCTTCGAATCTGACCTATACTTACAGCGCAGAGGAGATCGAATCCTTCGATACGGACGAGGCGCTCGAAGCGGCCCGCGGCGCGATGTGGAAAAACTACGCTGTGGCGGATGCCTACGAGCCCGGCTCCACCGCCAAGCCTTTTACGGTGGCGGCGGCTCTCGAGAACGGCGTAATCAACGAGCATTCGGAATTCAACTGCACGGGCTCGAGATCTTTCGGCTCGGGCAGCTACCTGACCAGAATCAAGTGCAACAACGTGGAAGGCCACGGATATCTGGATCTGACAGAGTCCATCATGGAGTCGTGCAACGTCGCGATGATGGATATCGTATCGGTGCTCGGCGCCGAGAAATTCACGGAATATCAGGGTATATTCGGCTTCGGACGCCAGAGCGCGGTGGATCTGCCGGGCGAGAACGGCGGTCTGCTTTACCCGCTTGAGAGTATCGGCGTCGTGGATCTGGCTACGAACTCCTTCGGACAGAACTTCACGGTGAACATGGTCCAGCTTGCCACGGCATTCTGCTCGCTGGTGAACGGAGGCAAATACTATCAGCCTCACGCCGTCAGACAGATCCTCAGCAGCGACGGCCAGATCGTGCGCAATATCGAGCCCGTGCTGGTGCGCGAGACCGTGACCGAGGAGACGAGTGCATTTATCAGAAACGCTCTCTTCCAGACAGTGGAGAACGGCACCGCCAAGACCGGCAGGATAGTCGGATACAGTGTGGGCGGCAAGACCGGTACAGCCGAAAAGCTCCCCAGAAGCGACAAGAAGTATCTGGTTTCCTTCATAGCAGCAGCTCCTATCGATGATCCTTCTGTCCTGATCTATGTGATCATAGATAATCCCACGGTAGATCTGGAGGGCGGCGAGACGGTCAGCGCGAGACTCGCCATAGCTGTTGAAAAAGAGATAATGGAGAATATAATTCCATATATGAACCTCAAGGGTGAGGGACAGCTCGAGAGCCATATCTTCGATGATACAGGCAGCGGTGAGGGCGAGGACGGCGAGAGCGGAGAGGATAATGCCGATGACACGCAAAGTGACGGGACGCAGGACGGCGGAGAAGATGACGTATCTCCGAATCTGATCCCTGCAGCCGGCGTAGGCGGGATGGACGGCGTGGACTGGACTGACATCGATGACGGTGACGGCACTGGCCGCATCGACAGCGATAACTGATATTATTCGATCAGAACAGAACGGAGAGAGGATCATGACTAACGAGATTATTTTGCCGCTTTTTATCTCCTTTATAGTGACGGCCATCATTTGTCCGCTGCTGATACCGCTTCTTCACAAGATCAAGTTCGGGCAGCAGGTCCGCGACGACGGTCCGCAGACCCATCTTAAGAAGCAGGGCACGCCCACCATGGGCGGTATCGCATTTATCATGGGCATTATGGCTGCGAGCCTGCTTTTCGCGTTCAGGTATACCAGGATGTGGCCTGTCATAGGCATGACCTTCTGGTACGGAGCCATAGGCTTTATCGATGACTATCTTAAGGTCGTCAGGAAGAACACCAAGGGTCTCTCCGCATGGAAAAAGCTTCTGATGCAGCTGGTCCTGATGGCGGGCCTGTGCGCCTATATGATGATCTTCTCGGATACGAGGACGGTGATCCATGTACCGTTTTTTGACGTAAACTGGGATCTGAAGTGGTTTTATCCGCTCTTTACGCTGATCGTGGTGCTGGGCACCGACAACGGCGTTAACTTTACCGACGGTCTGGACGGCCTGTGCTCATCCGTGACCATAGTCGTCGCGATCTTCCTCGCCGCAGCTTCCATAAAGCTCGGCGCGAACATCACACCTGTCTGCACCGCCGTAGTGGGCGGCCTGCTGGCGTTCCTGCTCTTTAACTCATATCCCGCAAAGGTGTTTATGGGAGATACCGGCTCGCTGGCACTGGGCGGCTTTGTGGCGAGCGCTTTTATCGTGCTCGGAGAGCCGCTGCTGATCCTTGTGGTAGGCTTTATCTATTTTGCGGAGATTATGTCGTCTGTCATTCAGGTGGCGTATTTTAAAAAGACTCACGGAAAGCGCATCTTCAGGATGGCGCCTATCCATCATCATTTTGAACTGTGCGGCTGGTCCGAGACGCGCATCGTCACAGTATTTACCGTGATCACCGTGCTTCTGGCACTCGTCGGCTGGATCGGCCTGTAAAGAGCGCGGCGGGAAAACGGATCAAAAGGAAGAGACAGATGAAATATATAGTGGCCGGAACAGGAATAAGCGGGATCGGAAGCGCGAGGCTTTTGCTGGCGCATGACTGCAGCGTGGTGGTTTTTGATGAGAATACCGCGAGGGATACGCAGCCGGTCAGAGAGCAGATCACTGCCGGTCATCCGGAGTGGGATGAGAGACTGAGCTTCGTGCTGGGCACTCTGGAGGAATCCGATACCGACGGAGCTAAGGCCTGTATCATGAGTCCCGGCATTCCCGGCAGAGCGCCGTTTGTCCGCGGGCTTCGCGAGGCCGGGATCCCCTGTATCAGCGAGATCGAACTGGCTTACCGGCTCGGCAGAGGGCGGATAGCCGCCATTACCGGGACGAACGGCAAGACCACGACCACGGCTCTGCTCGGACAGATTGTGACAGACGCCGGACTGGACGGCCATACCGTGGGCAATATAGGCAGCGCTTATACCGGCGTAGTGGATGAACTGACCGATGAGAGCATCTGTGTCATCGAGGTGGCAGGTTTCCATCTGGAGACCATCGACAGCTTCAGGCCGGATGTGAGCGCCATACTTAATATCACTCCTGACCATCTGGACCGTTTTGGGACGATGGAGGCATACGCCGCTGCAAAGGAACGCATAGCCGAAAACCAGCAGCCGCAGGACGTGTGCGTACTGAACTACGAAGATGAGAGACTGCGCGATTTCGCGCAGAGTGTAAAGGCCAGGGTGCTCTTTTTCAGCAGTGCCAGGCAGCTTCCCGAGGGCGGGTTCCTGCGGGGAGAAGATCTCGTGATCCGACTGGGCGGCGAGGAGCGTGTGCTGTGTACGGTACATGACATGAAGCTGCTGGGACGTCACAATCATGAAAATGTGCTGGCGGCTGCGCTGATGGCACTCTCGCTCGGGATCCCGATCGAGAGCGTGCGCAGGACCATAGCGTCCTTTAACGCCGTGGAACACAGGATAGAATACGTCCTGACGCGCGGCGGAGTGGACTATTACAACGATTCAAAAGGTACGAATCCCGACGCTTCGGTGCAGGCGATCCGCGCCATGAACAAGCCTGCGGTACTGATCGCGGGCGGATATGACAAACATATCGAATTCGACGAATGGGTCAGGGAGCTTCCCGGCAAAGTACGCCATATGATACTTCTCGGCGCCTGCAGGGACCAGATCGCCGAGACCTGCGACAGATACGGATATGGCAGCTACAGCTTCGCGGATACCTTCGATGAGGCAGTGGAGGCCGCGATACATGAGGCGCGCCCCGGCGAGGCGGTGCTCCTCTCACCAGCCTGCGCGAGCTGGGATATGTTCAAGAGCTATGAAGTCAGAGGCAGAAGATTCAAGGAGTTAGTCAGGGAGAAAGCATGAGCACGGAGCAGAACACTGCATCAGCGAAGGCCGAAGAGAAGGCCGGAACGCGCAGAGTCTTTTTCATCAGAAGAAACACGGACAACGCCCTCATACTGGCGGTGCTTCTTTTGGTCGCCTTCGGACTCATGATGGTCTATACGACGAGCTACTACACCGCCCAGCTCAAAGTCGGCGACGGTACCTATTACCTCTCGCGCCAGGCGGTGATCTCCGCCGGTGGACTGGCCTTCATGATTTTTATCTCTCTGTTTAATTATCAGTGGATATGCAGGTTCGGCACCTGGCCGGTATATCTGGCGTCGGTCGTTCTCATGGCTCTGGTCGATTTTACGTCTTTCGGCATTGAGTTCAACGGCCGCAAGCGCTGGTTCGGCATAGGCGGGCATTCGCTCTTCCAGCCGACGGAGCTTGTGAAGCTCGCGCTGATAATGGCGGTGGCATTCATGCTCACCAAACTCAAATACAAGATCGACAAGCTGGGAGGCGTAACCGCCGTCCTGGCCGTAGCCGGTTTCCCCATTCTTTTCGTCTTTCTTAATAATCTGAGCTCATCGATCATACTCGTGGCCATAGTGCTGATCATGATGGCCATAGCCAGCGAGCACAAGAAGAAGTATCTGGTCATACTTCTGCTTTTTGTCGGAGCTATCGCCGCGGCATATTTCCTCGGAGACTGGCTGGTGAACATCGGTCTGCTCAAACGCTATCAGCTCGAGAGAATCGACGTATGGAAAGACCCTGAAGCCTATTCGCTCGAAGGCGGCTGGCAGGTTATGCAGGGACTCTATGCGATCGGTTCGGGAGGATTCTTCGGCAAAGGCCTGGGCAACAGTACTCAGAAGCTGGGCTTTGTGCCCGAGGCTCAGAACGATATGGTCTTTTCCATTCTCGTGGAAGAACTGGGAATCTTCGGAGCGATATGCCTTATCGCGCTGTTCTGTTTCCTGATCTACAGGATACTCGTCATCGCCAGCAACGCTCCGGACAGGCTCGGCTTCTTCCTGTGCGCGGGCGTGGCCGTGCATATATCGCTGCAGGTCGTGCTCAATATAGCCGTAGTAACGAACATGATCCCCAATACCGGAGTTACGCTTCCTTTTATCAGCTACGGAGGCTCGTCGGTACTGTTTCTGATGTCGGAATTCGGTCTGGTGCTCAGTGTGGCCAGACAGTCCGTGGGAGCGTCGCGCAGACGCCCGTCGCTGGCCAGGATCTTCGGCAGGAGGAACGCTTCCGAGAGATAACGCGTCGCTGCGGCGGAGGTAACGGTCCTTGAAGAAAAAGGTCATTTTCAGCGTGATAGCCATAGCTCTTCTGGCGGCATTGATACTCTTTGCCGTCACGTTCTTTTCACGCATAGACAAAGTGAATGTGACCGGCTGTGAATATTATTCCAGCAAGGAGATAGAAGAGAAAGTCTTCTGCGAGGATTCATATTACAGGCCGGCGGTGGCCTTTTTCCGTGAACTGGCAGGCAAAAAAGAGCAGATCCCCTTTGTGGCGGACTACTCCGTCTCCCTGGATTCGCTCCATGAGGCGACGATCGACGTGAAGATGAAGCCGATAGTGGCCTATGTGGAGTTCATGAACAGCTGCCTGTATTTCGATATGGACGGGCTCGTGCAGGAAAGCAGCACTGTCAGGTATCCGGATATACCGCAGATCACGGGGCTGGATATCGACTACGTGGTGCTCGGGCGCACTCTCCCGGTAAGCAGCCGGACAGTTCTGAACCAGTTGCTCCAGGTGACTCAGTTCCTTTCTTCGCGCAATGTGCTCTGGGGAGACGGGGAGAAGAATCTGATCAATATCGTGGAACGGATACATTTTGACAACAGCAGCCAGATATGGCTGTACATGGGGGATGTGAGCGTACTGCTCGGGACCGGAAGCAAGCTCGAGGGCAAACTGCCGGTGATGGCAGATATTCTGCCAAAGCTCTACGGACGGAGCGGGACGCTGCATCTGGAAAACTTCGATTTTTCGTCTGATTCGCAGACCTACAGATTTTACTGATGAAAAAGCGCTGACAAAGGAAACGGAGGCAAAATGAAAGAGAAAACGCTGAAGTTCATTGATGAGTTTTTTGCAAGGCACGGGGAACTCTCGCCTCTGCGGGAAGAGATCGTGAGTGCCGGATCGGTGCTGAGGGATACCTTCGCGCGGGGAGGCAAGCTCCTGCTTTGCGGCAACGGCGGCAGCTGCGCAGACTGCGACCATATAGCGGGAGAACTGCTCAAGGGCTTTATGCTCAGGCGCCCTGTCACGGAGGAATTTGACCGGAACATGAGTGCGCGCTTTGCGGATGAGGGGCATATGATCGCTTCCAGGCTCCAGCAGGGGCTTCCAGCGATCTCACTTGCGGGGCACGCGGCGGCGATATCCGCCTTTGCCAATGACGTCGATCCCGAGCTCGTATACGCGCAGCAGGTGCTCGCATACGGACGAGGCGGCGATGTACTCATCGGAATCAGTACTTCCGGAAATGCAAAAAACGTGGCGTGCGCAGTGATGACAGCCGCTGCAAAGGGCCTGACCTGCATCGGACTTACCGGCAGAGACGGCGGCAGGCTTGCAAAGCTGTGCGATATCGCGCTCATCATGCCTGAGACGGAGACATATCGGATCCAGGAACAGCACATAGCAGTATATCATCTGCTCTGCACGGTGGTGGAGTACGAGCTCTTCGATGAATGAGATTTCCACGAATGCAAAATCTTTTCAAATCTGTTTTTTTTACTTGCAAAGTTTGTTGAAATCGCATATAGTTACTATGTTATTCTGTAGATATTGGAGGATAAGGTTTTGCTTGAGATAAAGATAGACAAATCAGAGAGCGCAGCCAAGATCATCGTGGTCGGTATAGGCGGCGCGGGCAACAACGCGGTTAACAGAATGGTAGACAGCAATATCGAGGGCGTCGAGTTCATCGGTATCAATACAGACAGACAGGCCCTGCAGATCTGCAAGGCTCCCACTGCCATCCAGATCGGCGAGAAACTGACGAAGGGACTCGGAGCAGGAGCTCAGCCCGAAGTCGGTGAGAAGGCGGCTGAGGAGAGCGAGGAGCTCATCACGAACGCCATCAAAGGCGCCGATATGGTCTTCGTCACATGCGGTATGGGCGGCGGCACCGGCACAGGCGCGGCTCCTGTCATCGCCAGGATCGCGAAGGATCTGGGCATTCTGACCGTAGGCGTGGTCACGAAGCCCTTCCGTTTCGAAGCAAAGGTCCGCATGCAGAACGCACTGACCGGCATTGAGAAGCTCCGCCAGAGCGTAGACACTCTGATCGTCATCCCTAACGATAAGCTCCTTGAGATAGTGGATCGCCGCACCACCATGCCCGAGGCCCTCAAGAAGGCTGACGAGGTGCTGCAGCAGTCCGTACAGGGCATCACTGATCTGATCAATCTGCCCGCACTCATCAACCTTGACTTTGCCGACGTTCAGACCGTTATGACTGATAAGGGCATCGCTCATATCGGTATCGGCACCGCACATGGCGACGACAAGGCTATCGAGGCCGTCAAGATGGCAGTCTCCAGTCCTCTGCTTGAGACCACCATCGTCGGTGCGAGCCACGTCATCATCAATATCTCCGGTGACATCGGCCTTATGGAGGCCAATGAGGCCGCGACATTCGTTCAGGAGCTCGCAGGCGAGAACGCGAATATCATCTTCGGCGCCCGCTATGACGAGACCGTTCAGGATGAGTGCACCATTACCGTCATCGCCACGGGTCTTGAGGAGCCAGCGGCTGCTCAGGAGGCCCCCAAGGTAGCTCCCGGACTGAACTTCTCGGGCGCGGGACGCGGATACACCGCTCCTTCGACCGGATATAAGGCCCCCGAGACTGCCGCATCACAGGGCCAGGGCCAGAGCTTTGCTCAGCGCCCCGCCGCTCCCAGGACTGCAGGTACAGCCGAGAGGAGCATCAACATCCCGGATTTCCTCAAGAGATAACAATCTGACTCCTATGCGCCTCGCCTCGGGCGGGGCGCTTTTTTCCTGTCAGGGACTTTTTTACACCATCCGATCGCGGAGGCTGCAGAGATGCCATTCATCAAAGCCGAAAAACTGATGTACGACTATGAGAGCCGTGACGATGACGGAAACGTCACCGGCAGGGTTCATGCGCTCAAGGGCCTCAGCTTTGAGGTGGAAGCAGGCGAATTCGTCGCGGTCATCGGGCATAACGGCTCCGGCAAATCCACGCTCGCCAGGCTGATCAACGCTCTCGCGCAGCCTACGCTTGGCAGACTTACGGTGAACGGCTATGACGTGACCGATGCGGACCGGATCTGGGATCTGCGCAGGAGCGTGGGCATGGTCTTCCAGAATCCCGACAATCAGATCATAGCGGGCGTCGTCGAGGAGGATGTGGCTTTCGGGCCGGAGAATCTCGGCGTCCCCTCAGGAGAGATAGTGGAGCGTGTGGAAAAAGCGCTCGGCACAGTCGGTATGTCAGAGTTCGCCAAACGCTCGCCCAACAGGCTCTCAGGCGGACAGAAACAGCGCGTTGCGATAGCAGGAGCGCTGGCCATGAAACCCGAATGTATCATACTCGACGAGGCTACCGCGATGCTTGACCCCATAGGCAGACGCGAAGTCATGGAAGTGATATGCTCCCTGAACCGCGATGAGCATATGACTGTACTTCTCATCACTCATTATATGGAAGAGGCCGCCATGGCTGACCGTGTGATCGTGATGAATGACGGCAGGATAGTGCTGGACGGTACGCCCGCGGAGGTCTTTTCGCAAACGGATAAACTGACGGAATGCGCTCTGGAGCTGCCTCAGGCGGCACTCCTGGCAGGAAAGCTGCGAGAAGCGGGCGTGCCTCTCCCGGAGGGAATAGTCTCCCCGGAGCAGCTGGTGGATGAGCTGGTTGGGATCAAAAACACATGGCAATAGAACTTAAGAATATTTTTTACAGTTATGAAAAGACTGCGGACAGAGCTGCGCGCGTGGTGCTGGACGGGATAGATCTTACGCTCTCGCGTGAGGACTTTACCGCTGTCATAGGCCCTACGGGTTCCGGCAAATCCACTCTCGTTCAGCATCTTAACCTTCTGCTCCGTGCCGTCTCCGGGGATATCCTCTACGACGGTGAGAGTATCTATGCGGAAGACTACGACCGCAAAGGACTGCGCTCTAAGGTCGGACTGGTCTTTCAGTATCCGGAATATCAGCTTTTTGAAACTGATATACTGAGCGATGTGTGCTTCGGGCCCAGGAATCTCGGACTTCCCGAGGAGGAAGTCAGGGAACGGGCGGTAAAGGCTCTCGAGGCTGTGGGTTTTTCGGATGATGATCATACGCGTTCTCCATTTGATCTCTCAGGAGGTCAGAAGAGGAGAGTGGCTATCGCGGGGATCCTCGCGATGCAGCCGGAGTTTCTCATTCTGGACGAGCCTGCAGCGGGCCTTGACCCTCAGGGCAGGCGTGAGATGCTGGATCTTGTCAGGGGTCTGCACGATAGCCGCGGTACCGGGATCGTGCTTGTCTCGCACAGCATGGATGACGTGGCCGGATATGCCGACCGGATCGTGGCGCTGTACGGAGGCAGGGTCGTGATGGACGGGACTCCGAGAGAGATCTTTTCGCAGAGGGATAAGCTCGAGGAGATAGGGCTTTCCGTGCCGCAGGCCACACAGGTGGCGGATGAGCTGAGAAAGGCCGGAATGGATATACCGAAGGGACTGATCACCGTGGACGAGGTGGCGGAAGCCATTCTCGGATATATGAAGAGCCATGGCGGATCTGCAGGCAGGAACAGGCAGTGCTGAGAGAAATGACACTGGGGCAGTATTACCCCGGCAATTCCATACTTCACAGACTCGATCCGAGAGTTAAGCTCCTCGGGACGCTGGTCTATATGGTGGCGGTCTTTCTGGCGGAGGACGTCACCGGATATGCGCTGGGCGCGGCTTTTCTCGCCGCGATGATTATCTGCTCGCGCATACCGCTCGGGTTCATGCTCAAGGGCCTTAAGCCCGTGCTCGTGATCCTGATTTTCTCCGTGGTATTCAATCTATTCCTGACGGACGGTGAAGTGCTGGTCTCGGTCTGGAAGATCACGATCACGAGAGAAGGCATCTGGCGCGCCGCTTTCATGGCGATGAGGCTTATCTGCCTGATCCTTGGCGCGGCGCTCATGACCTATACGACCACACCTAACCAGCTTACGGACGGCATCGAGAAGGGCCTCGGCTTCCTGAGTTATATCAGGATCCCGGTCCATGAGATCGCGATGATGATGTCCATCGCTCTCCGGTTCATACCGATCCTGAATGAGGAGCTGGATAAGATAATGAAAGCTCAGATGGCGAGGGGCGCGGATTTTGAGAGTGGCAGTTTCCTGCGACGTGCAAAGGCGCTGGTGCCGCTTCTGATCCCGCTTTTCGTATCCGCTTTCAGGCGGGCGTCGGATCTGGCGAATGCCATGGAAGCCCGATGCTATCACGGCGGCCGTGGACGGACCCGTATGCATCCGCTGCGCTACGCAGGCAGGGATATAGCGGCTTACCTTATTATTGCGGCATTTCTGGCGGGAATGATCCTGCTTAAGATCTATGCGCCGCTGGCGTATCTGAGTGCATGAAGATAAAGACAGCCTTTGCTTTTTCAGGGGTCAGCGACTGTTTTTGAATAAATGAAGAGAATAATGCTTACAGTTGCATATGACGGGACGAACTACTGCGGTTGGCAGATCCAGCCTAACGGCATCACTGTGGAGGAGGTGCTGGATAGGGAGCTTAGCCGCCTGCTCTGCGAGGACGTCCATGTGCTCGGGGTCAGCCGCACGGACAGCGGCGTGCATTCCCGCGGCAATCTATGCGTCTTTGATACGGAGTCGCAGATCCCGCCGGAGAAGATGTGCTACGCGATAAATCAGTCGCTGCCGGAGGACATCGTGGTCACTTCCTCGTGTCTCGTGCCTGCCGGTTTTCATCCGAGAAAATGCGACAGCATCAAGACCTATGAATATGTGATATACAATGCGAAAGTGCCGAGCCCACTGCGCCGGCGATACAGCCATTTCTTTTATCAGCCGCTGGACGTGGAGGCCATGCGGCGCGGAGCGAAGTGCCTCGTGGGTGAGCACGATTTCAGGAGCTTCTGCTCGGCCCACAGCGACAAGGAAGCTACGATCCGCACACTGACGCAACTTGAGATCGCGGCTGAGCCCCTGGACGAGATCCCGGGATCGGAGGTACGGATCCGCGTGAGCGGAACCGGATTCCTCTATAATATGGTGAGGATCATAGTCGGTACGCTTCTTCGCGTGGGGACGGGATTCTGGCCGCCGGAGAAGGTGGCGGAGATTCTGGAGGCACGCGACCGCGCACAGGCCGGTCCAAAGGCACCTGCCTGCGGGCTGACGCTGATGGGGATCAGGCTCCTGCAGGATCCGTGGGAGATGGCGTCCGGAGATGCAGGGGAGAATCTGCCGTCGGAGGATCGTTCACTCGCGGCTGACGATCGTGCACTTCTCGGCAGACGATCGCCGGCGGACGATCATGCAGAAAATACTTGCAGAAAAGAGAAACAGCTATTATAATAACAAGGCTGCATAAGCAGTTCGAGGCGTGGCTCAGCTTGGTAGAGCGCCGCGTTCGGGACGCGGAGGTCGTGGGTTCGAATCCCGTCGCCTCGACTTAAAAAAGGACCGTAAGGTCCTTTTTTGTCGGGCTTGGGATTCGAACCTGATGGAATTCGCTGGATGACATCGGCGATTCATCGCCCGTCTTCGCGGGCTTCTTCATCGGATGTCATCCCAAAGCGGGCTCACTGCATCTGCCGCCGGCAGCGTTTCGCCCGCTTTGCCCGTCGCCTCGACTTAAAAAGGACCGTAAGGTCTTTTTTTTATCCTCGTCGCCTGCGGTCTGCCACAATAATCTATACAAAAGCCGGAAAAAATGTTATCCTTGATTCGGTAAAAGTCTGAAGCGACCGCGGTTCGGTCAGAAAGAGTCAGGCATGAAAACAGTTAAAAGGGGTAAGTCATGAAGAACTCACTTGCAAAGAAGATACTGATCATCATCGCCTCCGTAGCGGTAATCGCGCTGGCGGCATTTTTTATCGTTAAAGCAACGAAGAAACACGATGCGCCGGCAGGTGTATCCTCCATGCAGACGGAGGCGGCTTCAGAGCCGGTTTCATCCGAAGAACCGACATCAGAGAGCGAGGCGGCCTCAGAACCTGCCGTACCGCCGGAGCCCCAGCGTGTATACGGTGATTTCTGGAAGGAAAAATCGCTCTTTGGCGAGCCCTGGGTCAATTCGAATGTAAGCGGAAATCTTCCGGATGACCGGCCTTCGGAAAAAGACGATTTTTATCTGAACTGTAATTATGACTATATCAGAGAACACCAGGATGAGAATTCAAGCGTAATGCTCTCCGGGTCCGAGGAGCTTATGGAACTGGTGGAAAAAGTCCTTGCTGAGAGCTCCGCGGACAATCCTGAGATCGCGCAGCTTCGCATTTTTTATGATCAGGCCCATGATCTGAGGGCTCTGAAAAAAGCCGGAATATCCGGGCTTCGTCCCTATATCGACAGCATTATGGATGCGGGGAGCATCGCGGAGCTGAACGAAGTGCTCACGGCGGATGATTTCCCCTTTGATCCTTTCCTGCTGACCATAGTATCTCCACATGACATGAGCGGAGTGAACGAGGTCATGATCATCCCGCGGCTGCTCTTTGCCGACAGTCTCTCGGGCGTCGAGTATTACCATGATTCGGACGATCCGGAGATTACCTGGGCCAGACAGACGGTGCTGCTGACCAAGGGAAGTGAACTAATCATCGATATAGGCCGCATTAGCGAATATGCGCCGAGAGCACAGGAGATCCTGATGGAGATCCTGGATCTGGAGAAGTCCTATGTAAAAGACTGCGACTATTCCAACCTCTATATGACTATGAATTACGGCGCCATGACAGAGTCGAACGAGAGTTATGACATAGACACTCTCCAGTCGATCTGCCCGTCTTTCCCCATAAAACAGATCCTGATCAGATCCGGCAGGGACGCGTCGCCCAGGTTCCATGTGTCTCATTCACAGTGGCTTAAAAGCCTGAATGACATATGGACGGACGATAATCTGGAGACGATCAAGGAACTCGCGGTAGCAAAGATCCTCGACGAGTGCAGCCCGTATCTGGATCCGTCTCCCAAGGACGCATACCGTGAAATGATCGGAGATACTGATTACGATGCTGCTGACAACGCTTACGGAGCCTGTGAGGAAGTGGAGACGTTCGGACATCTCATCGGCAGACTGTATGTGGAGAAAGGTCTCGGCCCCGATGCCGCGGAACGTATAGAAAAGCTTTCGCGGGATCTGATCGGTGCATATAAGACTCTCATCGCAGAGACGGAATGGATCAGCTCCGGCGTAAAGCTGCAGATCGCGGAAAAACTAGACAAAATGCGTCTGTGTATCCTCAGCCCCGAGGGCGGATACGCGGATTACACCGGCCTGAAGCTCGTCCCTTCGGACAGGGGCGGAACGCTGCTCGGCAATTACCTCACGCTCAAGGCCTGGCACAATGACCGCGTGAACGCTCTGATCGGACAAAAGGCACAGGCTATGGCCGTGTGGAACGTGTATTCACCTACGGTCCAAAATGCTTTTTACGATCAGGAATCAAACTCGATCAACGTCTATCCCGGTATAGTTACTTCAAATATGTACACATCAGACATGACCGATGAGGAGTTGATGGGTACGCTCGGATATGTGATCGGACATGAGATCAGTCACGGCTTTGATTACCTCGGAAGCCAGTACGACGCCTACGGGAGAGGCAGACTCCTTTTCTCGGACAGCGATGCCGAGGCTTTTCTGGCGAGACGAGATGCGCTGGTGGACTATTATAACGGTATAAGCATCTTTGACGGCAAATCCGCGGACGGCGTCAAACTGAGCGGCGAGGCGGCGTCGGATCTGTGCTCGATTCAGGTCCTGCTGCGTCATGCCCGGGAGATTCCGGGCTTTGACTACAAGCTCTTCTTTGAAAAACTTGCAAGGGTCTACGGTGAGGTCAGAGACGCTGCCACTCAGCAGGTCCTTTCCCTGGTGGACGAGCACCCCATGGATTATCTGCGGGTAAACGTTAATGTCCAGATGTATGACGAATTCTATGATACCTACGGAGTCTCCGAAGGCGACGGAATGTATCTGGCTCCCGAATGCCGCGTGAGGATCTGGGGAGCGGACTCGGACGTGCCTGCAAAAAGGGCTTCGGATCCCGGCGCGGGTTCCGAGGTGATCCTCAGCCACGGCACTGCAGAGAACGGCGTGTATACGAACGATTCCCTGGATATCAGTTTCACGCTTCCCGAGGGATGGGAACTTATGAGCGATACTTATCTCTGCAATCAGAACGGGATCAAAACAACCGTCATAGACGATGAGGTCCTGCAAAGCTGCCTTGAGTCAAACGGATTCTTTATGGAGATGATGGCCGGACCGAAAGATCTGACTAAGTGCAATGTTAATATTATCCTGCAGGCAACGCCCGTAAATGACGCATACCAGTTCCTGGCTGCGTCCTTGTCCTCCACGGAAGCAGAACTTGCGCAAATCGGTCTGAAGGATATCAGGACCGAGGTCGTTTCGCGTCCTTTTGGCGGCGGCACGCAGTACTGCATGGAGGTCGAAGGCAATTCGGGCGGGAGTGTGATCCGCGAGTCGATCTTTGTGTCGATCAGCAGAGGACTCGCGTGTGTCGTCAGTATTTCCGGCACCGATAAGGAAATGATGGAAGAAGCCATATCCAGCTTTGAGACGGGAGTCAGACAGTGATAAGATCCAGGTTCAGTCTTAACAGTTTTCTACTGATAGTAGTCCTTTTTTCCGCTCTTTTCCTCTTTGTCACGGTGATTCTCTATGACATGTCGGACCGTTCCATTACGAACGCTCAGTATGAGATAGAGGACACGGGGCTCTATGTACAGTACACCACCTTCAAGCCGAGCGGCATCTACGCGGGAGACGATTACTACTCCGGGCTGCTCGCGGAGGGATATTTCGGATACGACTGGGGCGCCGCTGTATGCGGAGATACCCTCTACTGCAATGAATATCACATGACAAGACTCGGCTTCATGACGAGCGATCTGGTACGGATCGACCTTACGACCTTTACAAAGGAGACCGTGCTGGAAAATACGATGCTGCGCGGCAGATGCGCGGACGGATCGCTGCTGTGCTTTGAAGGAGTTGTCATGCCGAACTGGTTCCCGGAGACAGATCCTCTCTACAGACTTTACGCGGCTGCTGATCCGGAGCTTCGCATGGAGGAAGGCAGCGCGGTAGTATGTCTGCTCGACCCTGCGACGGGCGAGACGGTATACGAGGTCAGGGATGATCGGGCGCTGACGGATGAGCGCGAGAATTATTATCTGGAGCACACGGCAGAGGAGGTGGCGGGATGAAAAAATCATTCTTTCATAAATCCATCTCGGGAGGCCGGGCCTATATAGCCGCAATGCAGATCGCTGCGATGCTTCCGCTCGTATATGTGCTGATAGCGGCCGGCTCATACAGCATTTTTACCCGCGAAAACGCGGCCTCGGTTCTCTTTGATCTGGGAATGACCTCGCTGCCCGTGTGGAGCGTGATGCTGCTTTCGCTCATCTATCATCTCAGCCTCAGCGAGCTTGCCGTATACTTTGCGCTAAGCATCGGGGCGCTGATTTTCGGGCCGGTAATGAAAAGACTGCTTTCCGGCAGGAGAGCGCGGATAGTCAGATATGTGCTGATGGCGCTGATAGCGGCGGATCTGGCCGCAAGGTTCCTGCCGCTGCGTGCGGTGCGTGTATGGCCGCTCTGGGCGGTGATCGCGGGAGCGTCAGTGAGACTTGCCTGCCTGATATTACTATTTGCTGAAGGAAAGAAAGATGTACAGGAACATAATGTTTGATCTGGACGGTACGCTGACCGACTCCGAACGGGCCATAACCGGATCCGTAAGGCATGCCCTGAGTCTGCAGGGTATCGAGGATCAGCCCGTCGAAAAGCTGCGAACCTTTATCGGACCCTCGCTCTACGATTCTTTTGTCAGGGAGTACGGCATGAGCGAAGAGGATGCTCTGCGCGGTGTGAGGGATTACCGGGCGGATTACGAAGCAGGAAGGCTCTACGACGTGGATGTGTATCCTGGGATCCCCGGTCTGATAGAGAGGCTTTATGACGCAGGCAGATGCCTCGTGCTCGTGACCAGCAAGCCTGAGATGTTCTCCGGAAAGATACTCGAACACATAGGGCTGCGGAAGTATTTTACATACATCTCCGCGCCGGCGCCGGCAGTCAGGGACTCGAACAAGTCCGGCCTCATACTCGTGGCCGCAGATGTGCTCGGCCTCAAAAAGGAAGAGTGCGTGATGATCGGCGATACCAGTTATGACATACTCGGGGCGAGAGACGCCGGGGTCGCTTCGATCGGCGTGACGTACGGGTTCGGCAGCAGAGAGAGCCTTATCAGCGCCGGGGCAGACTATATCGCCGACGATGCGTCCGAGCTCGGGAAAATACTGCTTGGCTGACATGAGACGTAGGACACAGGAGGCTTTTTGCCTATCAGGGCGTGGTTGAGAAAACCGCGCTTTTTTGGTAGAATCAATAAACAGAGGTGTTTATGGACTTCACAAAGGAAATGAAAAAAGACTACACCATCATTGCGCCGGACATCTTTCCGACGCATATGGAGTTGATTGCCGAGCTTTTTCGTTCATACGGCTACAATCTGGTGGTGGCGCATTACGAGGGCAAGGCGGTCATCGATACCGGCCTGAAATATCTGCACAACGACGTCTGCTACCCGGCGATCTGTACGGTGGGCCAGCAGCTCTATGCACTCACCTGCGGGGACTACGATCCGCACAGGACCGCGCTGATACAGTTCCAGACCGGCGGCGGCTGCAGAGCTTCGAATTATATCTTCCTGCTGCGCAAGGCCCTGCACAATATGGGCATGGATTACGTGCCGGTAATATCGCTCAGCTTCGGCGGGCTTGAAAAATACAGCGGCTTTAAGATCACACCGATGATGTTTGCAACGGGACTGCGCATCCTGACATACGGAGACATGCTGATGCTCCTTAAGAATCAGTGCCTGCCCTACGAGGTGAATCCGGGAGATACAGAAAGACTGGTCAAAAAATGGATCCGCGATCTGACTGAGCAGTTCCGCCGTCACAGAGGACTTACGGCATCCGCCATGAAAAAGAACCTCGCTGCGATAGCGAAGGACTTCCACGGGATCCCGCGCAGGATGTGCAAGGCGACAAAGGTCGGCATCGTCGGCGAGATATATGTAAAATATTCATCATTCGGCAATAACGGTCTCGAGAAGTTCCTGCTCTCACAGGGCTGTGAATATATGGTTCCGGGCGTGCTTGGCTTCTTCCAGTACTGCGTGGCGAACGTAGAAAAGAACTATGAGTATTATGGCGGCAGTTCATGGCTGCGCCGCGGGGGCAGATTCGCCGAGAACCTTACCGTGAAGTGGGAGGACTGGCTGATAGAGGCCATAAAACCATATCCGGAGTTTACGGCGCCGGTGGCTTTTGACGAAGTGAAGCGCCTCGCAGATCAGGTCATAGACCGCGGCGTCAAGATGGGAGAGGGCTGGCTACTTCCCGGTGAGGCCGCGGGAATGATAGAAAAGGGGTACACAAATATAGTCTGTGCACAGCCCTTTGGCTGCCTTCCGAACCATATCGTGGGCAAGGGTACCGTCCGAAGACTGCGTGAGCTGTATCCTGACGCGAATATTTTTCCAATCGATTACGATGCGGGCGCGTCGAAGGTCAATCAGGAGAACCGGATCAAGCTCATGCTCGCAATGGCGGGAGAGAACTGACGTTTTTTCGGACGGATAACAGTATACAGCAAAGGACATGCCATAAGGCAGTACATTTATGAAGCATCTCGGTATCGACATCGGGTCGACCACAATAAAATATGTTCTTATGGACGAGGGGGGAAATATCCTCGCCAGCGATTACAGACGGCATCTGTCCAGGGTCCGCGAGATCCTGGAGGAGATAGTGCGCTCCCTCGGAGAGGACCTCGAAGGAGAGGAACTGCGGGTGGCCATCTCAGGTTCCGCGGGCATGGGTTTCGCTGAAAAGCTCGGTCTGCCCTTCGTGCAGGAGGTATACGCCGAGAAACTTGCCGTGGAGAAGCTCTGCCCCGGGACGGACGCAGTCATCGAGCTTGGCGGAGAGGACGCAAAGATACTGTTCCTGAGCGGCGGCTTCGAGATGCGCATGAACGGCACCTGCGCAGGAGGCACGGGAGCATTTATCGACCAGATGGCAACGCTCCTGCAGGTCACGCCCGATCAGATGAACGAACTTGCCTCGCGCCACGAGACGATCTACCCGATAGCCTCGCGCTGCGGTGTTTTTGCCAAATCCGACGTCCAGCCGCTGCTCAATCAGGGCGCGCGCCATGAGGACGTGGCTGCAGGCATCCTCTACGCCGTGGTGAATCAGACCATAGGCGGACTTGCTCAGGGGCGCAGGATCACCGGCAGTGTGCTGTATCTGGGCGGACCGCTGCACTTCCTTTCTGAGCTTCGCAGGAGCTTTGATGACGTGCTTGGCGTCAAGGGTACATGTCCGGAGAATTCGCTTTATTTCGTGGCGATCGGCTCTGTACTGGCCGGTGTCGGCGCCGCGACGGACTCTGACGGGCTGCTCGAGCTGATCCGTGGCTTCAAGGGAAGCTCGGAGTACGGGAGCGCCAGGCCCCTGTTCAAAAACACAAAGGAATACGAGGCTTTCAAAGAACGCCATGCAGAGGCCTCAAAGGGCATACGCGAGCTGCGCGAGCCCCAGGGCACCATGTTCCTGGGAGTGGATGCGGGCTCGACTACGGTAAAGGCAGTGCTATGCGACGGAGAGGGCAATGTGTTCCGTCCGTTTTATACGAGAAATAACGGCAATCCCGTAGACGCCATCAAAAAATATCTTTCCGCGCTGTACCGCGAGTTCCCGAATGTTAAGATCGCGGGTTCTGCCGTGACCGGCTACGGCGAGCAGATCATACGGGCCGCCTTTGGCATAGACTGGGGGATCGTTGAGACGGTGGCGCATTTTACCGCGGCCAGGCGCTTCAGGCCTGACGTGGACTTCATACTGGATATCGGGGGTCAGGATATCAAATGCTTCCGCATAAAGGGTGGTCTTATCGACAGCCTGTTCCTGAACGAAGCCTGTTCCTCGGGATGCGGATCATTCCTCCAGGCCTTTGCCCAGACGCTCGGACTTACGACCGAGCAATTCAGCCGCATGGGGCTTTTTGCTCCGGCACCGGTGGACCTCGGCTCACGCTGTACGGTCTTTATGAACAGTTCGGTAAAACAGGCGCAGAAGGACGGCACGTCGATAGAAGATATCGCCGCCGGGCTTTCCATCAGTGTAGTCAAGAACGCGCTGTACAAGGTCATCCGTTGCGGAGATCCCTCAAGACTCGGGAAAAGCATAGTGGTGCAGGGCGGCACGTTCCTCAACGACTGTGTGCTGCGCGCCTTTGAGCAGGAGATAGGCCACGAGGTGGTGCGCTCTGGATATGCGGGCATCATGGGAGCCTACGGCTGCGCGCTCTACGCCGCGCAGAAGGCCGCCGGGGATGGCAGCGGCAATGCCGCGGATGGCGCAGAAAACTCTGCCGGTGAAAGCCCGCGCCGCTCGTCTCTGATCACCCGCGAGGAACTCCTGGATTTCGTGCACGAATCACGCACTGTCACCTGCAAGGGCTGTCCCAACGCCTGCCGCCTTACGATCAACACTTTCTCGGGCGGCAAGAAATACATCGCCGGCAACCGCTGCAGCAAGCCTCTGCGCGCAGAGAGCGGCGGAGAGCAATACAACCTGTATGAATACAAACGGGAACTTCTGGCTGCTTACCGCAGGAACGAGATCGACCCATCGCGGCGGACGATCGGCATACCGATGGGGCTGAACTTCTACGACCTGCTCCCCTTCTGGCACAGGTTCTTTACCGAGCTCGGCTTCAATGTGCTCGTAAGCCCCGATTCAAACCGTGCTCTCTACCGCCGTGGACAGCATACCATTCCTTCCGATACCGCCTGCTACCCCGCGAAACTCATGCACGGCCATCTCGACTGGCTTCTTGAACATAAGCCTGACGCGGTATTTTATCCGGATATGAGCTATAACATCGAAGAAGGTATGGGCATAGATCACTACAACTGCCCGGTCGTCGCCTATTATCCGCAGGTCCTCAAGATGAACGTGAAAGAGCTCGGGGGCAGTGTGTTTATCGATGATTTCATGAGCCTCGCGGATCCAAAGCAGTTCGGGAGCAGGATAGCGGCGGTCATGGATAAATACTTCGGGCATTTCGATGCGCGTCAGATCCGCGCCGCCGTCAAGGCTGCATACAAAGAGTATCATTCGTACCGGGAGGAGATCAGGAGGAAGGGCCGTGAGTTTATCGCTCTTGCGAGGGAGCAGGGCCGTCAGGTCATGGTGCTCTGCGGCAGGCCCTACCATCTCGATCCGGAAGTCAGCCACGGCATCGACCGGCTGATGTGCGACCTGGGTACGGTCGTCGTTACGGAGGATGCGCTGAGCGGCCAGACGGAGCGTTTTAAGACAGGAGTCCGTAATCAGTGGACTTATCACGCACGCATGTATTCCGCCGCAAAATATATCGCCGAAAATGATCCCGACAAAAGGCTGCATCTCGTACAGCTCGTTTCGTTCGGATGCGGCGTCGACGCCATCACTACGGACGAGGTCAGGGAGATCCTAGAGAGCGCGGGGAGAGATTATACACAGATCAAGATCGATGAGATATCGAATATGGGAGCGGTGAATATCCGCCTGAGGAGCCTGCTGGCGATGTTGGAGGGAAGGTAACGGAGCCCGTCCGGTTTTTTGATAGCTGATCATGCCGGTCCGGCGGGACGGGGGCGGCCTGTATCACAGGGAGAAGAACATACGTGAGGTGGAAAATGACTGATATCGAAAAGCTCGGAAAATGGATAGAAGAGTCGAACCGGATAGTTTTTTTCGGCGGAGCCGGAGTCTCGACGGAGAGCGGAGTGCCTGATTTCCGGTCAAAGGACGGCCTGTATAATCAGCATGACGTGAGATTTGAAGACTATACGCCGGAATATCTGCTCAGCCACAGCTGCCTGGTGCTTCATCCCGACGTGTTTTTTGAGTTTTACAGGCAGAAGATGGACGCGAGGAACGTCGAGCCAAACGCGGCGCACAGATTCCTCGCGGAGCTTGAAGAGCGCGGAAAGCTCGATGCCGTAGTCACACAGAATATTGACGGACTGCATCAGAAGGCCGGCAGCAGGAAAGTATACGAGATCCACGGCAGCACTCTCAGAAACTACTGCATGAAATGCGGCAAAAGCTACGGGCCTGACTTTATCTATGACTCCCCCCAGCCGATACCTCGCTGCAGCTGCGGCGGCACCGTACGCTGCGACGTTACGCTCTATGAGGAATCCCTTCCCGAGGACGCCGTCCGCGGCGCGATCAACGCCATCAGCCGGGCGGACATGCTGATTATCGGCGGGACGTCGCTCTCGGTCTATCCCGCCGCTTCATATATCCACTATTTTAACGGAAAACACATGGTGGTCATAAACCGCGACCCGCTGCAGCTGCGGCTCGATCCGGAGAATGACCTTGAGATAAACGATTCCATCGGCAAGGTCTTTTCGCAGCTGCAAAGCATGCGGTAAATACCGGAGTCTGCGTAAGCAAAGAACCGTGCGGCATTTTCCGGAAACATATGCGGCAGCCAGCGAGACTGGTCCGCAGAAAACAAACGGCTGGGAGATATGCGCTTTCGTATATGGCGCCAATATCTCCCAGCCGTATTGTTTTTGCAGGAACCGGCTCGTGCCGGCTCGTCCGCATCGTTTCCGGAAAAGCCGCACGGTTCGTAGCTTGCGGACCGGCTCGCGCCGGCTCGTCCGCATCGTCCCCGTAAAAATGCCGCGCAGTCTCTGCTATCGCCGGCTTACCGGATCACGAGCTGACCGCCCTCGGCGTCGATGGTCACCGGCTGCCCGGGGACGAGCTCGCCGCCGATGATCTTCCTTGCGAGAAGCGTCTCCACGTGGCGCTGCAGATAGCGCTTGATCGGGCGCGCTCCAAAGCTCGGGTCATAACTCTCGCTGATGATCAGATCCACGGCAGCATCCGTCAGAGAAGCCTGGATATCCTTGTCCTTCAGCCTGCGGTTGAGATCATCAAGCTGCAGATAAACGATCTTGCGTATCTGCTCCTCGCCGAGAGGAGAGAAAGTCAGTATCTCATCCAGACGGTTCAGAAATTCAGGCCGGAAATTCTGTCTGAGCAGAGCATTCACCTGATCCCGTGCTTCTCCGGAGATCCTTCCGTCGGGTCCTATTCCATCGAGCAGTATCGAGGAACCCAGATTCGAAGTCAGAATAATAATAGTATTCTTGAAGTCCACGGTCCTGCCCTGGGAGTCCGTGATCCTGCCGTCATCCAGCACCTGAAGCAGGATATTGAATACATCGGGATGCGCCTTTTCCACTTCGTCAAAAAGCACGACGGCGTAAGGCTTGCGGCGCACTGCTTCGGTGAGCTGTCCGCCCTCATCATATCCCACGTATCCGGGAGGAGCTCCGATCAGACGGCTGACCGAATACTTCTCCATATATTCGCTCATGTCGATACGGACCATGCTCTTTTCATCGTCAAAAAGCGCCTCGGCAAGCGCCTTGGCAAGCTCCGTCTTTCCGACGCCGGTCGGCCCGAGGAAAAGGAAAGAGCCTATGGGACGATTCGGATTCTGGATGCCGGCGCGCGAGCGCAGGATAGCCTCCGATACACGCTCTACAGCCTCATCCTGGCCTATGACCCTCCGGTGGAGCAGTCCGTCAAGCCCGAGCAGCTTTTCCCGTTCGCCCTCCATGAGCTTCGACACAGGGATGCCGGTCCATTTGGCCACTATTCTCGCGATCTCCTCTTCGGTGACCTGATCGCGCAGGAGCGAGCTGTCAGATGCTTTTGCCTCTGCGGCGACCGCCTCGGTCTCCTCAAGCTCTTTTTTGAGCTGGGGCAGGCGCCCGTACTGGAGCTCTGCCGCGCGGTTAAGATCGTAGCGGCGCTGAGCGGATTCAATCTCGCCGTTGACCTTGTCTATCTCCTCGCGGAGCTTCTGGACCTTTGTAATAGCGTCCTTTTCATTCTGCCACTTTGCTTTCATGGCGTTGAATTTATCCCTGAGCTCGGCCAGCTCGCGGCGCAGGTCCGCGAGATGCTCCTGACTGAGTTTGTCGGTCTCTTTCTTTAGCGCGGCTTCCTCGATTTCGAGCTGCATGATCCTGCGGCTGCATTCGTCCATTTCTGTCGGCATGGAGTCGAGCTCCGTGTGGATCATCGCACAGGCCTCGTCCACGAGGTCGATGGCTTTGTCCGGCAGGAATCTGTCGGAAATATAGCGGTTAGAGAGCGTAGCCGCAGCGATCAGAGCCTGATCGTGGATCTTCACGCCGTGGAAGACCTCGTAGCGCTGCTTCAGGCCTCGCAGTATCGAGATCGTGTCCTCCACCGAGGGCTCATCTACCAGTACAGGCTGGAAACGGCGCTCAAGGGCTGCGTCTTTTTCTATGTACTGGCGGTATTCATTAAGTGTCGTCGCGCCGATGCAGTGCAGCTCGCCTCTGGCCAGCATGGGCTTGAGAAGGTTTCCGGCGTCCATGGCGCCGTCGGTCTTGCCAGCGCCGACGATGGTATGCAGCTCATCGATAAACAGGATGATCTGTCCGTCGCTTTCCTTTACTTCGGTCAGTACGGCCTTGAGACGTTCCTCAAACTCGCCGCGGTATTTGGCGCCCGCTACGAGTGATCCCATATCCAGAGAGAAGACCGTGCGGTCCTTCAGATTCGAAGGCACGTCGCCGGCGACGATACGCAGTGCGAGGCCGCCGGCTATGGCGGAGACGAGGATGGTGGCATAGGCGGCGTTCCAGCCCCA
>JAFSTX010000007.1 GCA_017445585.1 Lachnospiraceae bacterium
ATTCACTGGTCTGGAAATTGAAATAGGCAACATTGTCGTAGTGCTGCCGTCCAAACTCGAGAATAGCGTAAGTCTTTCCAACCTGCCGGGCACCCTGGATGATCAGAGGCTTTCGGTATTTACTGTCTTTCCACTGCTTCAGATATTCAGAGACCTTTCGGTACATATACATGGCAATTCTCCTTCCCTGGAATCTGATATGGGTTTATCATAACACTGGATGGAAAACAATGCAATATATGAATCAAAAATAACACTAAATTCCATCTGAAAACGCCAATAATCGACACGTAATTCCAAGCCGGCTTTCTGAGATACCAGAGTACCAAGCATATGCGCTCAGCGTTATAGAGTCTCGGTCTCTTGCTCCAGTTCAGATAGAGGACGGTGGCTTTGAAGGCTCAGAGTTCTCACCCATAGAAAAGAGAGTGCGATTGGCCAGTCAAAATTCTGAATTCCGCCATTGACAGCCGGCTGTCTGCCGTGTTATAAAATATGAGAAATCTTTAAGCGACCCAGAGAGATCGGCAAGATTACCTGCTGCAGTCTGCGGACTGCCTGTATGTTTGCGCAATTCCCCGCTTAAAGTCTGAGCGGGTTTTTTTTATGGCAGTCGGGATCGCGGCGCTTCCCGGTACCCGGGGAGGCAAGGGAAGAAAGGCAAAGGAGTCAGGATGACGGACGTCAATATAAAATTGCTGGAAGGACTGCTTCCAAAGGAACTGACAGAGGGGGTATCCTCCTCCAAATATACTGTTTTTCCCGGTTTCTGCGAGGTGCATGCGCATCTGCGTGAGCCGGGTTTTTCTTATAAAGAGACCATTGCGGCGGGAACGCGTGCGGCTGCTCACGGCGGCTATACCGCGGTCTGCACCATGCCGAATCTGGACCCGGTGCCGGACTGCCCGGAAAAACTGCGTCCGCAGCTGGATATCATCGCCCGGGACGCGGCGGTGCCGGTGTACCCCTACGGAGCGATCACTGCGGACGAAAAAGGCGTGACCATAGCTGATCTGGAGGGCCTGGCTCCATATGTGGCGGCCTTTTCGGACGACGGGCGCGGCGTGCAGGATGAGGCCGTGATGCGTGAGGCCATGCGGCGCGCAAAGGCGCTGGGTAAGCTGATCGCAGCCCACTGTGAGGTCAATTCCCTGCTTCGCGGCGGCTGCATCCACGATGGAATATATGCAAAGAAACACGGCTACGCCGGCATCTGCAGCGAAAGCGAATGGAGAGAGATCGAGCGCGATATCGCTCTGGCAAAAGAGACCGGATGCGCATTCCATGTGTGCCATATCTCTTGCCGTGAGAGCGTCGACCTGATACGCAGGGCAAAGGCGGACGGCGTGGACATCACCTGCGAGACCGCTCCGCATTATCTGGTGCTTGATGAAAACGATCTTCAGGAGGACGGCCGTTTCAAGATGAATCCTCCGATCCGCAGCGAGGCAGACCGCCTGGCGCTGATCGAGGGAGTCTGTGACGGCACCATAGACATCCTGGCTACGGATCATGCGCCTCACAGCGCGCAGGAAAAGTCGCGCGGCCTGGCCGGAAGCGCTTTCGGCATCGTCGGTCTGGAGACGGCATTCCCGGTAGTCTACACAAAGCTGGTGAAGACAGGTGTGATCCCGATGGGAAGGCTCCTGGAGCTGCTGGTCACAAATCCGCGCAGGCGGTTCGGTATCGCCGCGCGGCCGGATGATCTTACGGTATGGGATCTGAATGAGGAATACGAGATCGATCCCGCGGACTTCCTCAGCCTCGGCAGATCCACACCCTTTGAGGGGATGCGGGTATCCGGACGCTGCCTGGCGACTGTCTGCGGCGGAAAACTGGTATATCTTAGAAGTTAGGAAGAGGAATATCAACGGAGGAGGATAATATGGCAAAACGGACGGACATCAAAAAGGTACTTATCATCGGCAGCGGTCCCATCGTGATCGGGCAGGCCGCCGAGTTTGATTATGCGGGCACGCAGGCGTGTCTGGCACTCAAGGAAGAGGGTTACGAGGTGATCCTGTGCAACTCGAACCCCGCTACCATAATGACGGATACCTCTATCGCGGATAAGGTGTACATGGAGCCTTTGACGCTGGAATATATCGCGAAGATCCTGCGCTATGAGCGCCCGGACGCGATCGTTCCCGGAATAGGCGGGCAGACAGGTCTGAACCTGGCGATCCAGCTGGAGGAAAAGGGAGTGCTCAAGGAATGCGGCACCCTGCTGCTCGGTACGCCGAGCGACTCCATCAGGCGCGCGGAGGACCGCGAGCTGTTCAAGGAGATGTGCCAGTCCATAGGTGAGCCCGTGATCCCCTCTGAGATCACATACAGCGTGGAGGAGGCCATGACTGCGGCTGAGAGCATCGGCTATCCGGTGGTGCTGCGCCCCGCCTTTACGCTGGGCGGGACCGGCGGCGGTTTCGTAAATTCAGTCGAAGAGATGGAGCTTATGGCTCCTAACGCCTTTGCGCTCTCACCCGTGCATCAGGTGCTCGTGGAAAAGAGCGTCAGGGGATATAAGGAGATCGAATTTGAGGTTATGCGCGACTCCGCGGACAATGCGATCACTATCTGCGGCATGGAAAACGTGGATCCGGTCGGCGTTCATACGGGCGATTCGATCGTGGTGGCGCCGATACTCTCGCTTAACGATCATGACCTGAAGATGCTGAATGACTCCGCCATAAAGATCATAAGGGAGCTGAAGATCGAAGGAGGCTGCAATGTGCAGTTTGCCCTGAATCCCGCCTCCAGCGAGTATTTCCTGATCGAAGTTAATCCGCGCGTGTCACGCTCCTCGGCGCTTGCCTCAAAGGCGAGCGGCTACCCGATCGCGCGTGTCACGGCGAAGATCGCGCTGGGCATGCTCCTTTCAGAGATCCCAGTGGCAGGAGGTACTGCGGCCATCGAGCCGTCCCTGGACTATATCGTGGCCAAGTTCCCGCGCTTCCCGTTTGATAAATTCCCGATGGCGCCCAATACGCTTGGTACGCAGATGAAGGCAACGGGAGAGGTGATGGGCATCGGCTCGAACCTGGAGGAGTGCATGCTCAAAAGCGTACGTTCCCTGGAGACGGGCGTAAGGCATCTCCATATGGATAAATTCGACGCGATGAAAGACGAAGAGATCGAGGAATACCTTTCGGAATTCCGCTCTGACAGCATTTTCGCGGTGACGGAGCTGCTGCGGCGCGGCTATTCCGTCGAAAAGCTTCACCGCATCACCATGATCACCGAACTCTTCCTGGAGAGTCTGGCCAGGATCGTGGGGATGGAAAACGAACTGAAGACGAACGTCAACAGCCTTAAGGTGCTCGCGGCGGCAAAAGAGATGGGCTTCTCCGACGCCTGCATCGCACAGCTCTGGGGCCTTACGGAGGTTGAGGTCTACGAGCGCCGCAGGAGCAAAGGGATCACGCCCGTATTCCGGATGGTGGATACGCTTCATACAGGCATGTACATCCCTTACCTTTATTCCAGCTACAGCGGGAAAAACGACAGCCGCCTGACTGAAAAGAAAAAGATCGTAGTCCTCGGCGCCGGCCCTATCCGCATCGGTCAGGGCGTGGAATTCGATTACTCCACGGTCCACGCGGTGCAGACCATCAGGCGCGCGGGCTACGAGGCGATCATCATCAACAATAACCCCGAAACGGTCTCCACGGACTATACCACGGCGGATAAGCTTTATTTTGAGCCGCTTACGACGGAAGACGTTATGGCGATCCTGGACTACGAAAAGCCTGAGGGCGTTATCGCCAGCCTGGGCGGTCAGACCGCGATCAATCTGGCGCAGCCTCTGGTGGACCGCGGAGTGACCATCATCGGTACCGACCGTGAGGCCATCGAACGCGCGGAAAACCGCGACAGCTTTGAAAAGGTCCTGAAGGATCTGAATATCCCTCAGCCGAAGGGCAGCGCGGTAATGACCATCGAGCAGGGTGTGGCGACGGCAAAGGAGGTCGGCTTCCCTGTGCTCGTGCGCCCTTCATTCGTGCTGGGCGGAAGAGCCATGCAGATCGTAGCGGATGAGACTCAGCTGCGTAAATATCTGCAGGATGCCTTTGCGATAGACGCGGACAAGCCCGTGCTCGTGGATCACTATATACAGGGCCGCGAGGTGGAGGTAGACGCGATCTGCGACGGCCGGAACGTATTTGTGGCCGGCATCATGGAACTGGTGGAGCGTACCGGCATCCATTCCGGCGACTCGATCAGCGTGTATCCCGCCTTTACGATCTCCGACAGGGTAAAAGGTGTGATTCTGCAGTATACGAGGATGCTCGGACTCGGTATCGGCATCGTGGGCCTGTTCAATATCCAGTTCATCGTGGATTCGGAAGACAACGTATTCATCATCGAGGTCAACCCGCGCTCGTCGCGTACCGTGCCTTTCCTGTCAAAGGCTACGGGATACAGCCTGGCCGACATCGCGACGGAGGTGATCCTGGGCAGGAGCCTGAAGGAGCAGGGCATCTTTGACATATATCCGGACGAAAAGAAACGCTACTACGTAAAGGTGCCGGTGTTCTCATTCAACAAGATAAAGGGACTGGACTCCTATCTCTCGCCGGAGATGAAATCCACGGGAGAGGCCATCGGTTATGACGACAAGCTCAACCGCGCGCTGTACAAGGCGCTTCAGGCCGCCGGAGTGAAGGTCCTGAATTACGGCACGGTCTTCGCGACTGTATCGGATCAGGACAAGCCCGAGGTGCTTCCGCTGATCCGCAGGTTCTACAACCTCGGCTTCAATATCGAGGCTACCAGCGGGACGGCGCAGTATTTCAAGGATCACGGTATCCGTACGCACGCCTATAAAAAGATCAGTGACGGCAGCGACGAGATCCCGGAGGCGATCCGCCGCGGGCATATCTCATACGTGATAAATACGCGCGAGGTCGGCAACCTGTCAAAGAGCACGGACGGGGCGCGCATACGGCTGCTCGCGACCGAGAATAACGTAACGGTATTCACCTCGCTTGATACCGTAAAGGTCCTGCTGGACGTACTGGAGGAGACGACGCTGACGATCTCCACTATCGACGCATAAGTATGAAACAGAGTATTTTTACCATAACCGAAAATAAGCGGATCGCGACGGACGTATACTCCATGCGCCTGTGCGGGGATACTTCCGCGGTCACCGCGCCGGGTCAGTTCGTAAATATCAGGCTGGACGGCTTATTCCTGCGCCGGCCGATCTCCGTGTGCGACTGCGTGGACGGAGAGCTGTGGCTGGTATACAAGGTGGTCGGACACGGTACGGAGCAGATGGCATGCATGCAGCCCGGACAGGAGCTGGATGTGCTGACCGGACTCGGAAACGGCTATGATATTTCATCGGCCGGAGATGCGCCGCTGCTCGTCGGCGGCGGTGTCGGAACGCCTCCGCTGCTTCTGCTGGCAAAAAGTCTGCGCGCGCAGGGGAAAAAAGTAAGTGCCGTACTTGGCTTTAATACGGCGCGTGAGATAATACTTAAAGATGACCTTGAGGCGCTGGGATGCGGGGTGAGCATCGCCACGATGGACGGAAGCGCGGGTACTAAGGGCTTTGTGACCGATGCGCTGCCAGCTGAGGCAAGCTATATCTTTGCCTGCGGACCGGAACCGATGCTTCGGGCTGTGTACCGCGCCACGGCATGTCCGGCGCAGTTCTCGTTTGAAGAACGCATGGGCTGCGGCTTCGGCGCCTGCATGGGCTGTTCCTGCAGGACTGTGACGGGATACAAACGCATCTGTACTGACGGACCGGTGCTTCGGAGGGAGGAGATCTTATGGCAGATCTGAGTGTGGATCTTTGCGGCATCCGCATCGACAATCCGGTGATCCCCGCTTCGGGCACATTCGGTTACGGGATGGAGTTCGCAAAGCTGTATGATATCAATATCCTGGGTACATTTTCATTTAAAGGCACCACCTGGGAGTCGCGCTTCGGCAATCCGGCGCCGCGCATCGCGGAATGCCCGGATGGAATGCTGAATGCGGTGGGCCTGCAGAACCCGGGCGTTCATCACGTGATAAAGCACGAGCTTCCCGAGCTGAAAGAGGTCTTTCACAAACCGGTAATGGCAAATGTGAGCGGCTTCTCGGTGGAAGAGTATGTCAGGACCTGTGAGCTGCTTACTGCGGAAGAACAGGTGGGATGGATCGAACTCAACATTTCCTGCCCGAACGTACACGGCGGAGGCATGAGCTTCGGTACTGATCCGAAAGCCGCGGCCGGTGTCGTGGCGGCTGTCAGGAAAGCAGTGACAAAGCCGTTGATCGTAAAGCTTACGCCGAACGTCACGGATATAGTTGCTATCGCAAAAGCGTGCGAGGACGCGGGCGCGGACGGCTTAAGCCTGATCAATACGCTTCTGGGCATGCGCATGGATCTGAAGACAGGAAAACCGCTGCTTGCCAATACGACAGGCGGACTGTCCGGCCCGGCGGTATTTCCGGTGGCTGTGCGGATGGTCTATCAGGTGGCCCGGGCAGTCGGGATCCCGGTGGTTGGTCTGGGCGGCGTCTCTACGGCGGAGGATGTGCTGGAGATGCAGCTGGCCGGCGCCGCAGCGGTAGAGGTGGGAACGGCGAATCTGGTCGATCCCTTCGCATGCAAAAAGATCATCGAGGCTCTGCCGGAGGTCTATCGCCGATACGGATACCGCACTCTTTCAGAGGCGGAATAAAGGAGGAAAACATGGGAAAAGATGTAATAATCGCCTGCGATTTTGACAGCGCGGAAAAGACGCTGGCTTTTCTGGATCGCTTCAAGGGACGCAAGCCTTTTGTAAAAATAGGAATGGAGCTCTTTTATTCGGCAGGTCCGCAGATCGTGCGCGAGATAAAGGCGCGCGGTCACAGGATCTTTCTGGATCTCAAGCTGCACGATATCCCCAATACTGTAAAGAAGGCCATGGCAGTGCTGTCTAGCCTGGACGCGGATATCGTGAATCTGCACGCAGGCGGCACGACGGCAATGATGGAAGCCGCGCTGGAGGGACTTACCCGTCCGGACGGCAGCAGGCCGCTACTGATCGCCGTTACGATGCTTACCTCTACTGACCAGACGGCCATGGAAAAGGACCTCTGGATCGAAAGACCGCTGCAGGATGTGGTGATGCATTATGCCGAAAACGCAAAGAATGCCGGTCTGGACGGAGTGGTCTGTTCTCCGCTTGAGAGTCCGGCGGTGCACGAGCGCTGCGGCGCGGACTTCCTGACCGTTACCCCGGGGGTGCGTTTTGCCGACGGTGCGGTGGGAGATCAGAAGCGCGTGACTACGCCTGCAAAGGCGAGGGAACTGGGCAGCGATTACATCGTGGTGGGCCGGCCGATCACCGGCGCGGGCGATCCCGTGGCGGCCTACGAGCGCTGCCTGGCGGAGTTTGCGGATCGATAACGGAAAATGGAACGGAGGATAACGTATATGGAATTAAAACGTCAGATCGCATCAGATCTTCTTGCGATAAAGGCAGTCTTTTTCCGTCCGGAGGAGCCGTTCATCTGGGCAAGCGGCATCAAGAGTCCGGTCTACTGTGACAACAGGCTTACTCTGTCCGCGCCGGAGGTGCGCGGGCATGTAGAAAACGGCCTGGCGCAGCTGATCCGTGAAAACTACCCTGACGCCGAGGCGCTGATGGGCACTTCCACTGCCGGGATAGCCCACGCAGCCATTACTGCGCACATCATGGGCCTGCCTATGGGATATGTGCGCAGCGGCGCAAAGGATCATGGCCGCAAGAACCAGATCGAGGGCAGATTGGAGAGAGGACAGAAGGTCGTGGTCGTGGAGGACCTGATCTCCACAGGCGGAAGCGTGCTCGAGGTCGTGGATATACTGCGTGAGGCCGGAGCAGAGGTGCTGGGCATCGTGAGTATTTTTACCTACGGTATGAAAAAGGGGCTGGAGCGCATGGCGGCAGCCGACGTAAAAAACATCTCTCTTACGGATTTCGATACGGTTGCGGAGGTCGCGGCGCAGCAGGACTACATCAGGCCTGAGGATATAGCGCGGCTTATCGCTTTCCGCAACGATCCGTCGGATGAGAGCTGGATAGGAGGAAACAGATGAAGCATCTGATCGATATAATGGATCTGAGCGTCGGGGAGATCAGCGAGCTGGTGGATACGGCGCAGGATATCATCGCACATCCGGAAAAATACGCGCACTCCTGCGACGGCAGGAAGCTGGCTACGCTTTTCTTTGAGCCTTCCACGCGGACGCGCCTGAGCTTTGAGGCAGCCATGTATGAGCTGGGAGGCCATGTGCTGTCCGTTCCGGGCGGCAATACTTCTTCCGCCGCAAAGGGCGAAAGCGTGGCGGATACCGCGCGGGTAGTGAGCTGCTACGCGGACATCATCGCGATGCGCCATCCCAAAGACGGCGCGCCTCTGGTGGCCGCGCAGAGCTCCCTGATCCCCGTTATAAACGCGGGCGACGGCGGCCATAACCATCCTACGCAGACTCTTACGGACCTGCTTACGATATACCGTGAAAAGGGCCGTTTCGATCATCTGACTATCGGCCTGTGCGGTGATCTGAAATACGGACGTACCGTGCATTCGCTGATAAACGCGATGAGCCGCTATCCCGGAAACAGATTCGTGCTGATCTCGCCTGAAGAACTGAAACTCCCCGGCTACGTCAGGGAAGAGGTATTGGAGGCGAACGATATCGAATATGCTGAGACGACCGACATGGAAGAATACATGCCGCAGCTCGACATTCTGTACATGACGCGGGTGCAGCGGGAGCGCTTTTCTGACGAGCAGGAGTACCTGCGTCTCAAGGACAGCTATATACTCGATCCCGCGAAGCTGGAAAAAGCCGGACCGGATATGTGTATCCTTCATCCGCTTCCGCGCGTAAATGAGATCAGCGTAGCGGTGGATTCCGATCCGCGCGCATGCTATTTCAGGCAGGCCCTGTGCGGCAAATACATCCGCATGGCTCTGATCCTGAAGCTGCTGCGTGAAAATGACGGCGTACCCGCGGGGCAGAAGGTCATTCCGTCGCAAAAGCGTCTGGTGAACGTGCTCCGCTGCAGAAATCCGCGCTGTATCTCAGGTGTTGAGCAGGAGTTGGATCAGGTCTTTGTGCTGACCGATCCGGAAAAGAATACCTACCGCTGCCTGTACTGCGAGAACGAGGCGGAAGTTCCGCTTACATCCGCCCGGTGATCCATTCCAGCAGATACCTGTCGATGGCATCGTGGTCGAGCTCGTTCAGAATCTCGTGGCGGTCGCCGTCAAATAGCTTGAGAGTGACGTCTTTGATGCCGTTATCGCGGTAGGACTGAGCCACGATCTTAGGCCCTTTGCCGAATTCGCCGACCGGATCGTCCGCGCCGGATATGACAAGGACAGGCAGCTCTTTGGGGATCATTTCCAGATTCTTCCGCTGCTGCGCATACCTCATGCCCCGGAAGAGATTATTATAGCCGTTTACGGTAAAAGTGAACTGATTGAGCGGATTAGCCTCGTATGCATCGACGATGGCTTCATCTTTGGTCAGCCAGTCGTTCTTGGTGCGGCCGGGCTCAAACTTCGCATTATATGAGCCGAGAGCCATGTTGTTTACCATGACGCTTCGATGGTGATCTCCTTTGAATTTTCCGAGCAGTGAGGTCAGGGCAATTCCCATATTCAATGTCAGGGACGGCTGATAGCCTGTGCCCATAATGATCGCGCCCGCCAGACCCGTACCGTACATCTCGATAAACTGTCTGGTGAGAAATGACCCCATGCTGTGTCCGAGAATGAAATACGGGACGTCAGGATACTTTTTCGCCGAGTCTTCGCGGAGCCGCTGCATATCGCCCAGTACGCAGAAGTTGCCGTCATGCCTGGCAAAGTACCCCAGCTGACTCTCATCCGTTACGGATTTTCCGTGGCCGAGATGGTCGTTGCCGACTACATAGAATCCCTGCGAGGACATAAATGACGCGAATCTGTCATAGCGGTCGATGAATTCGACCATGCCGTGGGCGATCTGCAGGACGCCGCGCACTTCGCCGTCGGGTATCCACTCGATAGCGTGTATCTGAGTCAGTCCGTCTTTTGACGGGAAAAAGAATTCCTGCTTCATGTTTTTGTCCTTTTCTCTCCGGTGATATTTGTTAAAAGATTTAACGATTCAAGTATATATCAGGGCATTGGATAAGTAAAGTTTAAAGTTGCCGCAGGTCAGTGACAGTCAAATGTTAAAAAAGCGTATAATTAAATCCCATACATGAGAGATGATTTTCGGAAGAAAAAAGGATATAATGCTTTGTGAGGCTGTGAGAGCCTGAACGTCAAAGGACATTAAAGCTGTCAAAAATGTGCCGGTCAGGATATACAGATTATTAAGAACGGAGGTCAGCCATGTGTTTTGAGAAAGATTTGAAGAAGCTTGGATTCGGATTTATGAGGCTCCCTAAGAATGAAAACGGGATCGACATGGAGGAAACGAAGGCCATGGTGGACAGCTTCATGGAAGCCGGTTTCACGTATTTTGATACGGCATGGCTGTATCCGGGTTCGGAGGAAGCCCTCGGAGAGGCGCTGGTAAAGCGCTACCCGCGCGAGAGCTACCTGCTCGCGACGAAGCTCTCGGCCTGGGCAGGATGCAAGGATCGCGAGGAAGCAATCGCACAGTTCGATATCTCACTCGAGCGCACCGGCGCGGGATATTTCGACTATTATCTCCTGCATAATATCGGCGAAGGCAGGACGCATTACTATGAGGACTTCGATATATGGTCGTTTGTCCGCGAGCTCAAGGAGAGCGGACGGATCAGACATTACGGTTTCTCGTTCCATTCCACTCCTGAGGAGTTGGATGCAGTGCTGACTGCTCACCCGGACGCGGAGTTCGTGCAGATCCAGTTCAATTACGCCGATCTGGATAATCCCGCCGTACAGTGCAGGCGTGTATACGAGGTGGCCAGAGCTCACGGCAAACCTATCATAGTTATGGAGCCGGTAAAGGGCGGACAGCTCGCTACACCGCCCGAGTCCGTGGCGCGTATCCTCCGCGAGGCGGAGCCTGACAGCTCGCTGGCTTCGTGGGCACTGCGCTTTGCCGCCAGCCAGCCCGGCGTCGCGGTGGTGCTCTCGGGTATGAGCACCGTATCTCAGGTAGAAGATAATATCTCATTTATGAAGGACTTCAGACCGCTGACGGATGATCAGATGGCAGTAATAGAGGACGCGAGGGCGGAACTGGCAAAGATCCCGCTCATCCCGTGTACCACGTGCAACTACTGTGCAAAGGTCTGCCCGATGGAGATAGGGATCTCAGGTACGTTCACTGCGATGAATATGGTGACCCTCTATAATAACCTGAGGTTTGCGAAGGGTCAGGAGAGATGGCTCGTCGGCGGTCACGGACGACGGAGCGCGAACGAGTGCATCAAGTGCCGCGCCTGCGTGGAGGCCTGCCCGCAGCATATCAGCATCCCGGAGGAGCTGGAAAAAGCCGTAGAACTGTTCGGACTGCGCTCCCGCAGCTGACCTGCACATACGGATCCCGGGGATGACCTGCGCCTGTTTGATGGCCGCCGGTGGACCTCGGACCTGCCGCTCCGAAAACCTTTTCCGCTATGCCGGAATGGTTTTATGTGATATATTAGTATCTGTATCAGTGGCTTGTTTTGAAGCTGAGTTTTCACCGGAGTTTTATGGGAGGATTTACTGTTAATTCCGATATTTCGGCCATATTTGTATTTGTGCAGGGGCTGCTGAGCTTCTTCTCACCCTGCGTCCTCCCCTTGCTGCCTGTATATATCGGGTATCTTTCCGGAGGTACGGTGGCGCGGGATACGGACGGCCGCATCCGCTGTGACCGCAAAAAGGTCATGGTCAATACCGTCTTCTTTGTGATCGGCGTCAGCTTCGCCTTTTTCCTGCTGGGACTCGGCATGAGCGCCGTGGGATCATTCTTCGGCAGGAATCAGCTGCTTTTTGCCAGGATAGGCGGAGTGCTTGTGATCATATTCGGACTCCTTCAGCTCGGCCTGTTCGGCGGCAAAGTGCTCGGCAGCGAGAAACGCCTCCCGCTTAATCTTCAGAAGATGACCATGTCGCCGCTGACTGCGCTCGTCATGGGTTTTGTATTGAGTTTCGCCTGGACCCCGTGCGTGGGTCCTGCACTGACCAGCGTGCTGCTGATGGCGACGTCCGCTTCGGGGAGCTCGGCAGCGGGATTCGCACTGATCGGCGTCTATACTTTCGGGTACGCGCTTCCTTTCCTGCTGGTGGGTTTCTTTACGGGGACTCTGCTGGAATTCTTCGGGAAGCACAGGAATTTCACGAAATACACCGCGCGCATCGGCGGAGTGCTGCTGATCGTGATGGGCATTTTGATGGTCACCGGCAAGATGAATGACCTCAGCGGATACTTCGCGTCGATATCGCAGCCGGCTGTGGAGACTGAGGATACCGGAGCTTCGGATGCGCAGAGCGGGCAGGGCATGACGGATGATAATACAGACGGTAATGCCTCGGATACAGACAGTGACACGGTCGCCGATGCAGACAGTGAACCGGTTTCAGAGGCGGAGGGCAGTCAGGCTGCTGAGCCTGCCCCTGCCATTGATTTTACACTCAAAGACCAGTTCGGCGAGACGCACAGCCTTGCGGATTACCGCGGGCAGGTACTCTTCCTGAATTTCTGGGCGACCTGGTGTCCGCCATGCAGAGCGGAGATGCCTTATATACAGGAGCTTTACGAGTATTACTCCGCGCAGGAGGATCCGGAAGTCGCCATAGTCGGAGTCAGCTCGCCGATCATAGGCGGGGAGAAGGACGAAGACGGTATAGCGGCATTTATGAAAGAGAATGGCTATACCTATCCCACGCTGATGGACAGTGGCGGCTTTTTGTCCGCAGGATACTATATATCTGCTATACCGACTACTTTTATGATCGATCCCGAAGGAAATGTGATCGGCTATGTCACCGGCGGTATGGACAAGGCCACCATGGAGGATATTATCGCTCAGAGTCTGGAATTGAGCGGGAGATAAAAACAGAAAGGCAGGTGCATACTTAATGCTGTGCTCGAACATGAAAAAGATGGTCAAAAGAGCTGTTTCTTTTCTGCTCAGTCTGATTCTCGTGGCGGGGCTGCTGCCCGGACAGGCTATCGCCGAACAGGAAGCTCCTGCAGAGATCTCATACCAGGGAAAAACCTATGCCCTGGCAGGTGAGGATCTTTATATCGATTCATACACTATTGGCACGGGATATATCTTTGCGGCAGATATTTCCGGCGTTTATACCGCGATAGGCGTCGATGCGGAAGGCAGTGTATTTACCTCGGTCGCCCTTGCGGAATCTGAGGGAGCGCTTACGACGGAGGAGACGCTCGCGGTGTTTAAGCCGGAGTTTGAGGAAGGGAATTCCTCGATCACGAACTCGCATCGTACAAAGGTCAACGGTTCAAAATACGTTACTTTTGACGGCAGTGACGCGCTTGCGCTTACGGAAGATTCCGGCGAAGCATCGTGGATGTGGGTCGGCGACGGCTCGGGCACCGCGGCAGGCGGTCACAGTGTTACGCTTGTGTCTTCCGGCAGTTCGGAGTGGCACTCGCTTTATAGCAGCGATGCAGGATGGAAGGTCAAAACCGGTACGGGCACGGACTTCTATGTATATCAGGAGGTATGCGGGCATGCTGCAAGGGTGAGCCATCCTGCTTCTCCGGCTGCGTGCACCGCGCGCGGAAACAGAGCGTATTTCACCTGTCCGGACTGCGGCTCTTATCTGGATGAGAGCCTGGAGAGGACGTATGAAAATTCCTACGGATACGTCAATACCTATCAGGCGGAGTCCTTTACGGTCAACGCGCTCGGGCATCATTTTGTGGACGGCATATGCACGCATGACAGCAGCCACAAGGCTCGTGAATATACGCCCGTTACCGATGCCTCGATGCTCAGCACGGATGAAAAATACCGCTACGTTATCGTGAATGAGGACGACAGGGTCCTCAGTCTTGACCACACCGGCGAATATCTGGAGCTGGCGGAGACCGGAGCGTCGCTCGATGGCGCCGGGAAGCTTACTTTGGACAATTCCGCGGACGCGGACGGCGTGTTTGCCGCAGAGTTCAGGCTGTCGGTGTTTACACCCGAAGATGAAGGCATGGCGCTGCCTGAAGACGGATCTGCCCTGTATACGCTTTTTACGGACGGCAGCTACACGATACTTGCCCTCGGTTCGCTCTGGGCGTCTTACGAAGCTGATGAAAACGCGAAGTATCCTCTCGGTATCTCACCGTCGTCGGACGGTATCGCAGCGATCCGCGCGTGGGATTACGGCGCGTGGTGCGATCCGATAGCGTACTCTGAGAGCGAGAGCTGCTTTGCTCTTGGCAGCACGTCAAACGTAAGGCTCTACAGAGGCGAGCTTGCGGAGGAGGCTTCTGAGCCCGGCGAGTCCGGCGAAGGCGGCGAGGGAGGCAGTGATCTGCCTGAGTATCTGATTTCCGGAGGAGAGACCTACCGCCTGAACCGCACGGGTTCCTACTACGGAAACGGCGAAGAAAACGATCCGCTCCGGAAATTTGCCATAGTCGCGCGCAGCGGCGGCAGTTTCTATGCGCTGAACGAGGACGGCGGAGCTGCTGTGACTTCTTCGCTCGAATATACAGACGGAAAACTGTATGGCGATGCCGCGATAGTTGAGATAGTTTCATATGACGGGATCTACCTTGGCGACGGCAGGGAAATGACGCTTGATATCCTGAATGCTGACACCGGCGAAGCGGCGTTCGGCTTTGGCACACAGGGCGGCACCGGAAATCATGAGTGGAGGGATCTTCCCGAGGATGGATGCGCGCACAGTTTTGTCCATTACTATTATGAGGACGGCAGTCAGTACGGCGATGCGGTCTGGTATCTGCTGTTCAGGGATGGTCATTTCACTCTCAGCGGCCGCACATCCATAAACAATGAGCGCCCGGACGGCTGGGTCTTTTACGTATACCAGCGCGAGTGCACGCACGAAAACAAGACGCTTTTTGAAGGACGCGAGCCTGACTGCCTGAATTACGGACACAGAACGTATTATAAGTGTGCGGACTGCGGACTGATGCTGGATGAGGATCTCCATATCCATACAAAACGGACAAACTGGGATGATACGGAGATCGACAGCTATTTTGAGTTCGGCGATTTTTATACCTGCCCCGCGCTCGGCCACAGCTATGATCCTGCGAGCGGCGTATGCAGCCGCTGCGGTGAGACAGCCCCCGAATACGAGAAGATCACCAGCGTAAAGCAGCTCATCTCCGGACGCAGATATCTGATGATCAACGACGAGACCGGCGAGGTGCTCGATTTTGCAAGGCCTGTGGCGACCGGCGGCGAGTACGATATCCCGGAGCTGCTTGGACGGCCCTGCGGCAGCACTTTGCTTGAAAACGGCCGCCGCATCGTATACGGCACCGGGGGAGCCGCATTCTATCTTGAGGGAGCCCCCGCGGAAGAGGCCGAACTGCCGGAAGATGAGGAGAGCTGGGACGGCTATCCCGCCAGAGAGTACGTTGCGGACGCAGAGGGGCATTTTGCCTTTATTCCGGATTATTCCTGGGAATACCCCAGACCGATCGTGTTCGGAGACAAGACTTTCTATCTTTACGAGATGAATGAGGAGCTTGACGGCATCGAGGATGATGAGGAGCGTGAGACGCGCATAGAGCAGTTTCATGATGAGATGAGGATGAATTGGGGCCTGACCATCTGTTTCCTGAACAACGGCGACGCCGGCATCAGGTACTTTGACGGGATGCACCCCATCACGTATGATGCGGATCTGGATTACAGATTCACGCTTCGTGAGGAATGGATCTACAGTGAAGAGTACGAGATGGACGGGCAGGGCAATTATAACTATGACACATGCATCCGTACGGAGATACCTACCGGTGTGTCGCTCTGGCGCGAGGCCAGGGAGGAAGCTGCGCAGCTTGAAACCGCATCGGTCACTATAGGTTCCGATCTGACGCTTAGTGTGGGCGTTACCGTGGAAGACGGGGTCACTGATCCCCAGATCAGGTTTACTGCCGAAGGCGGTGATACATACATCTCCAATGGCGTCTACGATGATCAGACTGCCAGCTGGCAGTTCGATTATCCCGGCATAGGCGCGCAGAGCATGGCCGAGAATATCACTATCGAGGTCGTAGCTGACGGAGAGGTCATAGCCACCGACAGCTACAGCATCAGGGAGTATTTCGATGCCGTCTATAACAGCGACGCGGCTGATCTCGGTCTGACCGAAGAGCAGTTCGACGCACTTAAGACTCTGATGGCGGACACGCTCGTCTATGGTGCTGCGGCTCAGCAGTACGCAGGTTATCAGACCTCTGATCTGGCTGACGATCTGACCTGGGTATCCAATGAAAAGACAGAAGACTTCACCGCACCCGGGACTGCCTATACGGTAAAGGACGATCCTTCGGCGCAGGACCGCATCTACAGCATCGCCCTCTCGCTCTTTAATGACGTGAGATTCCTGATAAAGGTAAAAGCCGAAAATGCCGACCGTGTGGTCATCAGCGACGGAACGCACGCCGCGAGCTATGAGCTGTCCGGCGCGGAGCGGGAAGGAGAACTCTTCCGGATCCTTGGATATGGCATGACTGCTTCGGAATTTGATACGGTATATGATATCTCGCTCATGGCGGGAGACAACGTGTGCCACAGAGTCAGCTACAGTGTGAACTCCTATGTCAGTGCAAAATGCGGCGCGGACAATGAGCTCCTTGCGGTACTGGTCAAAGCACTTTATAATTATGGCTGTTCTGCGGATAATTATCAGAGCGTCAGCGGAAACTGACGCTCTGCAGGACCCGGGATTGTGAGCCCTGCGGGGCATGCAGTACACAGGCACGGCACGATCAGAACATTTTGGAGGTTGGACCTTTGAGTAAACTCAGCGTAATCATTCCCGTATACAAGGTCGATGAGGATCTGTTCCGCGGCTGCGTGGACAGCGTGATCTCCCAGAAAACCGACCGCTTTGAGATGGAAGTGATACTGGTGGACGACGGCTGCCCCGAGAACGACCGGCTCTTTGGTGAGTACGCTCGCATCATTGAGGACGGCCTCGTCATGAAAGTGCTTCACCGTGAGAACGGCGGCCCGGGAGCAGCCAGAAATACCGGCCTTGAGGCGGCGACGGGAGATTATCTCGCCTTTGCCGATGCGGACGACCGCGTGCTTTCTGGGATATACGACAAGGCCGTCGGGCTGCTCGACGAGAATCCGGGGACGGACTGCGTGATATACAGTTTCGTCTCAGTGACTGAGAGAGGTCCCGAAACCCATATCGTATCGGAAGGCGTGCTCGGCAGCAGCCGCGGCAGAGCGCTGAGCTCGGTGAAGCTGACCGGCCGAAAGGTATTTGAGACTGTCGCTGCGGATAATTTCAAGTGCGGCGGAGGATATCTTTGGACAAAAGTCTTCCGTACTGAAACTCTCAGAGAAAACTGCGGTGGGCAGCTGCCGCGCTTTGATGAGAGTCTCTATGCTTACGAGGACAAGCTCTGGTGCCTGAGAGCCTTTTCCGGGCGATGCAATACACTGCTTCTGCCGAATGTGGGCTATGCCTATAAGAATGATTCGCCCAGCATCTCAAACGGCGCCGCGGCACAGATCGGGCGCATAGAAAATGTCTACCTGGCTTTTGACCGGATGAAGGAGCTGGCGGCGAGCGTGAGCCCCAAAGCTCTGCGTGGGCTCAGGGCCCATGAATTCAAGATCGTCTTCACTGACCTGCAGCGCCTTGGCGGCACGGAGGATGCGGGGCTGAAGACGGTCGTACAGAACCGCATGAGGACGCTGCTTAAGGAACTGGACGTCAGAGATCTGACACGCATACGCGACCGCGCGGCATACAGATACATGAAACTGAAATACGGCAGATAGGCGATGTATTATCAGATAGTGGAAAAGGCGTATGACAACGCCGCATATAACGCGGGCTCAAAGGCCCGCACGGACACGGCCGAGGTGCTCAGGCGCCTTGGCTTTGCCGACGCACCGATGACGCCTCATGATCCCGGACGGGCCGGCGCCGGACGCGTCGGTAAGCTTATGGGACACCTCAGAGCAGCCGCCGACTGGAAAAAGGCTCTCTCGCATATGGGAGAGGGTGACGTGGCTGTGATTCAGCTGCCGCTGATAAACCATACCGTCTATATCGAGAGGGCTTTTGCCGCTGCCAGGCGGCGAGGCCTGAAAGTGATAGGCCTGGTCCATGACCTCGAAGAACTGCGCTGTCAGCTCGAGAGCGGCAGCGGGGCGGAGATGAGCCGGTATGCCAGAGAAGGAGCCGCGCAGCGCCGCATATCGGACGTGCTCATAGTGCACACGGAGCAGATGCGCGATTATCTGACGGATGAGCTCGGAGCGGATGCGGACTCGCTCGTATTGCTGGGGATCTTTGATTATCTGCTGGATGCTGACGCTCCGGTATCGGAGGACGACGGCAGCGTGGCGATCGCCGGCAACCTGAAAAGGGAAAAGGCGGGATATATATACAGACTTCCGGAGAAACCTGATTTTTCCCTCTACGGAGCGGGCCTTGATGAGAACGGTACCGGTGCGAATGTGCATTACCGAGGGAGGTTTTCGCCGGATGTACCCGGTATGCTGACAGGCTCCTACGGTCTCGTCTGGGACGGACCTTCTGCGGAGACCTGTGAGGGGGTTTACGGAGAATATCTGAGGTACAATGCCCCTCACAAGACCTCTCTGTATCTGGCCTGCGGGATGCCCGTGATCATATGGAGGCAGGCCGCACTGGCAGCTCTCATCACGGGGAGGGGTGCGGGCATCGCTGTGGACAGCCTGGGCGAGATAACTGCTGCCATCGGAGAGATCGATCCGGAGAGATACGCGGTGATGCGTCGGGCGGCTGCGGAGCTCGGACGGGAGCTTCGGTGCGGACTGCGCCTTACCGGCGCGGTGAACGAGGCGCTGGACCGGCTGGGAGAGACATATAATAACTGAGCTTACCGGCGGCGCGGATGCTGTCGGAGCAGGAGAAGGTTTTTTATACGATGACGAATACGAAAGTATCGGTGATACTGCCGTCCTATAACGTAGCGGCATACATACGCGAAACGCTGCTTAGCGCGGCAGGGCAGACCCTGGCCGGGCTGGAGATCATCTGCGTGGACGCGGGATCCTCCGATGGGACGCGAGAGATCATCCGTGATTTTGCCGCATCGTCAGATGCCTGCAGACACGGTATCGTCATCATAGATTCGGATAAAAAAAGCTACGGTCACCAGATTAATCTGGGGATCGGGGCAGCGCACGGAGAGTACATCGCCATTCTCGAGACGGACGATATCGCCGCTCCGGGTATGTACGAGAGTCTGTACGCACTTGGCGAGCGTACCGGAGCGGACGTCGTAAAGAGTACTTACTTCGATTATTTCGGAGAGGCCGGCGGGCAGACAGATATCGGGACGTTTCGCGCGTGTGACGGCGATGGTACCGGCAGAGACCGATACACTATCCCCGGAAGGGCTTCCGTGAGCCGTCTTGCTGCAATCACCGCACCTGCTGAGACTTTTGTCATAGAGGAGTGCCCGGAGCTGCTGCTGCACCATCCTTCGGTCTGGTCTGCCCTGTACAGGAAGGACTATCTGGAACGTTGCCATATCCGCATGCCGGAGTTACCTGGGGCCGGATGGGCGGACAATCCTTTCATGCTGGAGAGCCTGCTCGCGGCTGAGAGGATCACATATACACCTAAGGCCTGGTATTATTATCGCAAGGACAATCCGTCCTCGTCCACTGCCATGAAGGATTGCAGCATGCCGTTCCTTCGTATCGCGGATATGAGGGCAGTGCTGGAGAGGTACGCCGCCAGAGAGGGACCGCGCCGCATCTCTCAGGAGGCAGCAGAGTCCATCGCGCGCACTATAGACCACCGCGCACTGCGCTATGCCGCGGACGCGCTCTCATCGCCCGCGTACGACGAAGAACGCGACAGTGCGCTGATCAGACAGACCCTCGCCTCCGTACCGGAGAGCTATCTTAGCGATGCCCATGTAACCGGCGCCGAGAGGACGGCATTTAACCATTTTATGGGAAAGAATATATCGGAGAGCCCGGCTCATATGCTGGCCTCCATCGCATATAAAGTCAGATACGGACTGGCGTATCTGAAGAATACTTCGGGAAAGGGATGAGACGGCGCCGGGGGCGTCGCGAAAGACTGTTTTGTCCATAGTTTCGATCGAATTCATACTGCTCATAGCCGGAACGGTCCTGGTTTATTACCTGATTCCCGGACGGTTCCAGTGGGTCGTTCTGCTTGCCGCGAGCGGCGTCTTCTACAGCGTGCTCGGGTGGCAGTGCGCCCTGTGGGTGCTCGGCACGGCCAGCACAGTATATCTGGCGACGGTCCTTATGAGCCGCTTTCCGAAAAAAAGCGCCGCGCGCAAGGCTCTCTGCGTATGCACCGCGCTGGTGAATATCGCCGCGCTTGCGCTGTTCAAGTATTTCCCGCTGCCGAAGGGACTTATCATGCCGCTTGGCATATCTTTTTACACCTTCCAGTCGCTCGGCTACCTTACCGATGTGTATCACGGCAGCGTTCCCGCGGAGAAAAACTATCTTAAGACCCTGCTTTTCGTGTGCTTTTTCCCGCAAATGACGCAGGGACCTATCAGTGATTTCAGACAGCTGTCAGGACAGCTCTACGGTGCGCACAGCTTTTCATATGATAATTTCTCGAGAGGCACCCAGAGGCTCCTATGGGGCTTTATAAAAAAGATCATGCTGGCGGACCGCCTTTCGGTCTACGTCAGGGCGCTCTTTGCGCACTACGGTGAGCTGCCGGGGCTCTCGGTGCTCGTGGGGATCTTCATATACGCGATCTGGCTGTATGCAGATTTCTCCGGATATATGGATATAGTCTGCGGCTCATGCGACCTGCTGGATATCAGACTTGCGGAGAATTTCCGCCAGCCGTATTTTTCACATTCGGTCGCGGAGTACTGGCGCAGATGGCATATCACGCTCGGCGAGTGGATGAAAAAATATATCTACTATCCCGTGGCCGCAAGCCGCCCCTGCCAGAAGCTGGGCAGGGTATTGCGCCTGCGCAGCCGCGCCCTGGCAGGTAATACGGTCGGCACACTGGCGCTGCTCGTGACGTGGGCAGCCACAGGCATCTGGCACGGCAATACCGCCGGATACATCGTGTGGGGCCTGATAAACGGCGCTTTCCTGATTCTCTCACTGTGGCTGGAGCGTGCGTACGCCGGCGCGAAGAAGACCCTGCATATCAGAGATGAGGCATGGTGGTGGAGAGGCTTTACGCTGGTCCGTACCTTTATCATCGTGGCATTTATCAAGATCCTGCCCGAGGTGGGAACGCTCGGCGACGGAGTGGGGCTCTGGGCAAGAGCATTTACATTCACTGCGCCGGCATCCCTGAGTGAGCTTGCCCTCGCTCAGTACGGCGTCACGATCCCGGCGGCGACGCTTCTCGTAGGGCTGCTTTTTTTCATATGCAGCATCATTTCTCTGAAATATGACGTGCGCAGCCTCTTTGGCAAACTGCCCTGGATAGTGCGCATCGTGATACTGGCCGGCGCGCTGCTTATCCTCGTGTCTGTCGGTATACCCGAGGATATGGCGGAAGGAGGCTTTGCTTATGCGCGGTTCTAAAGCGGTAAAAAAAGCCTTCGCGGCCATACTGATATTCGCTCTCATCCTCGGCGCGCTCTCCGCACCGCTGGTCATCTGTTATTTCCGCGGTTCCACCGCAGCCGAGAACGACATCAGTGCCAGGGACCACTACGCGGGCACGATCGACACGTTCATAATAGGCGGCTCGCAGGTGGAATACGGTCTCGATCCCAGAATCATAGATCCCGCCGCCGGCACCTCCTCCTATAACATGTCCTGCGTCTGGCAGAATCTCTACGGAGAGAGGATCCTTGCGCGGCAGGAGCTTGCTCAGAATCCTGTAAAGACCGTATATATCGGCGTCTGCCTCGATACGCTTACACGTACCGAGGACAATGATGACGGCCAGGGTGAGATCATTATGCTTCCCAGGATCCGCGGCATCGGCAACAAGCTGGATTACCTGCTGCACAGCGGGCAGCTTTCGGATCTGCCGGGTCTGTTTTATTTCTATACGCATCACGGCATGATCCGCCTCCTGAACATCCTCAAGGGGCAGGATTACACGATCCTGCACTTTGAGAACCGCGGCTATGTACCATACATGCTTCCGAATCAGGACATGAGCTTTGACCTGGGCGGAGAGATATCGGTGACCGATTACAGAGAAAACGGAATCACCGCGGACAACAGAGAGAATTTCCTGGCGCTGATCCGTGAGTGCCGGGAGGCCGGAGCGGAGGTCGTGCTTTTTGCCACGCCGCTCTCGCAGGTCTTTCTGGAGTATACCGATTGCTGGGACGCGTATCTGGACGAGGTGAGGGCGCTGGCTGAGGAGGCCGGAGTGACCGCGCCAGTGATGGATTTCAATCTCTGGAAGGGCAGAGCTGAGATCTTTGACGATGGTACTGATTTCTATAACTGGAATCATCTGAACTATTCCGGTTCGCAGAAATTCTCGCGGATCTTTGCCGATGCTATAAAGGGTGCATATCCGGAGGAAATGTTCTATAATAGCTATGCGGAGATGTTTGCCGCGGAGGGCCGATGAGGTCGCGGGCGCAAACGCTCTGATAAAACGATATTACGGAGGATTGGACAGATGTACGATTACCTGGTGGTAGGTGCCGGACTGTACGGCGCGGTATTCGCGAGGGAGGCAGCTGACGCGGGCAAAAAGGTGCTGGTCATCGACAGGCGCCCCCACGTCGGAGGAAATGTCTACACCGAAAAGCAGGAAGGAATAAACGTCCATATCTACGGTGCACACATCTTTCATACAAACGACCGGAAGGTCTGGGAGTATGTGAACCGCTTTGCCGATTTCAACCGCTTTACAAACAGCCCCGTGGCAAACTATAAGGGCGAGATCTATTCGCTCCCGTTTAACATGTATACCTTTAACCGTATGTGGGGAGTCGCGACTCCCGCGCAGGCGCAGGAGATGATAGAGCGCCAGCGCAGCGAAGTGAAGGGAGAGCCGAAGAATCTCGAGGAGCAGGCTATCTCGCTCGTCGGCCGCGATATCTTTGAAAAACTCGTAAAGGGCTACACCGAGAAGCAGTGGGGACGCGACTGCAGGGACCTTCCGGCTTTTATCATCAAGAGGCTCCCCGTGCGCTTTACCTATGACAATAATTACTTCAACGCGCTCTGGCAGGGCATTCCTATAGGAGGCTACACGCGCCTTGTGGAGAGGATGCTGGAGGGGATCGAAGTCAGGCTCGGCTGCGATTATCTGGAAAAAAAGGACGAGTGGGATGCTATGGCGCGCCGCATCGTCTATACCGGCCCCGTCGACGCTTACTTCGGGTACAGGCTGGGCTGCCTCGAGTACCGCAGCGTGCGCTTTGAAAATGAGACGCTGGATATACCGAGCTTTCAGGGGAATGCCGCGGTGAATTATACCGACCGCGAGACTCCGTGGACGCGCATCATCGAGCACAAGTGGTTCGAGTTCGGCAGGGACGAGGACGGCAACGAACTGCCAAAGACTATAATCTCGCGCGAATACTCTGCCGAGTGGAAGCCCGGCGATGAGCCCTATTACCCTGTGAACGACGCGAAAAACGGAGAGCTTTACGCCCGCTACAAGGAGCTGGCTGAACGTGAGGATAAGGTGATCTTCGGAGGACGTCTGGGGCAGTACCGCTACTACGATATGGACCAGATCATCGCCGCTGCGCTCATTGCGGCAGGGCAGGAGATAAAGTGACATGAAGCAAAAGAATCTGCAGAGCTGGCTCAAGCACCTGGACTTTCTGTTCTTTGACCTGGTCGCCGTCGAAGCCGCTCTCTTCCTTGCATATCTGATCAGATTCGGACGGGCGGACCTGTATGCCTCTCCGGAGTGGCGCATCATGGCTATACTGCTGCCGCTGATCGACCTGATCGTGATGATCCTCGGCTCGCCCCTCTCGGGCGTCCTGCGCCGCGGCTATCTGAAGGAGGCCTTCGCTATAGTGAGGCAGATACTGATAGTTATCGGCGTGCTGACGCTCTATCTCTATGCCGCGTATGAGGGCATCACCTACTCGCGTCTCGTCATAGGACTTACGGGCATTCTCTACAGCGTCCTTACCTGGGTGATCCGCAGCCTCTGGAAGCTTTTCCTGCGAGGCAAGATCCGCGAGAATGTGCGCCGCTTCGTGCTGATCGGAGAGGGAGAGCTCGCGGAGCGCTTTACCCGGAGCGTGGAGAGCCTGAGACCCGGCTGCGAGATTGTGGCGTCATTTGCGGGCACTGAGGCCGGCAGGCTGGATAAATTTCTAAAGAGTGATGACAGCGGCAAACGCATCGAGGTCGTCGCAGCGCTCTCTGCAGGATCCGAGAAGCATATCCCTGAGATAGTGAATATCTGTGAAAAAAACGGCGTCCGTGTGGATGTGATACCTTTTTATGCCGATATCATGAGCAGCAGGGCTTCGATAGAGGAACTGGGATCCGTAAAGCTTGTGAACTTCCGCACGACGCCTCTGGACAATCTGACCGGCGCGATGATAAAACGTATCTTTGACGTGGTATCGAGCATCGTCCTGATCATCCTCACGAGCCCCGTGATGCTGATAGCGGCCATCGGTACGCGCCTGTCAGGCATCAGGAGCGTGATCTTCAGGCAGGAGAGGGTAGGACGCAACCGCAGGGTTTTTTCCATGTACAAATTCCGGACGATGCGTGACACCGGCGAGGCGGACACCGCCTGGACGACGGACGACGACAGGCGCAAGACGCGATTCGGATCTTTCCTGCGTAAATTCAGTATCGACGAATTTCCTCAGTTCTTTAATGTACTTCTGGGACAGATGAGCCTGATCGGACCTCGTCCCGAGATCCCTTATCATGTGGAGCATTTCATCGATGAGATCCCCATGTATCAGGTCAGACTCCAGGTCCGTCCCGGCATCACGGGCTGGGCCCAGGTAAACGGCCTGCGCGGCGATACCGATATCTCAGAGCGCATCCGCTACGACATCTGGTATATCGAAAACTGGAGCGTGTCTCTGGATCTCAAGATCATCCTTCGCACCGTCTTCGGCGGCATGATCAACAGCGAGAAGCTGAAATAGACTTTGCCAATATTTTTCTGGATTTTTTACGGCAAAATGATCCTCCGGGAGATTTCATCACAGTTGCTTTATCAGGCAAAAAGTGCTGAAATCCCCGGTTTTTGATGTGTGGAAAAAATGGAAAGTCGTGTGGAAAAATTGGAAAGTTCAAAAACTTCCAACTTTCCATTTTTTCCATTTACTGATTATGCATTCTGCGGTATGTTTCTGATATAGTGAAAAGGTCGAATGACCGGACATTCTGTCTACGGAGGCAAGTAAAAGTACTGCAAAAACGGCGAAGCCGCCATTTTGCAGTAATCCGGGGAAGTTAAAAGTACTGCAAAAACGGCGAGGCCGCCATTTTGCAGTAATCCGG
>JAFSTX010000063.1 GCA_017445585.1 Lachnospiraceae bacterium
GCGAGGCCGCAGGCTATGGCGGTCTTGCCCACGCCTGGTTCGCCGATGAGGACGGTGTTATTCTTGGTCTTGCGTGAAAGGATTCTTATGACGTTTCTGATCTCGTCGTCACGTCCTATCACCGGATCGAGCTTGTTATCGCGGGCCAGCTGGGTCAGATCGGAACCGTATTTTTTCAGACTGTCGTACGTATCCTCGGGATCCTGGCTCGTAACCCTGGCTGAGCCGCGGATCGTATCGAGAGCCTTCATGAATTCCTTGCGGCTGACGGTATAATCGGAAAAAATCTGTTTCAGATCGGACTCGGGCGAGGAGAGCAGAGCCAGCATCAGATGTTCCACGCTGACATATTCGTCGTGCATTTTTTTTGCCTCGTCCTCTGCAGACGTCAGCGCCCGGTTCAGCCCTGCAGAGACGTATTGCTGCACATCTCCGGATACCTGTGGATATGTTCCCAGCAGGCGCTCAATCCTGCCGCGCAGTTCGTCAGGTTCGATATCCATGCCGGAGAGGATCTGCGGTATCAGGCCATCACTTTGAGTGAGCAGAGCAAACAGCAGATGAGCCTGACGGATCTCGCTGTGGTGCATGCGGATCGCGGAATTCTGCGCCTCCTGCACCGCTTCGAGAGATTTTCTGGTGTATTTTTCGGGATTCATTGGATCATCTCCTTTTTACATTATTAGAACAGGACCGCCGGTCCTGTTTCTGCCTTAAGTATAATGCGGCAGGCGGATTTATCAATTAAGAAACTATTAATAAAGTATAAAATCTCACTGTCACTCCCCGATCCGGCGCACGGAGCCACGCTCCACGATATAAGGGCGCAGCTTGATCTGACGCGGGCTCCGGGGATGCGCGGATCCTATACACTCTATGAGGCGGGATACGGCCAGATCCGTCAGCTCGTCGATAGGATGTGCGACGCTGTCGAACTGCGGACTTGTGATCAGGCCGAGATCGTACCCGTCAGAGCCGATCACGGAGATGTCCCCGGGTATATCCAGGCCGCGGCTGTGGATGGCGCTGATTACACCGGCCGCCATGATGTCGCTCTGTACATAGACGGCGCTCGCCTTTTCAAACATGGCGATATTCCTTGATACAGCCTCAAATGCGCTGCCAAAGGAACACTCGCAGCGGATGACGCTCCCTCGGTCAGGAGAGAGTCCTGCTGCGGCAAGCCCCTGCAAAAAGCCTGCCGTGCGGTCTTCGAATTCGCGCCATGGACAGGTAAGAGTCAGGATTCTGCGGTGTCCGCGTGAGGTGAGATGCTGTGCCGCAAGGTACCCTCCGGTGTAATTGTCCGTATCCACCATATCCACGTCCTCCACGCTGTCCCTGGAGCAGTGCAGCAGATATACGTGAGGTATGCCCAGCTCTGAGAGATATTCGTGAATCTTGCGGTCAAAGACTCTGTGCATGATCACGAATCCGTCGATCAGATTTGCACTGAGAAAGTCTCTGAGGCGTTCCATGCTCCCCGTCTCGAGGGAGGAGATGGGAAGGCGGATCGTGTAGTAATTTCTCGATGCGGCGCTGCTGATAAGCCTGCCGATGGCGTAATTGATGAATAGATCGTCAAAAAATGGCCGATCCTCCACCAGGACTCCGATGACCTTGTGTTCGTCAGTCAGGTAAGTCCGGCGGCCTTTTTTCTGGAGCACGTATCCGTACTGAAGGGCTATGCGCCGTATGCGTTCTTTTGTCTCAAAGGAGATCGAAGGATGGTCGCTGAGGGCTCTGGAGACAGTGGACTGACTCACTCCCGCTATGGCAGCAAGTTCGCTCGTGGTAATCATGTGTGTTCCTTTCTGCGGCGGCAACGGGATCCGGCACAGGAGCAGTCTGCCTGCCGCAGGAGATATTTTATACCGGAGAGCGCCCTGCCGCAAGCGTTTTATGCGTTAATTATGCGTAAAAATGCGTTGGTTTCTGCACAAAAATGTGCTTTAATAAAAACAGCAAAAACGGTATGGCCGGCAGTCACGGCCTGAAAGGAAAACATCATTATGCATGACAAGGTAAAAGCAGCGGTGCTCACTGCACCGAGGACGATGGAGATACAGGAGTTTCCTTATCCCAAGATGCCTGATGGAGGCGCCATAATCAGGACGGAACTCTCAGGTATATGCGGCACGGACAAGCATACATACAAGGGCGAGGTCAGACAGTACGCAGGAACAGAGCAGGAGATCACGACGCCATTTCCTATCATACAGGGTCACGAGAACGTAGGTATCATCGAGGAGATCACAAAGGAGGGCAGTCTGCACCTCGACTTTGACGGCAATATTCTTCGTCCCGGAGACCGGGTCGTGATGTGCCCCGATACCACCTGCGGAGAGTGCTGGTTCTGCAAGCACATCCCGGACTATCCGTGGTGTGACAATATCCGTTCCTACGGCAATTCCTTCTCGTGCGCCGAGCCTCCGCATCTCTTTGGAGGCTTCTCGCAGTATATGGCCATTACCGACCGTGTGAAGCTCTACAAAGTGCCCGAGGGCATGAAGCCGGAGGTCGCGGTCTTTGCTGAGCTCTTTGATGTAACATACAGCCTGGATAAGGCAAAGGAACTCTATGCTTTTGACGGCGAGGGTTTCGCATTCGGAGATACGGTCGCGATACTCGGCGCGGGACCTCTGGGTATCATGCATATGATCAAGGCCCGCATGCTCGGCGCCGACCGCATCATCATGACGGATACTTCGCAGTTCCGTCTGGATATTGCCAGGCAGTTCGGCGCGGACGTCACGATGTGTCTGGCGGATACGACCGAGGAGGAGCGCGTGGATACAGTCAGGCAGCTTACCGGAGGGCGCGGCGCAGACGTGGTCGTGGAGTGTGCAGGCGAGCCCGAAGCTTTCCCGGAGGGACTTAAGATGGTCCGCAAGGCAGGAACGTACCTCATAGTGGGCAATTTCGTGGACGTGGGGCGCGATGTGGTGCTTAAGCCTCATGAGATCTGCGCAAAGAACGTCAGGATACTGGGTATGTCCAACCATTCGATATCGGGGTACAATGCCACTCTCAGGATGGCTCAGAGATATCAGGATCTGTATCCGTTTGAAAAGCTCATCACCCACCGCTTTCCGGTGGAGGACGCGCAGAAGGCAATCGAGTTGTCCATGGATTACAGCTGCACGATGAAGATCGTCATCGATCCGTGGATGAAGAAGTAATGCGGGGCGCGGGACCCTGCATGGATCTGCCGCAGCAGGCGGCACAGCAGTAAAGGAGGCATGATAAAAAGGTAAACAGTAGGTGATGTGATAGCTCACGTTGCTGATGTACACTATAAGTACATTGGCAAGGCAGAGTAGATACTAATTCGGCATTTTTGCTGGTCTTCGAGATCGAAAAGGAGAATGAA
>JAFSTX010000064.1 GCA_017445585.1 Lachnospiraceae bacterium
CTCGAAATATTTCTTGCCGACTTCCATGACGACGTCCGAGAACATCTGGATGAAGCGGCGGTAGGAATCGTAGACAAAGCGTCTGAAAGCGGGATCGGGGTTGCCGGCTATCATGGCGGCTACCACGTCGTCGTTCAGACCCAGATTAAGGATGGTGTCCATCATGCCGGGCATGGATGCGCGGGCGCCGGAACGGACGGAAACAAGCAGCGGATTTGTCAGATCGCCGAACTTCTTGCCGTTGATCTCTTCCATCCTGGCTACATATTCCATTACCTGGCCCATGATCTCATCGTTGATCTGACGGCCGTCCTCATAGTACTGCGTGCAGGCCTCGGTAGTGACGGTAAAGCCCTGGGGAACGGGAAGACCGATCTTGGTCATCTCTGCCAGGTTCGCGCCCTTTCCGCCGAGGAGATTACGCATGGTGGCGTTACCTTCTGAGAAAAGATAAACCCATTTGTTCATGTTTTTTCCTCCTGAGAAATATATACAAAGATACTTTTTTACCAATCGCGGATTATATCACAGTACGCATAGTTTTGTCTATGTAAAAATACTGAATAATCAGCCCGGAGAAAACGGCATGCATGCATCAGAACCTCAGCAGAAGCTCTCTTGCGATTTCCTTTCCCGCCCGGTAATAGATCCGCGGTACTCTCTTGCTGACTGAAGTCAGAAGCTCATACGATATGGTCCCCGCAGCGGAAGCCAGATCGTCTGCGCTGTTTGAGGAGCCGAAGATCTCCACCTCATCTCCTGCCTTTACGCCCGGCAGGTCGGTAAGGTCGATCATGCACATATCCATGCAGATCCGCCCGCGTACCGGCGCGGGCCCATCCGCTGTCATGAGCGCGCAGTTATCGGAGAGGCAGCGCAGGAACCCGTCCGCGTAGCCGTACGGCACGACTCCCATACGGGTTGCGCGTTCCGTAACGAAACGCCTTCCGTAGCTGACGGACGTCCCCGCCGGATAGGATTTGATCGTGCTGATATAGGTCTTCAGCGTCATGACCGGTCTAAGTCCCATCTCTTTTGCAAAAGCACCGCAGCCGTAGAGCAGCAGGCCCGGGCGGACCATATCGAGATACGTCTCCGGGAGGCAGGCCGTGGCCCCGGTATTTGCGCAGTGGCGCAAAGCAAACTTCCGTCCCCGCTTTTCCTCCACGGCGGCGATGCAGCTCGTGAACAGTTCGAACTGCCTTTGCGTATACTCCTGGCTTTCTTCATCGCTCTCGTCGGATACAGCGAAATGAGTGAATATACCCTCGCAGTCCAGCCCGGGCAGACTGCAGGCGCGGCAGATCTGCTCCACGCTTTCATCAAAAGCATCGCCGGCGCCCCTGAAGCCAAGACGCGACATCCCCGTGTCTGCCTTGATATGCACCCTGAGCGTCCCGCCGTGCGCTGCGGCGGCTCTGCTGTATTCACTTGCGGCATCAAAGTCGGTCACTGTCTGGGTGATCCGAAGATCGATCAGCTGCCCCACCTGATCTGCGGGCGTATATCCCAGGATGAGAATGGGCATTGTGATGCCGCCGTACCGCAGCTCTGCGGCCTCGTCGATGCTGCTTACTCCCAGATAGTCTGCCCCGAGCTCCTGAAGCAGTCCCGAGACCTGTATCGCGCCGTGACCGTAGGCGTCCGCCTTTACAACGCCGAGGAAGCCGACTCCCTGCCCTGTCTTTTGACGGATCGTTTTATAATTGTGTTCCAGAGCATCCAGATCTATCTGGGCCCATGTTCTTTTTAGTGTGGATCTCATATCCTGTCCTCCTGAATACCTGCGGTTTTTACACGCTCTCTGCCTCAGGTTTCTTTATCCTTTGTGTCAGGGTCAGGCCATATCGGCCAGTTTGAGCCGCTTTATCTTTCTGGTCGCGATAAAGTATATCACTCCGCTGTAAAGCGCGGTCATTGCAGCTGCGATGAGCAGCATCAGCGGGTTGACGCCATAGTAATGCTCTACGCTCGGCTGTCTGAGTATATTGAGTATCAGCATGGTGATCAGATGCCCGGCGGCAAGTCCGAGCACCGTGCCGACCGCGGTCGTTGCAAGGGCCTCACGAAGGATATAGTTTATGGTCTCGCGCGTGGTGAAGCCGTTGATGCGCATGACCGTCAGTTCCTTTTTCTTGGTGGCAAGGTGCATATTTACTATATTGAGCAGAACGAAAACGGCCATGAGCGCGGCTGCGAGGAACAGAAGGGCTATAACGCCGTCTATGGAGGCATTTGCCGAAGTGTACGTATTTCTGAGGTCGCTGTTCGCCTCGATCTTGTCAAAGCCATCCACGCCGGCAAGAGCATCCTCAAGCTCTGCTCTTTCATCATCGCTGCTCACGATAAAGGCATTAGGATCATAGCTGCTGCCGAAAGCCGTCTCATACGCGGCGGGCGACATGTACGCCATGCTCCCGATATAGTTTTTTACTATGCCGGTCACGTACAGGGTGTGCGGCTTCATCTCCGGATCGATCAGCACTACAGTATCTGCTTTTTCGATGCCGTAGGATCTGGAAAAGGCCTCTGTCACCGTTACGCCCATATCGGGCAGGGTGAAATCATCGCCGCTTGCGCTGTCGGTCATGCCGATCAGCCCGAGGCTGTTATCGGCGGGGCAGAAAAGCTGCACTCCCGCGTTCACATTGCCGATTTTCATCACGCAGCTGCAGATATACGCCTGCGTATGGACGGCGTTTCTCTCATCGAGTATATCGCGGATCTCCTCCCCCGCGCCGCTGCCGCTGTCATAGTAGACCACGTAGTCGTACCTGCTCATATCCGTGAACTGTCTGTTGATCCCCTCCGATACGTTATTCCTCGTGCTCAGGCCTATCGTAAGCAGAGTGCAGCAGCCGGCGACGCTGATCACGGTCACGATCACGCGCTTCATATCGGCTTTCATATTGCGGCGGATCAGACGCGAATACAGGGAGCCGCCCCGCTTTGAAGCCCCGCGGCCTGAGGCTGTCTTTGGCATTTCCGGCTGAAGGAGGGCTCTCGCACTCTCGCGTATCAGACTTCTGCACGAAAGAAGCACCACCGCAAAGGCCATCACAAGGCCGATGATCACGACGATCGCCTCAAGCCTCCAGTCTATGATGGCCCGGATCGAGTCGACGATGAAAAAGTTGCACTGCATTTCAAGCACGGATCTCTGAACGATCAGGAAGCCGGCCAGAGTCCCGGCGAGCATGCCGCAGGCTGTGGATGCAAGGCCGAAAAGCAGGTATTTCTTATATATTTCCCGGCGGAAGAAACCGAGCGCCTTCTGTGTCCCGATGTATTTGCGGTCCTCGCTCACCAGACGGCTTATCGTGGTAAAGATGACAAGCGCCGCTATGAGCACGAACAGAAGGGAAAACGTCATGCCGAGGTTAAAAATATTGTCCGCGTTTATCACCGTGCTGTTATAGCTGAGATTGCCAGAGATATCATAGACGTAGACATAGTCCTCCGGCAGATCATCGCGCAGCCCAAGCCCTTTTTCATACTCCGAGAGCGCTTCGCTGTACTCGGCCTCGCCCTCAAGATATTTCGTCCGGCCCTCGTCATACTGGCGCAGACCGTCCTCATAGGCTTTCTTTCCGTCGGCGTACGCGCTCATGCCCTCATCGTACTTATCTTTTCCTTTTGCGTATTCCTCTTCACCGGCATTGTACTGATCTATGGCTCTGTCAAGCTCGCTGCTGGACGAAGAGTACTGCTCAAGCCCGTCGAGATACTCTTTATGGCCGCGGTCCCATTCCTGCAGCTTGGCATAAAGTTCGCTGTATTCCGAGGAGAGCGTGTCATAGACAGGGAGCTCCTTTGCCGCGGCTATGATAAGATCCGCCACAGGGCCCTCGGGCGTCACGGAAAGCAGCATCTGCGCGCCTATGTCCACCATATCGCTGCACGAGAGCTTTACCGGTATGGTCACAAGATTTGTAAGGCGGATATCCGTCGCGGTCAGCGCGGGATCATCCACATCAAAGAAGTAATTCGGCTCAGCCCAGTTGATCAGGTCGATCAGATCGCTGCCGACGTAGCTGCTAAGAGCGGACTTGAACAGGGAGCGTATCAGACTCTGGTAGAACTGCAGCGACAGGTACTCAGACTGCAGCTCCGATCGCATATCGCTCAGCGTGTCGGCGCTTACCTGCGTATCACCGCCGTTATAGCGCTCGAGCAGCTCCACGTATTCGGAGTGGCGGCGGTCCCACGCGCGCATATCTCCGGTAAAGGATTCATATATCTCATCTACCGACCTGTACTCTTCTGTTTCCTTGATGTACTGCGCGAGCTGCTCGATCAGGCCGGCGCCTGTGACGCCGCTTACAAGAGGGCGCGCGCCGTCTATAGTCTCATCGAGAGTACTCTTCATATGCAGGGTGAGGCCCTCGGCTATCTCATAGTCGAGCGCGCTCAGGGATGCTTTGCCGATATCCACCTCTTTTGGAGAAGTGATCCAATCGATCCCGTCCGTGTATTCATCGCCGGCGTATTGTCTTAGGGCGTCGCGGATCGCCGCCGTGATATCGAGCTCTTTTTCCTCGATCTCCCTGTAGGTCTCACGAAGCTTTTCCGCCGCTTCATCCAGAGTTTTCCTGCCGGAGGACAGTTCCTTTTTCCCGGCGTCTATCTTTTCTTTTGCCTTGTCAAGCTGCGGCCTGGCGCTCTCCAGCTCTCCGCGCGCTAAATCCAGCTCCGCTTCTCCGCGGATCAGCTCATTTTCCGATTCCTTGAGCTTTTCAGCGGATTCGTCGAGTTTCTCTTTTGATTCGTCAAGCTGTCTGCGGCCTTCATCGAGCTGGCTCTTCGCATCGTTCATCTGCTCGTCAAAGGCGCTCAGGACCTGCGCGCTGCCCTCCTGTGAGAGCCGTGCGGCTACGTCCTCGAGGGCAGGCAGCATCCTTGCCGACATTTCTTTATATTCCCCGGAAAAACAGCTAAGCCCTTCCGGCTTTTCCGCAGCGACGAGCGCGGCCATATACCGGCCCGAGAGCGCATCGGCGTCGATCGCTTCATCACTGACCAGTATGTAGCGGTCCTCGGGAAAAACATTCATGGCGGCGAAATGATCGGGGTGCATCACCTTTGCCGTGATCCTGAAAGTACCGCTGCGCAGCACGCCCTCCAGCTGCTCTGAGCTGGCCGCGGCTTCGATGGAGTCTCCGACCGCAAGGCCGTATTTTTCCATGAAGTCTTTTTCGAGCGCGCATTCGTCAGGAGCTGAGGGCAGCTCGCCCTCGAGCACTTCGACCCGGTTGATCCGCTGTGTAAGGTTGACGATCTGCATGTCGCAGCGCGTTCCGGCCGCCACCGCGGAGGCGGGTATGATGTACTCTCCCTCCACATCGGCTACCCCGTCGGTCTGTCTGATCAGATCCATATCTTCCTCGGAAAGAAGGAGCGAGGAAACTACCTGAAAATCGCGGAAGCCGGTGCGTGAATAATAATCCGCCAGCGCGTCTCTTATCGCGCCCGAAGCAAAATTCAGGCCCGTAAAGCTGGCGAGACTCATCATCCCTATGATCACGATAGAAAGAAAAGAAATCTTTCTCTTTGATATATTTTTAAGCGAATCCTTAAAGCTTGTTTTCTTCATGTTATCTCCGTAGAGGTTTTTCAGACGGATTTTGGTACCGCAAGTCTTACCAGACGAGGTCATCCGCATTCAGCGGGTGAAGATTGCGCTTGATGCTGGCGACCTTTCCCGACCTGAGCTTGACCACCCGGTCGGCCATCTTTGCGATCTCAGCGTTGTGTGTGACCATGAGCACCGTGGTGCCCTGGTTTCTTACGACGTCTTCCACGACCCTGAGCACCTCAAGACCTGTGGTGTAATCAAGGGCAGCCGTAGGCTCATCGGCAAGGATGATCCTCGGGCGCTTGACTATGGCGCGGGCGATGGAAACGCGCTGCTGCTGACCGCCGGAGAGCTGCGCGGGATATCTGCCCGCACGCGAGGCGAGGCCGACCCTGTCAAGGGCCTCGGCCGGATCCATATGATCCTCTACCAGTTCGGCGATAAACTGTATGTTTTCGAGGGCGGTGAGATTCGGCATCAGGTTGTAGGCCTGGAATACGAAGCCGACGTAGTCGCGTCTGAAGGCTGTCAGCTCGTCATCCGTGGGCCTTGTGAAATCACGGCCGTCCACCGTGAGAGTGCCTTCGGTCAGGCTGTCCATACCGCCGATGATATTCATCATCGTCGATTTGCCGCAGCCGGATTCTCCGAGGATGACTACGAGTTCTTTCTCGTATATATCCAGATTTATTCCTTTCAGGATGCGGCTGACGCCCTCTCCCGAAGGGAATTCTTTTATTACATCACGCAGTGATATCAGAACTTTTTTGTCAACGGTATCCCTGACTATCAGTCCCTTTTCTTCTATCGTGATCGCGGCAAGCGAGGCCATGCGCTCGCACAGCACGAGATCGTCTTCGCTGTAGTGTCCGCGGTCCTTGCGGTTCGCAAGCTGCACGCAGCCGATCACGTCGTGGAGATTATTCAAGGGGACGCAGAGCATGGTTTTCGTCACAAAACCGCCCTCGTCAAAGACGCTGCCTTCATAGCGCGGATCCCTGGATGCGTCTTCTATGACGATAGATTTTCCGGTTTTTGTGACAAGTCCCTCGATACCGACGCCGTTTTCCACGGTTACTCCCGAGATGTCTGTCGGACCGAAATGAAACATCGGCACCAGCCGTTCGCCGCTTTCATCCAGAAGCCAGATAGCGCCTGCCGCGCCTCCCAGCTCATCGCTGATGATCTCCAGACTTCCCGAGAGCGCCTCGCTGAGGTCGTCCACCTCAAGGAGCTGTTCCATGATCCGCCATGTGGCTTTTGTTACACTGTTTTTGTCCATTCTTTGGGATACCTCTCGTGATTATTTACATGATACACCCGGGACCGATACGGTCCCGGGCACGTAAAGCAGCGCGCATCAGCGCTTTCAGGCTTTCTTTTCCTGAATGTGTACATCCACCTGCTGGTGCGGCATTGCGATACCGGCAGCTTCGAGCGCAGTCTTGGACTGCTCCAGGATGTCAAAGAATACATCCCAGTAATCTCCGCTTCTGACCCAGCCGCGGCAGGTAAGCTCGACAGTACCGCCGCTCTGGGTGCAGACACGCACCATGGGAGCCGGATCGGCAAGGACCTTCTCGTGACGCGAAAGGACTTCGGTCAGGAGCTGCTTTGCTTTTTCAAAATCGCTGCCGTAGGCGATCGCAAAGGTATGGTCCACACGGCGGATATCCTTCTCGGAGTAGTTTACGATATTGCTCGTGGAGGCGGTGCCGTTGGGCACGTAGACAACGCGGTTGTCCACGGTCACGAGCTTTGTGGCGCAGAGGTTGATCTCCTCGACTGTGCCGGTGTATCCGGCGACCTCGATAAAATCGTCCACCTTGAAGGGCTTTGTGACGATGAGCAGAACGCCGCCCGCGACGTTTCCGAGAGCGCCGTTTACGGCCAGGCCGACAGCAACGCCGAGCGAAGCGATCAGAGCAGCCACGCCGCTGGTATCAATGCCGAGATATCCTACCAGGGCGAGAGCTACGAGGATCTTTACAAGGATCCTGCCGCCCGACACAAGAAGCCTTCCGAGCGTCTTGTCGAGTTTATCGGACTTTTCAGCCTTCTTTTTGAGCTTTTTGAAGATCGCGTTGATGATACGGAATGCTATCCACATCACGACAAGTGCGATCACGATCTTGACTCCGGAATTCGCGAGCCAGTTCAGAATGTTCTTTAAGATCTGTTCCATATATACTTCCTTTCCGTCCTGAGACATTTGCTGGATAAATAATATCATTTTTTATGTTTGCTTAGCAAGTGCCATGATTGCTTTTTATGGGTTTTTCTGCTAAAATCCGACTGTTTGTATCATTTATTCCGCAGCAGAGGTGCGTCAGTTATTTTTTTCAGGAGGCAGGATATGTCAGTAAAGAAAGATACCGTATGCGTGCAGGGCGGATACACGCCCGGAAACGGCGAGCCGCGCCAGATCCCTATCGTTCAGTCCACGACGTTCAAATATGATACGGGCGCGGATATGGGAAAGCTTTTCGATCTTGAGGCGAGCGGATATTTCTATACCCGTCTTCAGAATCCGACTAACGACTACGTAGCCGCAAAGATCGCGCAGCTCGAGGGCGGAACGGCAGGTATGCTGACATCCTCCGGACAGGCCGCGAATTTCTTTGCTCTGTTTAATATAGCGCAGTGCGGCGACCACATCGTATCATCTTCTACTATTTACGGAGGCACGTTCAATCTCATCGCCGTGACGATGGCAAAGATGGGCATTGAAGCTACCTTCGTCGAGCCTGACTGCTCCGACGAAGAGCTCGAGGCTGCCTTCAGGCCCAATACAAAGGCTGTCTTCGGCGAGACCATAGCGAATCCCGCGCTGACGGTGCTGGATATCGAGCGGTTCGCCGCGGCGGCCCACAGGCACGGCGTGCCGCTTATCGTGGACAATACCTTCGCGACGCCCGTCTTCTGCCGTCCCATCGAATGGGGAGCCGATATCGTCACGCATTCCACGACGAAATACATGGACGGCCACGGCAGCGCGGTCGGCGGAGCCATAGTGGACAGCGGGCGCTTTGACTGGATGGCCCACGCGGACAAGTTCCCCGGACTCACCACTCCCGATGAAAGTTACCACGGCATAACCTACGCAGAGCGCTTTGGCATGGGCGGGGCCTTTATCACAAAATGCACCGCGCAGCTCATGCGCGATTTCGGATCGATCCAGTCCCCTCAGAATGCTTTTTATCTGAATCTCGGACTTGAGAGCCTGCATGTGCGCATGCCGCGCCATGCGGAAAACGGTATGAAGGCGGCCGAGTTCCTCGCGTCCCATCCCAAGGTGACCTCCGTCAGCTACTGCGGCCTTCCCGGGGACAAATACCACGCTCTGGCCGAAAAATATCTTCCTGACGGATCCTGCGGAGTGGTCAGCTTCGTCCTGGCCGGAGGCAGAGCCGCTGCCGAGACCTTTATGAACGCCCTGCGCCTGATAGCCATAGAGACACATGTCGCGGACGCGCGCAGCTGCTGTCTTAATCCCGCTTCGACCACTCACAGACAGATGACCGATGAGCAGCTTGCCGCCGCGGGCATCTCTCCCGGACTGGTACGCCTCTCATGCGGTCTCGAGGATGCCGGCGATCTGATCGCCGATATCGCACAGGCGCTTGAAAAGGTAGACTGATATGCCGATAAAGATTCCGAACGATCTGCCCGCTGCCGGGACGCTCAGCCGCGAGAACATATTCTTTATGAGCGAGACCCGCGCCATCACGCAGGATATCCGTCCTCTGGAGATTCTGCTCGTAAATCTCATGCCCAAAAAGATCCAGACCGAGACACAGTTTGCAAGGCTCCTCGGCAACACCCCTCTCCAGATAAATCTGGAGCTCGTCTGTCCCAAAAGCCATGTCCCGGCCAATACTCCGCCCGAGCATCTTCACGCATTTTACAAGACCTTCGACGAGGTCAGGGGACGGAATTTCGACGGCTGCATCATCACAGGCGCGCCGGTGGAGCATCTGGAATTTGAAGAAGTGGATTACTGGCAGGAGCTCTGCGATATCATGGAGTGGACAAAGACCCACGTACACTCCACGTTTCACGTGTGCTGGGGCGCTCAGGCGGCGCTGTACTATCACTACGGAATAGCCAAGCGCCCTCTTCCCGCAAAGATGTTCGGAGTCTTTCCCCATACCGTCGAATACAGGCGCAGCATTCTTTTCCGCGGCTTTGACGACGTATTCTACGTGCCTCATTCACGTCACACCACGGTAGACCGGGCGGATATCGAGGCTATGCCCGATCTGCGCATCCTTTCCTCATCGGAGGAGGCGGGCGTATACGCAGTCTTTACAAAAGAAGGGCGTCAGATCTTTATAACCGGACATTCCGAGTACGATCCCGACACCCTCAAGCAGGAATACGAGCGCGATGTTGCCGCGGGCAAGCCGATCAGTATACCCAGGAATTATTTCCCCTGTGACGATCCGTCACGCGAGCCCGTCGTGCGCTGGCGCGGACACGCCCACCTGCTCTACGCAAACTGGCTCAATTACTTCGTATATCAAACCACGCCCTACGATCTGGGGAAATTGTAATTTCGATGAAGTTGTTGCAGAAAGGCGACGCAGCGAGCCGATCCGAAGATCGACTCGCGGTTTTTTTATTCTATCAGCATCGCGTCCACGAAGACCGATTTGCAGCTGAAATCACACGGGTGTCGGATACACTTGTTGCTTTATCCGCTTATTTCTTAAACAGTTCCGCATGCGTTCCGAGGCGGTATAGCAAAAGAACAAGCACTTCATTCCGGATTTCATATACCAGAAGCCAGTCCGGTTCAATGTGACATTCTCTTGTTCCCTTATAATAACCGGACAGATCATGATCCCGGTACCTTGCATCCAGCGTACCTCCGTCAGCAAGGATACCAATAACCTCGTACAGCTTATCCAGATCTTTATTCTGTTTCTTCGCCAGCTTAAGATCCTTCTTGAACTGATTAGTAAACTTTACCTCGTACTTCATGCTTCCAGGGCCGCCTTTAGTTCTTCCATGCTGGTATAACCCTTTACGGAACGGTCGGACGCGATACGCCTTCCTTCCTCAATGGCTGCCGCTGTCACCTCGTTTGGCACATCCAGCTTCAGCGCAAAAGGAATCCCGTTTTCTCTTATCGTCGTTCTGAGGAACATATTGATTGCAGTAGACATATTCAGTCCCAGCTCGGAAAAAATCCTGTCAGCCTGATTCTTGATTTCCTTATCGGTTCTGATATTCAGGTTCGTGGTAGCCATGACAACACCTCCTTCGCAATGATATTGTAGACGTGTTTTCGTCTTTTGTCAATACGTTGTCATTATAATATACATGGAATTGATAATTTATATTTCTCATCTCCGCTTTGCTGAGTTGTAATCCGAGGCATTAAGGGAAGCAATTTATGATTTTGTTACTTATTCTATCAGCATCGCATCGCCGAAGGAGAAAAACCTGTATTTTTCCTTTACCGCCTCGGCATAGGCCTTCATGATAAGATCACGGCCGGCGAGCGCCGATACAAGCATCATCAGCGTGGACTTTGGCAGGTGAAAATTCGTGATCAGGGCGTCGACCATTTTGAATTTATAACCCGGATAGATAAAGATATCCGTATCGCCCGAGCCGGCGTGTATTACGCCGGCTTCATCCGCGGCTGACTCAAGCGTGCGGCAGCTGGTAGTACCGACGGCAATGATCCGCCCGCCGGCGCTGCGCGTGTCGTTTATCAGCTTTGCGGCCGCTTCGTTTACTATATAGAACTCCGTATGCATGTGATGGTCTTCGACCTTGTCCGCCTTTACAGGGCGGAAGGTACCCAGCCCCACATGCAGCGTGACTTCGGCGATATTCACGCCCATGGCGCGTATCTCACCGAGCAGCTCCTTTGTAAAATGCAGGCCCGCTGTGGGAGCGGCCGCCGATCCGTCAAACTTAGCATACACTGTCTGATAGCGGTCACGGTCCTTGAGCTCGTGCGTGATATACGGAGGCAAAGGCATCTTGCCGAGGCGGTCGAGGATCTCCTCAAATATGCCTTCATATTTGAAACGTATCAACCTGTTGCCGTCGTCGATCACATCGATGATCTCGCCCATGAGAAGACCGTCTCCAAAGCTGATGATTGTACCCTGGCGGGCTTTTTTGCCGGGCTTTACCAGACATTCCCAGGTGGAATCCTCGCGGCGCTTAAGCAGCAGGACCTCGATCGAAGCTCCCGTGCCTTCTCTCACGCCCATGAGTCTGGCGGGGATGACTCTGGTGTTGTTTATCACAAGGCAGTCGCCCGGCTCGAGATATTCTTTTATTTCGCGAAAGATCCTGTGGTCAAGCTGTCCGCTGTCCCTGTGAACTACAAGCAGCCGCGAGGACGATCTGTCCTCGATCGGGTCCTGCGCTATCAGCTCCTGCGGCAGTTCATAATCAAATTCTTTTACGTCCATTTTCCCGTTCTCCGTAAAAAAGAGCCCGGTGCTTGACCGGGCTCTGGTCGTTTTTAGTTCGTTCCTGCTGGCTTGTCGTTAGAGAAGAAGTCCTTCTTGATGTAGGCTGTCGTGCCGTCTTTCAGACAGACTCTGTACCATTCGCTGCCCTTGCCGGTGATCTGGATATAGTCTCCGGTCTTGACCGTAGTGACGACCTCAGAATCGGTATTGGGCTGCTTGCGAACATTTACGCCGTCCTTTGTGATATACATCATGGTATCAACGGTCTCGAACTCTCCGGTCTCGGCAGGAGCCTTTGTAGTAGGGGCCGCGGTAGTCGGGGCTTCCGTTGTAGGCGCGGCAGTGGTCGGAGCTTCGGTAGTAGGCTCAGTAGTTTGTCCGCCCGGCTCGGCAGTCGCATCGGTCTGTCCGGCTGCATCACCGGACGTTGTCTCCGGATCATCGCCCGCAGCATAAGTACCTGTCAGAACATAAAGATACTCATTCAGATTTGAATCCGACTGGGCGGCCTTGACATAATCGTCCTTAACCTCGGCGGCCAGATTCCTGATGGCATCGCACTCGCTGACAAGTCCGATAAATTCCTTATACTCGTCAAAAGAAGAGTCGCTCTGCACATTACCTGAAGGAATCAGGCGCAGTTTGCCTTCTCCGTCGGGCCTGACGTAGTGCCCTACCAGGCCAGGAGCAGGAGTGGCAATATTTTTAAACTTGATCGCATACCTGACGTAAACCACCCACTCTCCGTCGTACTTGCCTTCGGTCATGTAGCAGGTGATATCTCTGTATCCCTCGATGACGCTTGCTTCGTTAGTCAGAGCAGCTTCGTCGACAGAGACCGCAGGATCCAGGATCTCTTTAAGTGTAAAAGTATCCACCAGTGTGCGTGAGGAATAGTAGCTGTTGATCAGACTCACGACGTCGGAGTCCTTGTTCATCTGCCAGTCGGCAGTGGTGGGAGCTTCCGTAGTTGTCTCGCCCGTCGAGTCTGAGGCCGCGGAAATGCCGCTGCTGCCGCCCACGAGTTTTATCGCCAGAAATACGAGTCCTCCAATAATCAGAGCGGCGATCACTATGATAAGCACAGTTGCTCCGTTGCCTTTCTTTTCGTCGAAGCCGTCGTAGTCATCTTCTTCGTTTTCTTCACGTCTGGGGGTGACTTTGCGGACAGGGCGTACAGGTGCACTCTGCCTCGGCTCGGCGGGTTCATAATCACCGTCTGCGGCAGCGCTGCCCTCGTTTATCGTATCGGACACCTCCACGGTCTCCGGAATATCCACTTCGAGATCTTCGAAGTCGTCACTCTCCTTCAGGCCGTCCCAGGCATTTTCAAAATCATCTGTTTCCAGATTGTCCCAATTGTCGTTATTTGTCATTTTTTCTCCTGGCATAAAATGCTTTTCCGCAAAAGCATTATTTAGTAAAAAACTCAAATCATTATATCACCTGCGGCCTTTTTGTACAACCTTTTTGACAAAAAGCACCTCAGCCTGCATGTCAGGAATTAAAGTCGTATGCTATTTCGTTTTCCTATGGTATAATCTTTTTGTAGATGTGATTCTGCAGCGGTCCCGGAAAGACCAGTGACTGTTCTCTTCCGCAACCGGAAACCGATAACGCCATACGAAAAAAGAAAGGCAGCAAGACTGTGTAATGAATACAAAGAGAAACAATTCCATGCGTATCGCTGTCGTCGGCATAGTAATCGTTATGCTGATCATCATAATAGGCACCGTCTGGATGGGCCAAAGTGCGAGACAGGCCTCCAACGAGGCTGTCAGAACAGTCAGCTATTTATACCTCGACGAGCTTGCCGGCCGTCGTGAACAGGTCGTGGCCGATAATCTACGGAGTCGCATTTCAGACATGCAGACGGCACTTGAACTGATGACCGACGAGGACGTAAGCGATATTTCGCACCTGCGGGCATATCAGGCAAGGATCAAGCGGCTGTTTACACTTCAAAAGTTCGCATTTATTGACGAAAACGGACTGATCTATACATCTCTCGGCACCCAGACCGGTGTCGGCGAATACAGTTTTGATTTTAATTCCATAAAAGGCGCTGAAATCTCGATAAAGAATATGGATAATGCCGACAAGACAGTTATCATCGCCAGGCCGGTCGACGACATCCCCATTAACGGAGAGAAACTTGTCGTCTGTTTTATGGAAATCGACATGAAGGATATGCTCTCCGGCGTTTCCATGCAGACACAGGAAGGCAACTATACATTTACCAACATCTATACCAAAGACGGTATAGCGCTGAGCAACACGGTCCTTGGAGGTCTTGCGGTCGAGGATAATCTGCTTGACGCGCTGTCCCAGGCGGAATATGAAACAGGCTATTCATATGAAAAAGTGCAGCATGACTTCACAAATCTTCAGAGCGGAGTTACCTCCTTTACATACAAAGGAATCATGGAAACTCTCAGCTATGTCCCTATCGAAGGGACGGACTGGATCCTCACTTATCTGATCCGGGAAAGTGTAATCAGCGAACAAGTCGGCGACATTCCCGTCGGCATCGTCAGGCAGAGCATCGTTATGTCAGCACTGACGATGATAATGATGCTTTTGATTTTCATATATATCATCCTCCAAAACCGGAAAAACACCAGACTCCTTCTCGAAAAAGAGACGGCGAACGCGGAGCTGCGCGGAAAGCAGCAGGAGCTTGACCAGCGCATCGCGCTGCAAAAGCAGCTCGAAGAGCAAAGTCATACGCTGAGCGACGCGCTTAGCGCTGCCGATCAGGCAAGCAAGGCAAAGACCGTCTTTTTGTCCAATATGAGTCACGAGATCCGCACTCCGATGAACGCGATCATCGGACTTGACAATATAGCGCTCAACGATCCTGAAACACCCGAAAAGACAAAAGATTACCTGGTTAAGATAGGAATTGCCGCCGAACACCTTCTGAACCTGATCAACGATATTCTGGATATGTCGCGTATCGAATCGGGGCGTATGAATATAAAAAACGAGGAATTCTCATTCTCAAAGCTCCTCGAATACATAAACACCCTGATCAGCGGACAGTGCCACGACAAAGGTCTGGAGTATCAATGCCATATAAAGGGCCATACTGACAATTATTACATAGGCGACAACATGAAACTTCGCCAGCTGCTTATCAACCTTCTCGGCAACGCAGTCAAATTCACGCCCAAAGGAGGCCGGATCGACTTTGATGTCGAGAGGACAGCACAATATGAAGGAAAGAGCACCATCACCTTCAGAATATCCGATAACGGCATCGGAATAAGCGAAGACTTTCTCCCTCATATCTTTGATGCTTTTTCACAGGAAGATTCTTCCTCAACCAATAAATACGGCAGCTCAGGACTCGGACTTGCAATCACCAAAAATATTGTGGAACTTATGAACGGCAATATCAGTGTTGAGAGCAAGAAGGGTGAAGGAACGACGTTTACGGTCGCTGTCACACTTACAGATGCTGCAGAGCATAATACCGATTTCGACAGATACAGAATCAATCCAAGCGATATGGTCGTACTTGTCGTGGACGATGACCCCATCGCCTGCGAACATGCAAAACTTGTGCTTGAGAAATCCGGCATCGCTGCAGAGATTTCATATTCCGGTGCAGACGCTGTCGAAAAAGTCAGACTTCGTCAGGCACGGATGAATCCATATAATCTGATCCTTGTTGACTGGCAGATGCCGGAGATGGACGGAGTGGAAACTACCAGACGCATCCGCGAGATCGTAGGAAACGAATCAGCCATCGTTATCCTGACGGCATATAAGTGGGATGACATACTGGAGGAGGCGACGCAGGCGGGAGTTGACAGTTTTATCGCAAAACCGCTCTTCGCATCAAATGTGCTGGATGAATATGAATCCGCTGTCAAACGCAAAAATATTGGCGCTAAGGGCAGCAGTAAAACCACCAATCTGGAGGGCTGCAAAGTTCTCCTGGCCGAAGATGTTGAGATCAATTCGGAAATCATGCGCGCATTGCTGCAGACGCGTGGAATCGAGGCGGACATCGCTGAGAACGGCAGGATCGCAGTCGAAAAATTCTCCGGGCATCCCGAAGGCTATTACGACGCTATACTGATGGACATGCGTATGCCCGAAATGGACGGACTTGAAGCGACAAGAGTGATCCGTGCGCTTGATAGGCCCGACGCAGCGACTGTACCGATCATCGCTCTTACTGCAAACGCTTTTGATGAAGACGTCCAGCGCAGTCTTCAGGCAGGTCTCAATGCTCACCTTTCCAAACCAGTACAGCCGGAGACGCTGTTTGGCACACTGGAAAGCCTCATCTCCAAATAAGCTGCCCGGCGAACTTCCGACAGGTTCGAATCCGTCCGGGTACAAAAAAACCGCCTTATCGGCGGTTTTTATGTGCCCGGCGGGCAAAGCGGGCGAAGCGCTGCCAGCGGCAGATACAGCGAGCACGCTTTGGGATGACGTCCAATGAAACGATCCGCTCTGCGGGCGTTGAATCGCTGACGTCATCCGGCGAACTTCCGACAGGTTCGAATCCCGGAGGGCACACAAAAGAGGCGCCCTTGGGTGCCTCTTAGTGTGCCCGGCGGGATTCGAACCCGCAGCCTTCAGAGTCGGAGTCTGATGCGATATCCAATTTCGCTACGAGCACGAGCGGGGGCGGCGCTGAAGCCGCCGGCCGGTTTTACTTATCGTTTTCTTCCACGTCCTTCATCGAAAGGTTCACACGGCCCATCTTGTCGATCTCGACTACCTTTACAGTAACCTTATCACCGATCTTGACAACGTCCTCGACCTTGGCGACACGGCGCTTTGCGAGCTTTGAGATGTGCACAAGGCCGTCCTTGCCGGGAGCGATCTCCACAAATGCGCCAAAGGTCATCAGGCGCACGACGGTGCCCTCATATACCTCGCCGACAGTGACGTCGTTGACGATGATATTGATGATGCCGATGGCTTTCTCGATGCCCTCGAGATCAGTGCCGCATACGGAGACATTTCCGTCGTCGTCGATATCGATCTGAACGCCGCACTCCTCGATGATCTTGTTGATGACCTTGCCCTGCTTGCCGATGACGTCGCCGATCTTCTCGGGATTGATGCTGATCTGGCGGATCTTGGGAGCATATTTGCTGATCTCGGCGCGGGGCTCGGCGATGGCTTTGGCCATAACTTCGTCCATGATATATACGCGGGCCTCACGGGCGCGGGCGATAGCGCCGCGGATGATGGACTCGGTAAGTCCGTGGATCTTGATATCCATCTGGATGGCAGTGATGCCCTTCTTGGTACCGGCGACCTTGAAGTCCATGTCTCCGAAGAAATCCTCGATACCCTGAATATCGGTCAGAAGCAGATAATCATCGTCGCTATCTCCTGTCACAAGACCGATGGAGATGCCGGCTACCGGGCTCTTTGTCGGCACGCCTGCGGCCATCAGGGCCATAGAGGATGCGCACACAGAGGCCTGAGAGGTGGAACCGTTGGACTCAAGAGTCTCGGAGACCGCACGGATCGCATACGGGAAATCGGCCTCGCTGGGAAGCACGGGGAGCAGGGCTCTCTCAGCCAGCGCACCATGACCGATCTCACGGCGTCCCGGTCCGCGGTTGGGCTTTGTCTCGCCTACCGACCATGACGGGAAATTGTACTGATGCATATATCTCTTTGCGGTCTCGGTGCCGTCCAGGCCGTCCAGCTTCTGAGCGCTGGAGAGCGGAGCGAGGGTGACCGCGTCAAGGATCTGGGTCTGTCCGCGGGTGAACATCGCGCTGCCGTGAACTCTGGGCAGCAGGTCGATCTCTGCGGCCAGAGGGCGGATCTGATCGATGGCGCGTCCGTCGGGACGCTTGTGATCGCGGAGGATCATCTTTCTTACGGTGACCTTCTGGAATTTATATACGGCGTCCTCGATAAGACCAAGCCAATCGGGATGCTCGCTGAGGAAAGGCTCGGCTCCGTAGCGCTCGGCCAGCTTTTCCTTTACCTGGCGGATATTCTCGTCGCGCACCTGCTTTTCATCGGCAAATACGGCGACTTCCATAGCCTCGGGCGTGATGAACGATACCATGTCGTTCCACAGGTCCTCGGGAACGGTAACGCTCTCGTAGGTGTGCTTGGGCTTGCCGACCTCTGCGACGATCTGATCCATCCATGCGATAACGGTCTTGTTTACCTCGTGAGCCTTGAAGATGGCCTCGAGCATGATGTCCTCGGGCACTTCATTTGCGCCTGCTTCGATCATGATGACCTTATCACGGGTGGAAGCTACGGTCAGAGCCAGATCGGAGACATTTTTTTGATCCTGCGTGGGGTTGACTATAAGCTCTCCGTCCACAAGGCCCATCATGGTAGCTGCTACAGGGCCGTCAAAGGGGATATCCGAGATGGATACGGCCAGAGACGCGCCGAGCATAGCGAGCAGGTCGGGGTTGCAGTCAGGGTCAACACTCATGACCATGTTGTTGATGGTCACATCGTTTCTGTAATCCTTGGGGAAAAGAGGACGCATGGGTCTGTCGATCACGCGGCTGACGAGCACTGCATGCTCGCTGGCCTTGCCCTCGCGCTTGTTGAACCCGCCGGGGATCTTGCCGACCGAGTACATCTTCTCGTCATAGTCTACGGAAAGCGGGAAAAAGTCGATGCCGTCCCTGGGCTTCTCGGAAGCAGCTACGGTAGAGAGCACGACGGTATCGCCGTAGTGCATAAAAGCAGCGCCGTTGGCCTGAGCGCCCACGCGGCCGATGTCGACTGACAGGGTCCTGCCTGCCAGTTCCATGGAATAGGTTTTGTACATTTGAAATCTCCTTATAAGATATTTTCATAAGGAAGGGCTTCGAAACTACTGAAAAATGCAGGTCGCCGATCCGCGCTTTTCAGTGGTCTCGAACAGCACCTTCCTTATTCTGAACTGTAAATACGTCCCTTTGCGGGCAGCTTCTTTCATGCAAATAGGGCGGTAAGCCGCCCTATCTGCATATAAAGATTACTTACGGATGCCGAGCTTCTCGATCAGAGCACGGTAGCCCTCGATGTCGGTCTTCTTGAGGTAATCAAGCATACCGCGGCGCTGGCCGACCATCTTCAGAAGTCCGCGGCGTGAGTGATGATCCTTCTGGTTCGTCTGAAGGTGCTCGGTGAGCTCCCTGATCCTTTCGGTAAGGATAGCGATCTGGACCTCAGGTGAACCGGTGTCGCCTTCCTTACGTCCGTAAGCGGCGATGATCTCAGCCTTTTTCTCTTTGGTGATCATGTCGAATGTCCTCCTTTTTAATTACTGACCGTTACTGCGTCCCGGTCGGAGTGCTCCAAGGACCCGGTAACGGCGAAACCTGCGTGATTATAGCATGAGCGCAGGTTTTCGTCAAGCAGTTAATGACTTCGGGAGCGGTGCTTTTCGTTTTTCGGCGTCAGTGTATATACGTCACATACCTGACGGGTGTGCGGTAATCCATATCCGTGATGCAGATACCTCTTCTGGCGCTTCTGGCGTGCACCACCTGCCCGTCGCCGATGTAGATGGCCACGTGATTAATGGTTCCGTTCTTTGCATAAAAGACCAGATCACCCTTGCGCAGCTCTGAGCGGCTGATTCGTCTGCCCTCCGCCGCCTGAGATCCGGAATAATGCGTGAGATATATACCGAAATGAGCATAAACGCATTTCGTGAAGCCCGAGCAGTCCACGCCCTTGCCGAGCGTCTCTCCGCCCCATACGTAGCGGCCGCCGAGCCACTTGATGGCATATGTCACGATGCGGCTGCCCAGAGGCTGATTCTCGTCATCTTCCGGCGGCACATACTTCACTGCGGTATTAAGCGCGTATCTGACTCTGACAAAATCCTTTGCCACATAACCTGTCGAATCATCCAGCTCTATCTCGATCCAGTCTCCCAGATCCCTGACCACGTCGTAGTGCTCATTGCCGTCTGCCTGCGTCCAGATAGTGGAATTCACATCAGGCTCTGTGCGGACGTTCAGCGTATCGACGTCGATCACGACCTGGAGCTCAGCCTCGGCTTTTGCGGTATCCACTGCCTGCCATCCAGTCTGGATATAGTCGGACGAGACCCAGCCGGTGATAGCGCCGGACTTGATCTTCAGCCACTTCCCGTCGGATGAGGTCTCCAGCACTTCACAGATGTTGTTATTTGTCATCTTGCCGATAATATCTCCGTCGGTACTTGCACTCTTGCGGACGTTCAGATAGGAGTCCACAAGCGCAATACCGAGGTTAGTATATCCCTCGACAGCCTCGGCGCGCTTTTCCCAGTCGATCTCTCCCGCGGTCTTAAAAGCCTCGGCGGTGGCAAGCACGTCACTGGCTTCGGTGATATTGCAGACGCCCACGAGATAAGATCCGTTTACAGGCTCCACAGGCGAAGTGTCTCTCGAAGCTTCTGTACCTATCTCTACCGACAGGCCTGTCGCGCTGCCCGTATCCTGTGTACCGAAAGCCGCTGTGCTGCCCGTCAGGGAAGCAAAAGCCGTAAGGATCGTTATGCTTTTTGTAAAAAACTTTCTATGTTTCATACTAATGTATCAAATATTACAAATTTGTTACATAATATCATCAGCTGCTGTCTGTGTCAATACCCGGGGGCCCCAAAGAATATCACGGCAGGGACCATGATCTCAATGCCGGCCGGATCACCGCCGCTCATTCCGTCCGCGGCAGCAGCATGATGACCGGGCAAAGTTTACCTCCGCGTCTCTCATACACGCCGACAACCCTGCCGTCCGCATCAAATACGGCGACCTGTCCCGGACCGCACTCTCCGCTCCCCCATTCCGTCATGAGCGCATTACCGTTATAGAGAGCCTTGTCATATCCCCTGCCGACTGTAAAACGCGGCAGACCTGCCAATGCTCTCTCCGGCGTAATCAGCCCCGCACCCAGGATCTTCTCCACAGATATACCGCTCTGCGCGGCCCTCTCCGCAGCCTCCTGTACCAATTCGAGAGTCACAGCGACCTCCTCTGTCAGGTCTCCACTGGCTGTCCTGCGCAGGGATTCCATGGCGGCGCCGCATCCGAGATATTCTCCTATATCATGACACAAGGTCCGGATATATGTACCTTTTGAGCAACGTACCCTCATATGCACTCTCGGGAGTTCCATACGGCTGACATTTATTTCTTCTATTTTGACTGTCCGCGCGCTCCTCTCCACCGTAAGTCCTTTTCTGGCGAGCTCATAGAGCTTCCTGCCTTCGACCTTGATCGCGGAATACATGGGAGGGATCTGCTCTATGTCTCCGGTAAAATGCGCACACGCGCTCAGAACGTCATCTTCGCTTACATCCACATCTCTGCGGGCGGTGACGCTGCCGCTCATATCCTGCGTATCCGTCGTCACGCCGAGCAGCATCACAGCCTCATAGACCTTTTCATGAGCGGTAAGCAGGTCTGAAAGCTTGGTGGCTCGTCCGAGCAGCACAGGCAGCACGCCAGTGGCGTCCGGATCCAGCGTCCCCGTATGGCCTATCTTTTTCTGATGAAGGATCCCCCTCAGCTTTGCCACCACGTCATGAGAGGTGAAGCCGGCGGGCTTGTCGATAACTATTATTCCGTCCATGTCTTCTCTCCCAGCATGGCCTTTGCATCTGCCAGATCTCCTCTTTCGATGCACGATCTGATGCGGCTGGAGCTGATATCGGCACCGCGGTAGGTCTCCTTTTCTATCATTCTGAACTCAAACCCGAGCCCGGTGGAAAGCTTTTCTATCAGAGCCGCATTTCCCTCTCCGCCCCGGCCAAAGCTAAGATCCGGTCCCGCGACAAGGACCTTCATATGCAGCTTTTCTACGAGAACATCCCGAAGAAAGGCCTCCGCAGGCATATTTACGTACCTTTCATCCAAAACGAGCCTGACCGCGCTGTCCACGCCGAGGCGTTTAAGGAGGGCAAGCCTGCCTTCCTCGCTGATCAGGCCGTCGCTATCCGATCCGGGCGGGCATACAAGCAAAGCGCAGGTGATGTATCCTGCGCCCCTCTTTTCCTTTTCCGAGACCATAGCGGCTATCAGCCGTCTGTGACCCAGATGCAGCCCGTCAAATTTGCCCAGTGAGAGCACCGTGTTTTCGGAAAAATCTGCATGTTCTATATCGGGATAATATCTCATCTGATCTGTTTAACTATCTCTGCGCAAAGTATCTGCGCGATCTCCTCCGGCGTGCCCTCCATCTCGCAGCCGGACGCCTTGACGTGGCCGCCGCCGCCGAAGAGCTGCGCGACCCTGCTCACATCCACCGTCCCGTTCGAACGGAGGCTGACCTTGAAGGCGCCGTCCGGCATCTGGTAGATAAAGGCAGCCGCCTCCACGCCCTCGGTGACCCTAAGCTGATCTATGCACCCGTCCAGATCCGAAGGCTTCACGCCGTACTGCCTCATTTCCTCGTTTGTAAACGAGCTGACTATTATCCTGCCGTCAGCCATGAGCGATGAATTCAGCAATACCTGGCCGAGCGCACGGTTCTGCGGATAGGTTTTCTTATAAAAAGTATAGTCGATGACAAAGTGCGGTCTGGCGCCGAGCTCTATAAGCTTGCCGGCGTACAGCATCGTCTCGAAGCCGGTATTGCTGTGCTTGAAGACTCCGGTATCGTGGACTATGCCCAGATACAGACACTCCGCCGCGGCCTGATCCAGTCCGTTCATATCGATCAGCGTACACAGGAGTTCGCAGGTGGAGCTGCGCTTTGGCTCGACGATCATGTGAGCATCGATGCTGCCATCATTCGTAGCGTGATGGTCGATGCAGATCCGTTCGCCTGCTGTGAGAAAATACTTTGCAGCGCCGCCCATGCGTTTCTCGTCTGCACAGTCGAGCATGAAGCACAGCTGCGGGACAAAATCGGTATCAAAATCATGTATGACCTGATCCGCACCGGCAAGGAACATGAAGTTATCCGGAAACTCTTCCAGGAAAACGCGCACGTCAGCCTTAGGATTGACCGATCCGATATAACGGGCTAGGCCCAGGCACGAGCCTACATCGTCTCCGTCGGGACGGACATGGCCGACGATACCTATGGTATCAGCGGCCTTCACCGCTCTCTCGATATATTCGGCCTGCGCCGCGTTTGCCTTGCAGAATCTGTCCATGTCCTCAGTTCCTGTTCTCTCCGGGGTCTATGACGTAACCCTGTTCATCTCTCTCGGGGAGTCCTTCCACGAGCTCCTCGAGTCTGTGAGTCATCGAAACTCCGTATGCTATCGACCCGTCGGCGACAAAGGTGATCTCGGGAGTGTTGCGCATATTCATGCGCCTCGCAAGCTCATGGCGTATAAAACCCGCGGCCGCGCGCAGTCCCGCAACTGTCTGATCCAGCTCCTCTTCGCTTCCGAGCACGCTGATATAAGCCTTACAGGTTTTGAGATCCGGAGCCACGTAGGCATCGGTCACACTGACCATGCCGCTGATGCGGGGATCCTTCACCTCCTGAGAGATGATCTCCGCCAGCTCCCTGCGCACCTCGACACTGACTCTGTTATTTTTGACACTGCCTTTTCTCATGTCCTGGCGACCTCGACCATATCATAGGCTTCGATCTGGTCATCCTCTGCCAGATCGCTCCATCCGTCAAATACCAGACCGCACTCATAGCCGTCGCGGACTTCCTTGACGTCGTCCTTGAAACGCTTGAGGGAGGAAAGAGGTCCGTCAAAGATCTGCTCTCCGTCCCTGGTGATGCTGCACTTGCATCCGCGGATGATCTTGCCGTCCAGCACGAAGCAGCCGGCGATGGTACCGATGGCGCTGGCCTTGAAGGTCTGGCGCACCACGGCGTGACCGAGGATCTGCTCCTCGTATGTAGGAGCGAGCATGCCCTTCATAGCAGCCTCCACATCCTCTATCGCCTTGTAGATGACGTCGTAGAGCCTGATATCCACCTTCTCCGTTTCGGCCGTGGACTTCGCTGTCGCATCCACCTTTACATTGAAGCCGATGATGATGGCTCCGGATGCGGATGCCAGTGTAACGTCTGACTCGTTGATATTGCCGGCGGCGCTGTGAATGATCTTTACGACCACTTCGTCGTTCGAAAGCTTGAGCAGACTGGTCTTGACTGCCTCCACGGAACCCTGTACATCGCCCTTGACGATGATATTAAGCTCCTTGAGCTCGCCTTCCTTGATCTGCTCGAAGATGTCGTCGAGGGAAACCTTTCCCTTGGTCTCTTTTAGCAGGCGCTTTTTCTCCTCGGCGATAAAGGTCTCTGCAAAGCTCCTGGCATCCTTCTCGGAGTCGGTAGCCACAAAGATCTCGCCGGCGTTGGGCACGTCGGAAAGTCCGAGGATCTCTACAGGCGTGGAAGGCGTAGCTGCCTTTACGCGTTTGCCCTTGTCATCGATCATGGCGCGGATCTTTCCGTAGGAAGCTCCCGCAGCTACGGTATCTCCCACATGCAGAGTTCCCTTCTGCACAAGTACGGTGGCCACCGGGCCGCGGCCCTTGTCGAGCTTGGCTTCGATGACGAGACCGCGGGCGTTACGCTTGGGATCGGCCTTGAGTTCCAGAACGTCAGCCTGCAGCAGTACCATCTCCAGCAGATCCTCGATGCCGTCCCCCTTCTTTGCGGAGATGGGCACCATGGTGGTGGATCCGCCCCAGGACTCGTCGACGAGCTCATACTCGGTGAGCTCCTGCTTGACTTTGTCTATATTCGCGCCGGGCTTGTCGATCTTGTTTATCGCAACTACGATCTCGACTCCGGCAGCTTTCGCGTGATTGATGGCTTCCACGGTCTGAGGCATGACGCCGTCGTCTGCCGCGACCACCAGGATCGCGATATCCGTAGCCTGAGCGCCGCGCATACGCATATCGGTAAAGGCCTCATGTCCGGGAGTATCGAGGAAAGTAATCTTCCTTCCGTTTATCTCCACCATGTATGCGCCGATAGCCTGGGTAATGCCGCCGGCCTCTCTGGATGTGACGTTCGTCTTTCTGATGGCGTCGAGCAGTGAGGTCTTGCCGTGATCGACGTGACCCATGACGCAGACCACGGGAGGTCTGGGGACAAGGTTCTCTTCGGACTCCTCGGTGGTATCCTTCAGTAACTCGGCAATGACGTCGACCGGGACCTCCTTCTCGCAGAGCACGTCAAATTCGAGGGCAATGCCCTCAGCGGTCTCATAGTCGATCTCGTCGTTGACCGTAACGACTTTTCCCTGGAGGAAAAGCTTCTTAATGATCGTGGAGGTCTGGACCTTCATCGCGTCGGCGAGGTCTTTGATAGTCAGCATCTCGGGGATTGTGATCATCTTGATCTGGGCCTCCTCGGGCTCCTGCTTTCTGGAAGGCATGCGGAGCATGTCCTTGTTTGAGACCTTTACGCCGGGACGTCTGAGCTCGTCGCTGTTCTTCTTGTCAAAACGGTTGCCCTGGCTGCGTCCCTTTGCATTCTTGCCGGGGCGCTGCATGGCCATTTCGTAGGCGTTCTGTCCCTTCTGAAAGCTGCCGCCTCCCTGTCCTGCGCCTGCGGCGGGTCTTCCCTTAAAGCCGCCCTGGCTGGGGCCGTCTCCGGGACGTCCGGCAGCGCGTCCTGCCATCTGTCCGTCGCGTCCTCTGGCAGGACCCGAGCCGGGCCTGCCGCCGCGGGTTCCCTGACCGGCGCCGCCTGCAGGTCTGCCCTTGAAGCCGCCCTGATTATTGCCCTTGGTAAATCCGGGGCCGGATATGGATATTCGCTGGCGCGCAACAGGCTTTGCAGCTGCGCGGACCATGTTCATATCGACAAATCTGGGAGCAGGCGCCGGAGCCTTCTCAGGCTCGGCAGGCTTCTCCGCGGCCTTTGCCGCAGGTTTCTCCGCAGGCTTCTCTGCAGGGCGCTCTGCTTTCGCGCTCGTCTCGGGCTTTGATACTGCACCTGCTTCCGGCTTTGCAGCGGGAGCAGCCGCAGGCTCCGTCCCGGTCTTGGCAGCAGTTTCGGTGCTCTTTGCAGAGACAGGCTTAGCAGCGGTCTCTGCCTCAGACTTTGCAGCTGCTGCAGCTGACTTCGCAGCAGGCTTGACTGCCTTCTCACCGGCCGGCTTTTTGACGGCTTCGGGGGCTGCGGCTGAAGTCTGCGCAGGCTTTGCGGCAGGTTTGGCCGCAGATGTGCCCGCAGCAGGCCTGACAGCGGTTCCCGCTGCGACTCTGGCGGGAGCGGGGCGCTTGGGCGCCATGCCCGCGGGACGGGTCTTGAGTGAATTCTGGGCGCTGTTCTGCGTCCTGAAGACCACAGTCATCTTTTTCTTTTTAGGTTCCTCAGCAGGTGCGGCATTCTCAGCCGGAGCAGCCTTCGGAGTCTTCTTGACTTTTATTTCTTCTGTTGTATTTTCTTTTTTTTCTGCCATCCGTTATACCTCTCTCGCTCAGGATATCCTGCTGAGCAGATTCTCGGCAAGCCGCTCGTCTGTGACGGCGATCACTGCCCGTACATCCTTGCCTATCGCCCTGCCAAGGCTCTCCATGGTGCCATATACCGCAGCAGGTACTCCATAACCGGCACAGAGTTTCTCGTAATCCCTTCTGGTCTGCTCCGACGCATCGGAGGCGATGATCATCAGGAATGCCTTGCCTTCCCGGACCGCGGCCTGAGCCGCGTAGGCTCCGGAAGCGGCGGCGCCTGCCTTGGCTGTAATGCCGAGCATGCCGTAGAATCTGTCCTGCATCAAGCCTCGGGCTCCTCTTCGTTCTCTTCGGACTCGTACCCTTCTCCGGACTCCTCAGTGATCAGACCTTCGTCATAATCTCCGTCCTCGTAGTACTCGCCTTCCTCGTACTCACCTTCCTGATCGTAGTAGTCTTCGATATAGCCGATCTCCTCGAACAGGCCGCTCTCACGTGCCTGGGTCTCGCTCTTGATATCGATCTTGTAATTGGTAAGACGCGCAGCGAGACGGGCATTCTGTCCGTTCTTGCCGATGGCCAGGGAGAGCTGGTAATCGGGGACTACGACGATAGCGGTCCTCTCCTCGTCATCCGCCAGAACGCAGATGACCTTTGCGGGAGAGATGGCGTTCTCTATCAGCTCTGCGGAATTGTCGCTCCAGCAGATGATGTCGATCTTCTCGCCGCCGAGCTCGTCCACAACAGCATTCACGCGCGTGCCGTTCACACCCACGCATGCGCCGATAGGGTCGACGTTCTCGTCGTTTGACCAGACGGCGATCTTGGTGCGGGAGCCTGCCTCGCGGGCGATAGCCTTGATCTCGACCACTCCGCTCTGCATCTCGGTGACCTCCGACTCAAAGAGCTTCCTGACGAGCTCAGGGTGGGATCTGGAGACCATGATGACCGGACCCTTGGAGAGATTCTCAACCTTGAGCACATAGACTTTGATGCGGTCGCCGTGCTTGTAGAATTCGCTGCGAACCTGCTCGGCCTCCTTCAGACGGCCGTCCGCCTTGCCGAGGTTAATGGAGAGATCCTTGCCCATCTGTCTCTGGACGGTACCGGTGACGATCTGTCCTTCTTTGGCATGGAACTGATCAAATACCGAGCGGCGCTCTTCCTCGCGGATTTTCTGGAGGATGACGTTCTTGGCATTCTGCGAAGCGATACGTCCGAAGCTGGCTGACTCGAATTTGTGCAGATATACCTCGCCGAGTTTCAGTTTCTCACCGTATTTGGCTTTGAGCTGATCTTTGGTGATCTGGGTGGCGGGATCCTCGAACTCGTCGTCCCTGACCACGGTGAGCTTCTGATAGAGCTCCCACTCGCCGCTCTCGCGGTCGATCTCCACCTTGATGTTCGCGGTGGGTCCGAAGAGGTTCTTGCTGGCGGAGACAAATGATGCCTCGATCGCATCGAAAAGCGCGTCTCTGCTGATACCTTTTTCTTTTTCAAGCAGGCTGATAGCCATTAATAATTCCGAATTCATTTTTCCTTTTTCCTCCCTTTTAGAAATCGATCGAGGGTCTGATAAGCGCTATGTCCGCTCTCGAGATCCTGCAGCTTATGTCTTGTGTTATTTCTATTACAACGCTCTGCGCGTCATGATCTTTTAATATGCCGGTCAGTTCCTTTTCCCCGGCGAGTTTTCCGGCCTCGCGTTTCAGGCGCCTGGAGGTTGCCGGGTCATCGTTCCCGACTTCGGGCAGCGTGAGCATTTCGGCGGTGAGCGGCTTGTAAAGCCTGACCTCTACCGTATCGCCCCGATGCCTCACAAAATCCTTTTCCTTTTTCAGCGGCCGGCCCAGGCCGGGCGAGCTGATCTCAAGCGTGTAGGCCTCATCGATAAAATCTTCCCGGTCGAGCTCATCGGAAAAGGCCCTGCTGACTGTCTCGCAGTCGTCTATCGTGATGCCTCCCGGTTTGTCGATATAGGCTCTCAGGTAATAATTTCCGGCCTCCTTCACATACTCCACATCCACAAGCTCAAATCCGTTGGATTCGATGATGGGAGTAATGAGGGCTTCCGCTCTTGCTTCGTAATCCGCAGCTTTGCTCAATTGGCGCTCCTCGCACGGGCTCCGCGATCCGCCGCTCTTTCCGTCAAAAGCGGATCATCTGCCCGTTTCCCCTTTTACATCAAAGTAGTGAGGCGACCAGCGCCTCACTACACAACACAACTATACAACGTAGACATTATAGCATCAAATATTCTTTTTACAAGTGTTTTTGCCAAAAAAGATATGATTTCACGTTTCAGGACGTTTTTTTCTCCTGCGGCGTCTGATCAGAAGGATGATGACCACCGCGATCGCCGCGACAAAGAGCAGAAAGGTCCAGTTATAGACGAACCAGAGCGCAAAATCTCCCCAGAATTCGGCAAAGGATTCCAGCCCCTCCGAGAAGGAATCTCCGAGCTTTTCCCAGAAAGTTCTGGGCGCTGTGACTTCGGTCTGTTTATATACTTCTTTAAGAGTGATATCAATGGTCGAATACGCCACCTTCAGATCGTAGCCCTTAAGCTGGGACGCGTAGCTGTCCGCTTCCCACTGCGCATCGCTGATGGCCTCCTCGAGAGTGATGATGTCCTCCATGTTTTCCGCCTGTTTAAGCAGCTCCTGCAGACGGTCAAGGCGTATCTGAACCGTTTCCAGACGGGATTCGATATCATTGTACGTATCCGTCACGTCGGTTTTGGAGATATGGTTGCGCGTCACGTTGCACAGCTCCTGCACTCCCTCGGTCACTTTCGTAAAATTCTCCGCAGGGATGCGGATGCGGTAACTGGCGGTCATATAGCCCGAGCCGGAATCGTATTCCTCGGAATCCTCAAAATACCCGCCGTTTTCCGAGACAAGATCTGAGATCATCTGCGCGGCCTGACGGAATTCGAGTGTCTCCGCCGTAATGGACGCGTTATAGATTATCTTGGTATCCTCTCTGACCAGGGAAGATCCGGTGTACTCATTGATGGCTTCGGTAGGGGCCTCCCCGGGCTCGGCCATCGCCTCCTTATGCCCGGTCATCCCGTAGCTGAAGTAGCTTTCATTTTCTATAGCGCCGCCCGCCAGATAGGAATCGCCGTCCAAAGCAGCATACCCGGATCTATCGGAGGATACGCTATCGGAGGATACGCGGGATATGGCGAATACTCCCACCGCCAGAACCAGCATGGCCGCCACGGTCGTGAGCGCGTAGTGCTTTTTGAAGAAGTGCAGGAGGCCCTTTTTAGGGGTCCGGCCTGCCTGCGCCTGCTTGCTGCCGGAAGCAGCAGGCGACTCTGCAGCTGCTCCGGACGCAGCGGATGCGTCCTCACGGAGTCCGGAAGCACCCTGCTCCGCCCGGTACTGCGCGGTCTCCGCGACAAACTTGTCATCAATATTGGTAATGGCCTCTTCTATTATCTCTCTTTTCATGTTCCTGTCCTCCGTGAGGTTCTGCCTAACTGATAAAGCCGTCCGACATGAGCTGTTCGCGAAGCTTCGTTTTAAGCCGGACCAGACGTACCGAGACGTTTTTGACCGTCAGTCCGCTGCGCTCCGCAATGGCTTCATATGAATCGGAAAACCAGAATCTGCTGACAAAGATAAAACGGTTTTCCGGCGTCTGCTCCTCAAGAAAAGCATTGATGCGCTCGGTCAGCTCGCCTGCCTCTATCTCCTGCTCCGGCCCTCCGCCCGAGGCGAGCGTCTCTTCCAGCTCATCGAGCGAGGCATCGTAGAAGCTGTTGCGCTTTTCCGCGGTATTGTATGCGTAACGCTTCAGCGCGATGTTGCGCGCGACCTTCGCGACGTAGCTGATCAGGGGATTTGGACGTTCCGGAGGGATCCTGTTCCACAGGGCCAGATAGACGTCGTTTACACACTCCTCCGCGTCAGATCTGCTGCGCAGGATGTTCTCGCCGATACGATGGCACAGCGCGCCGTAGCTGCGCTGCGTCTCGGCTATCGCCTGTTCATCGCGTGAAAAAAACAGATCAATGATCTTCTCGTCTTCCATGGAACCACTCCTTTCCGTCTCGATTATATACTACGGAGATTTCTTTGAAAACTACATAATATCAGTGAAAAACAATTTCATCCTGTCTGCCGCCGGCCTTTCCGCTCTCACAACCGTCCGGTTTACTTTGCATATCGGCCTTGCGCCGGCTCAAATCATGCTCGAATCGTTTTTCTCTTTTATGCCCGAAAAGCGAAAAAAAGCCCGGACTGCGGTGAGCCCGGGCTTTATAATGAAATTCCGACTATTCAACTGGTATTCCGGCTATTCGATCGGAAGGGGATGGCCTTCACTGTCAAAGAGCGGAAGAGCCTCGAGATAGATCACGTCGTCTCTCTTTGAAGCAGCGCCCTCGGCCAGGATGAACATCCTGCCGACGACCTCTGCTCCGGCCTGATTGACCAGCGCCTCGACAGCCTTGAGCGAACCTCCCGTAGAAATGACATCGTCGATAATGAGGACCCTTTTGCCCTTGAGGAGCTTTGCGTCAGCGCCGTCCATATAGAGCTTCTGAATGCCGGCGGTGGTGATGGACTTATCCTCCACGCAGAAGACTCCGTCCATATAGAACTTCTTCTCCTTGCGCAGGAGCATGTACTTCTTCTGTCCGCTCTGGCGGGCCATCTCATGGATGAGCGGTATGGCTTTAGCCTCGGGAGCGACCATGTAGTCGAACTCAGGAGCTTTCTTTAAGAGCTCGCGAGCCGCGGCCGTAGTCAGGTCAGGGTCTCCGAAAATAACGAAGGCTCCGATCATAAGCTTGTCGTTCAGGGGGCAAAGCGGCAGATCACGCTCCAGCCCGGCGATCTTCATTCGATATGTCATTCTGGCCATGTCGGACTCTCCTTATCGATTAGTAGCCCATTCCCATTCCGGCGCCGCCCTGAGGCATCGGGGGCTGGGGCTCCTTGATGGTAGAAACGACCGACTCGGTAGTAAGCAGCGTGGAAGCTACGGATGTAGCGTTCTGAAGCGCTGACCTGGTGACCTTTGCGGGATCCAGAATACCGGCCTCTACCATGTCTACATACTCTTCCTTGTATGCGTCAAAACCAACGCCCTCTTTGGACTCCTTGACCTTGTTGACGATGACGGCACCCTCAAGTCCCGCATTGGCGGCGATGGTGGTCATAGGGGCTTCCAGAGCCTTAAGCACGATCTCTGCGCCGGTCTTTTCATCACCGGTAAGAGTCTCGGCAAACTTTGCGACCTTCTTTGCGGCGTGGATATAAGCAGCGCCGCCGCCGCAGACGATACCCTCCTCAGCCGCCGCACGGGTAGCAGCGAGAGCATCCTCCATACGCAGCTTGGCTTCCTTCATCTCGGTCTCGGTAGCAGCGCCCACGCGGATGACCGCTACGCCGCCTGCGAGCTTGGCCAGACGCTCCTGATACTTCTCTCTGTCGTAATCGGAAGTGGTCTCGGCCATCTGAGCCTTGATCTGAGCCACACGGTCAGCGATAGCCTTTGCCTCGCCCGCGCCGTCAACGATAACGGTATTCTCCTTCGTGACCTTGACGCTCTTTGCGCGGCCGAGCATTGCAAGAGTCGTATCCTTGAGCTCAAGTCCGAGCTGCTCGCTGATGACCTGTCCGCCGGTAAGGATGGCGATATCCTGAAGCATTTCCTTTCTGCGGTCGCCGTAGCCGGGAGCCTTGACGGCAACGACGTTGAACGTGCCGCGGAGCTTGTTGACGATAAGGGTGGTCAGAGCCTCGCCCTCTACGTCCTCAGCCACGATGAGAAGTCTGGCGCCGCTCTGAACGAGCTGCTCGAGTACGGGCAGGATCTCCTGGATGTTGCTGATCTTCTTGTCGGTGATCAGGATGTAGGGATCCTCAAGAGTGGCCTCCATCTTTTCCATATCAGTGCACATATAGGCGGAAAGGTATCCGCGGTCAAACTGCATGCCCTCGACCAGGTCGAGCTCGGTATGCATGGTCTTGGATTCCTCGATAGTGATGACGCCGTTGCCGGAGACTTTTTCCATAGCCTCAGCGACCATATCGCCTACCGCGTCGTCTCCGGCGGAGATAGCGGCGACCCTGGCGATCTGCTCCTTGCCCTTGATCGGCTCGCTCATGGCCTTGATAGCCTCGACAGCGCAGTCGGTGGCCTTCTTCATGCCCTTGCGCAGGACGATGGGATTAGCGCCGGCGGCGAGGTTTCTCATACCGGCGTTGATCATGGACTGAGCCAGGACCGTAGCGGTAGTGGTGCCGTCGCCCGCGACGTCATTCGTCTTGCTTGCAACTTCCTTTATGAGCTGAGCGCCCATGTTTTCAAAGCCGTCCTCAAGCTCGATCTCTTTTGCGATGGTCACGCCATCGTTGGTGATGAGGGGCGTGCCGAAGGATTTGTCAAGAACTACGTTGCGGCCCTTCGGTCCGAGAGTCACGCGTACTGTATCTGCAAGTTTGTTTACACCGGCTTCGAGAGCCTCGCGGGCTTCTGCGCCGTATTTGATCTGTTTAGCCATAATTAACCTCCTGTATTATATCCGCGTTTCGTGCGGCCTTTATTCGACGATCGCGACAATGTCGTTCTGTTTGACTACTATATACTCTTCTCCGTCGAGCTTGACTTCGGTGCCGGCATATTTCTGGAATATGACCATATCTCCGACCTTTACCTGCATAGCGACCTCTTTGCCGTCCACGACTCCGCCGGGGCCCACTGCAATGACTTCTGCCTGCTGAGGCTTCTCCTTGGCTGCGCCGGCCAGGATAATACCTGACTTCGTAGTCTCCTCTTCAACCAACTGCTTCAAAACTACTTTGTCGCCAAGCGGTCTTAACTTCATAATACTTCCTCCTTTTATATAAGGTAAATCTGAAACTTTTTTCAGTTGTTAGCACTCTGACTCTTTGAGTGCCAAACAACGCTAATAATATATCACCATGACTTGTATATTGCAAGGATAATATTTATAAAAAAAGAATAAACTCGCCTGTCTATCTGCCCGACTCCGGGAGGCAGTGCATGTGCGTCTGGCCGAGTACCCCCCCGAGTTTGCCACTTAACCGCCTGATCTTAGGATAAAAAAATTCAGAAATAGCTTGATTTTGCAAGGAAAACCCTTGCTTTTTTTATTGCTTTATGGTATAATTTATTAGTAGGTCTATAGGTCTTTTTCGGGAGGTGTC
>JAFSTX010000065.1 GCA_017445585.1 Lachnospiraceae bacterium
ATATAGCAGATTCTTGCGTTATTATCAAGTTTTATACCTAATAAAAGGAAAGCTCCGGCGGTGCTCAGAACTGCCTGTCGAAATGATTCCTGATAAGCACCGAGGCGACGATCATTGATGCTGCTATGCAGCCTGCGGAGATCGAAAACGAGGAAAGCGCCGATACAGCATTCAGGATCCCGAGTACCATAAGGCAGATCCTGGCCTTGTGAGGATCAACGAAGTCCTCGCGGCCGCTCTGCACTCCTTCATATACCGATTTGAGGAAACGGTGCACAGGCCTGATGAGAAGAATGGCGGCCAGTATATATACGACAGCCAGAACGATCAGGAAGATATGCAGCCAGGCGGCTATGATCCCGAGGTATCCTCCGAGCAAACCTCCGAACACGCTTTTCAGACCTATATTTGAAACTGCCTGATTGATAAGCGCGCCGAGATCGTATCCGGCATTGCCCAGAGCAGCAACGAATACCCAGTAAAAGATCCCGACCAGGATCAGCAGCCCACCCAAGACCAGCCTCAAAACAAAACCGGCGAATACTGTGCCGCTGATGTCGCGCAGGTATCTGTCTTCAGCCCTGCCCTTCCTCGCGGCGGAAAAAGCCAGCCAGCAAAAGATCAGAAGCAGGATCCTGACGATATCAAAGCTGCCTGAAAAGATTCCCAGACCGACTCCGCACGAGAGCAGGATGCAGAAAGCAAGATACAGCTTATCTCTAAGTGCACCGAGAACGCGCATAGCCGCAGGGCTGCCGGACATATCAGACTGAGGCTGATACTCGGCATAACTGTAAGCAGGCGCCGTCGTATCTGTCCCGCTGCTCTGTGAATCGGCGTTAAGCGAAGCTCCGCAGCAGACGCAGAACTTGGCTCCCTCGGGGTTCTCATGACCACATTCTTTACAATACATAATCTGTCACCTCCGGTGATTTGTTCCATTTGGAATTATATAGTTTTCAAATGTTATGTCAAGAACACATGACGTCTGTCATAAGGCGCGGTCATCTCTCGTATCCCGGATATTCCCCGGGGAAAGTCTCCTCTCCCATCAGTGCCCTAAGAAAAGCCTCTCCGCCCTGAGCTATGGGAACTATCGGAGTCTCTATGATCTCCTCGGCTTCTTCCACGGTCATGTCATCGAGGAAAACTCTCTCGCCGCTTCTGAGCATATTTACGGTGATAAGAACCTTGTCTCCGAGGTCCCTGCCCTTAAGCTGCTCCGTAAGATCGCTTCCCGTGATCAGACCTGCCACAGTGATCAGCTCACCGAAGAAGTGATTGATGACAGGGATCACGCGTACATGCACGTTCGGGAATAATTGATTGAAACGCTCGACAAGGCCACGCAGCGTATCCGCAGCCAGTACTCCCGTGGCTATGGTAAGCTCGGCACTCCTTGCGTCGCCGGATTCATCTGACAGAGCATCCTCAAAATCATCCGTCAGAGAGCGCAGCATGCCTACGCCGTTTTCGAGCTGCAGATAACCGTCGTAGCGGTCGGCCTCAGGCAGCGGCCGTCCTGCAGAGAGATAGAATTCGTCGCTCGCGTGGATAAAATGCAGTCCGTACTCAGGATACAGTTTCTTCTGCCATTCCTCCACGAGGTCGATGACTTTGGCAGCGCCTTCCGGTGTGACCGGAGTCAGCTCCGGCAGACCTTCACGGAATCTGGTAAGCCCTACCGGTACTACGGATACACTCTCCATATGAGGCAGGTATCCCGACAGGCTGCTTATGGTGAATTCGAGTTCGCTGCCGTCGTTTATCCCGGGGCAGAGCACGATCTGCGCGTTCATAGTGATGCCTGCGTCATAGAATCTGTCGATGATCCGCAGCGAATCACCGGCAAAGCGGTTGTGCAGCATTCGGCAGCGCAGCCCGGGATTCATGGTATGAACGGAAATATTGATCGGCGAGAGGTGATAATCTATGATTCTCTGTATATCATGTTCTTTGAGATTCGTCAGAGTGATGTAATTGCCCTGCAGGAATGAGAGTCTCTCATCGTCATCCTTGAAATACAGCGTGGGACGCATTCCCGGAGGCATCTGATCGATGAAACAGAACATGCATTTGTTGCAGCAGGAATGATATTCGTCCATCAGACCGTCGTCAAAAACGATACCCAGATCCTCGTCCGCATCCTTTTCGACTTCGAAGACTCCCTCCTCGTCACCGCGCCTGATAAGTATGGACAGGAATTCATCCTTGCACAAAAAACGATAATCCAGTACGTCTTCTACCGGATCACCGTTTATGGAAAGTATGATGTCTCCCGGCTCGAGCCCGAGCTCTTCTGCTATCGAGCCCGGCAGGATACCGTCGATACGCTGATCTTTGTACATAACGTATCAGTCCTCTTCCCTGTTGACCTTAAGTCTGGGGGCAAAGATCATAAGCAGCACGCCCAGCAGCAATACTCCTATCGAGATAAACTGGGAGGTGCTGATCGCTCCTATATTCCCGCGCGGGTCATTGCGCAGGAATTCAATGAGAAATCTGCCCGTACCGTAATTAATCATATACAGAGCGCCAGTCCTGCCGTGTGTCTTGAATCTGTGGCTCGCGATCACGAGGATGACGGTATTGACGAGGTTGAGCAGAGCTGAGATCGGCTGGGTGGGTATGAGCGGCACACCTGCGGGAGCATGCGATCCCGCAGGAAAAGTGACGGCACACCATGATTCGGTCGGCAGTCCGTAGCAGCATCCTGCCAGGAAGCATCCAACCCTGCCGATGGCCTGTCCCAGCGCGATTGGCGCGACAGCCATGTCCAGATGCCTCGTAAAGGATCTCTTCTTAACGCGGCAGTAGATATAAGCAAAGAGAACGCCCGCGATAATCCCTCCGTAAACGACAAAGCCCTCGGAGAGTGAGGATTTGATCGTACCCCAGAAATCAACCTTAAGCTCGTCGATAACGGTGAGCAGGTGCAGTACTTTTGCTCCGACGACACCGATCACCACGCAGCCAAAGCCCATGTTAAATGTATAATTCCTGTCCAGTCCGAAACGGGGAGATCTCTTTTCTGCCCAAAGCAGTCCGCTGATGAGCGCAAGAGCGTACATCAGGCCGTAACTGTAGAGATTAACATCACCTATGGAAAAAAGTATCGGTCTCATATTCTGCAGTAATCCTCTTCTATCTGAGTTATCAGATCCACTCGGTTCTGATGGCGGCCGCCTTCGAAGCAGGCTCCGAAGAATTCATCAAGTATCATTTTGGCTAGCTCTATCCCGACTACGCGTGCGCCCATCGTAATGATATTCGCATCGTTATGCATGGCGGTGAGCCTCGCAGAGTACGGCTCCGAGCAGTGGGCAGCGCGGATCCCGGGAACTTTGTTTGCGGCTATGCACATTCCGATGCCCGTGCCGCACAGCAGGACGCCCTTGTCCACTTCACCGGCCTTTACGGCCTCTGCCACAGCTCTGGCGGCTATGGGATAGTCCATCTTCTCGCCCGGTTTGATAGGATCGTAATCTATGCACTCATATCCTTTTCCGCTCATATACTGCATGAGCTCTGCTTTCATCTCTATGGCTGCATGATCGCAGCCGAAACCTATCATCATGATCCGCTCCTCCTGTTAATCGAACAGTTCATCCACATAGGAATCCGCATCGAATCTGCGCAGATCCTCTATGCCTTCTCCGATACCGATATATTTGACGGGGATATGCAGTTCGCTCTCTATGGCGATGGCGATTCCGCCTTTGGCGCTGCCCTCGAGCTTGGTGAGGACTATGCCTTTCACGTCGGTGGTTCTGGCAAATTCCCTGGCCTGAGAGAGCGCGTTCTGTCCGGTGGTAGCATCGAGGACGAGCAGTGTCTCGAGACGTGCCTGAGGATACTCGCGCCCGATAATGCGGTAGATCTTGGCAAGCTCGTCCATGAGGTTCTTCTTGTTGTGAAGGCGTCCGGCGGTGTCGCAGATCAGCACATCGGCTTCTGAGGACTTCGCCGCGGATACCGCGTCGTAGACTACGGCCGCGGGATCTGCGCCGTCACCCTGAGCAATAATCCTGACGCCCGCCCTGTCTGCCCAGAGGGTAAGCTGCTCTGTCGCACCGGCTCTGAATGTATCGGCGGCAGCCAGTATCACCTTCTTGCCGGAATGCTTCAGACTGTAGGCAAGCTTGCCTATGGTGGTGGTCTTGCCTACACCGTTAACTCCGACTACCAGCACTACGGATTTATCTTTGAGAAAATCATAGGCGTCCTGTCCCTGATACATGCGGGATTTCAGAAAATCGATCAAAAACTGCCTGCACTCGTCCGGAGTGCGTACTTTCTTTGCATCCTCGGCCTCACGCAGCTCGTCGATCAGCGCTTCGGTAGTTTCCACGCCTATATCGGCAAGTATCAGAGTCTCTTCGAGCTCGTCATAAAAATCATCGTCTATAGTCGACAGGCCGAACAGGCCCTTGAGACGTTTGAATATTCCTTCAGCCATTTGTTTCTCCGTATTTATCCATCGCATCGGTAAAGCTGACCGATACGACGGTGCTTATGCCTTTTTCCTGCATGGTGATACCGTAGAGCTTATCGGCAGCTTCCATCGTACCTCTGCGGTGGGTGATGGTAATAAGCTGGGTGGTCTTTTTCAGGCGGTTAAGGTATCCGGCGAATCTGGCTACGTTCGTCTCATCGAGAGCTGCTTCGATCTCGTCGAGCAGGCAGAAGGGCGACGGCTTGAGGTTCTGTATGGCAAAGATCAGCGCGATGGCTGTCAGAGCCTTTTCTCCGCCGGAGAGCTGCATCATATTCTGGAGCTTTTTGCCCGGAGGCTGAGCGATGATGGCTATGCCTGCCGAGAGGATGTCTCCTTCTTCCTGTGAGAGCAGTTCCAGAGTGCCCTTTCCGCCTCCGAAGAGGTCCTTAAAGACCTTGTCGAACTCGTCCCTGATAAGGGCGAATTTCTCTTCGAACTGCTTGCGCATGCCGTCCTCGAGCTCTTTTATGACCTCGAGGATGCTGTCTCTGGCCTTTACCAAATCTTCATGCTGACCCTTGAGGAATTCGTAGCGTTCTCCGACTTCCTTCTCTTCTTCTATCGCATTTACGTTTACCGGGCCGAGGGCTTTGATCTGGTCCTTGTGCGATGCGATCTGCTTGCGTATCTCTGTCACGGTCTCGGTGCCCTGATACTTCTGGGCTTCAGCTTCGATTGGAGTCAGCTCATATTCGTTCCAGAGGTAATCGATCTGGCTCTGGATAGACTCGGTCAGACGCTCCTGCTGGTTGGTAAGGCGTATTATATCCTTTTCAAGCGTGGCTGCGCGGTTCTGGCTCTCGTCCCTGCCTGTCAGCAGTTCCTGCTGCTTTGCGGCGTAATCGTCACGCGAGGCAGTGGCCGCAGCGACCTGTTCAGAAATGGAGGATATCCTGACGGCGAGCTCAGCGGCATTTTTAAGGAGCTTTTCTTTCTCACGCTCCCTGGCCAGAGTCATGAGCCCTTCGGGATCCGATCTCATCAGCAGCTCACGCTTCTCATCATCGATGCTCTCCAGCTCGATATTAATGCGGTCTATATTCTCCAGCAGAAAACTGTCGCGTTCTTCGAGACGCGAGAATTCGAGCTTGAGCCTGGTATGACGGTCGTTGAGCTCTCTGAGCTTATCCTTCTCGGCTTCTATGGCTGCGATAAGCTCCTCGGCCTCCGCCTTGCGGCGGTTCTCTGCTTCTTCGGCTTCCTTTGCTGCCAGCTGCGTACTCTCGACCTGTGAATTCAAATCAGTAATGAGCAGCAGAAGCTCCTGCTGCTGGCGTCGCTTTTCTTCCATGTCGTCCTGAAAGCTCTGCAGGGCAGCCGAAGCGGTCTCGAGAGCAGTCATGACCTGGGCGCGTTCCTCGCGATGCGAGGTAAGGGAACTGTTGTGCTCGCTGAGCTTTTCGCGGGCCTCCGTCAGATCCGCCGCTATGGACGTTCTGCGCGACCTTAAATGTTCGCCCTCATCAGCCAGATAAGAGATGCTTTTCTCGAGGGCTTCGACGTCTCTCCTGCGTGAAAGCAGGTTCGAATTATTCCTGAAAGCGCCGCCGGTAATGGAACCGCCCGGTGCGAGGTACTCGCCTTCGAGAGTGACTATATGCAGCCTGTATCTGTATTTCTTGGCAGTAGCCAGGGCGGCTGTCACCGATTCGGACACATATATCCTGCCCAGAAGTCTGTCCACTATGCCGCCGTATTCAGAAGAAAAGCTGACGAGATGATTCGCGGTATCTATGATACCCGGTTCGGAAAAGACGCTGCTGTCGGCAGGTTCATTACCCTTTACCGCGTCCATGGGAAGGAAGGTGACTCTGCCGAGACGCTCTTTTTTCAGGAAAGCCACCATCTCCTTGGCCGTGGCTTCATCTGTAGTGACGACATTCTGAATATGTCCGCCGAGGGCCGTCTCTATGGCGGTCTCGTATTTCTTTTCGACGCTGATTATGTCAGCCACTACGCCGCGGATAGCCTTGTTTGACTTTTTAAAATTCATGACGTGGCGAATGGCCTCGCCGTAGCCTTCGTAGCGTTCCGCCAGATTCCTGAGAGATTCCAGGCGGGACTTGGCCACGTTGTATTCGGTGACTTTGGCGGAAAGCTCCTCATCTGTATGTGACAGCTTATCTTCGAGATCGGCTATGCGCTGGGATATGCGTCCGTGCTCTGCCTCATCGAATGAGACGAGATCGTCGAGCCTCTCTGCATCGGTAGTAAGTGATTCGACTTTTTCTTTGCCGGATGTAATTTCTTCGTCGAGATGCCTGAGCGTCTCTTCAAGCAGCAGACGGCTTTCGCCTGCCTGCTCGAGTTTGACGGTGATCCCCTGGGTGTCCGCCGTGATCCCAGCCTGGCTTCGGATATCCTCCAGCAGGCTGTTCTGCTTGGATTCGAGCTGATGCTCCTTCTCGCGTATGAGGTCGTCCTGCTCCTCGATCGCCTGCTCGCATGCCGCCACTTCGTCATCCATAGCATCGAGCTTATCGTTAATCACGCCTTTTTCCTGGGTATAAGTTTCTTTGCTGGCAGCAATGCCGCGGCGCTTCTCGTCGAGCACGGCGAGACGTTTTTTCAGTTCTTCTTCGGCTGCTCTGAGCGACCCGACCTGTTCGTCGAGGACCTTTACACGACCGTCTATGCTTTCTTTTTCTATACTCAGACCGGAGAGCTCGTCGCGGTTACGCTCGATCTGCTTGTCCAGGGACTCGCGTTTTAATGTAGCTTCCTCGTACCCCCTGCGGAATTCCTCTGACTGAGCGGAGGTGACCTCCAGGTCCTCCTGTGAGATGCGGAGTTTGTCCTCCACTCCGGAGAGTTTCCTGCGCAGGTCCTCGGATTCCTTGAAGAACATGCCCACCTCATATACCTTCAGTTCGTCCCGCAGACGCAGATAGGTCTTTGCAGTCTCCGCCTGACGGTGCAGAGGGCCGACTTGCTTCTCGAGCTCCGAGAGCACGTCGCTGACACGGAGCAGGTTGTTCTGCTCTTCATCGAGTTTTTTAATGGATATATCCTTGCGTTTCTTGAATTTGACGATGCCGGCCGCCTCGTCAAAGAGCTCGCGGCGGTCTTCGGGTTTGGTGCTGAGGATCTTGTCTATCTGGCCCTGGCTGATGATGGAGTAGCCCTCTTTGCCTACGCCGGTATCATAGAAAAGCTCGTTGATATCGCGGAGGCGGCAGGAGTTGCCGTTGATCAGATATTCACTCTCGCCCGAACGGTATACGCGTCGCGTGATCGTGACCTCGTCATATTCGATGGCAAGCATATGATCGGCGTTGTCTATAGTGAGGCTTACGTATGCGTATCCCTGAGGTTTGCGGCTCTCTGTACCGGCGAATATGACATCCTGCATATTTGATCCGCGCAGCTGCTTCGCACTCTGCTCGCCGAGCACCCAGCGCACGGCGTCGGCGACGTTGCTCTTGCCGCTGCCGTTAGGTCCTACTATACCCATGATACCCGGAGAGAGCTCCAGGATGGTTTTGTTCGCGAAAGATTTAAAGCCCTGGGCTTCGATCCTTTTGAGATACATTATTTACCGTCCTTTTAGTCTGAGTAAGGCCTCAAAAGCGGCCTTCTGTTCTGAGAGTTTCTTGGAGCGTCCGCTCCCAGTGCCCAGGACCCGGCCTCCCACGATCACATCCGACGTAAAAATACGGTCGTGATCCGGCCCGCTGCTGCCTGTCAGCTCGTAGCGGAGCTCGCCGAGCGCTTCCCCCTGTACCGTCTCCTGCAGGATAGTCTTACTATCGTAAAAGAGATGTCTGGTCTCTATGTCCTTCATGATAAAACGATAGACAAAATCTTTTGCATTAGTAAAACTACTGTCCAGATAAATAGCGCCTATGACAGATTCGAGCGCGTCCGAGATCGATGAGTCTCGGTCGGCTCCGCCTGATGCGATCTCGCCTCTGCCCATCAGCATATATTCGCCTATTCCGATCTCGCGGGCTACCTCGGCAAGCGCCTGCTCGCAGACGAGGCTGGCACGGATCTTGGTCATCTCGCCTTCAGTCTCGTGAGGGTAATGAAGATACAGATAATCACTGCTGGCAAGCTCAAGGACGGCATCTCCGAGGTATTCGATGCGCTCGTTGCAGTCTTCGTGAGAGAGTCCGTGCTCATTCACATATGAACTGTGCGTCAGAGCCAGTCTCAGCAGAGATTCGTTTCTGAAGCGGTAACCGATTCTTTCCTGTAACTTTTCAAATGACATGTCGCTCCGATCGGCCGGTGGGGTCCGGATCAACCGGAGCCCCGCCGGCCCTGCTATGATCAGCCGATCAGTTTCTGTATCTGCTCGATCGCATCGCCTACCGTGGTAATGACCTCGGCCGCCTCATCGGGCACCTGGATTCCCAGTGCATCTTCGAGATTCATGATGATCTCTACTCGGTCCAGAGAATCCGCTCCCAGATCCTTCTCGAATTCCTTCTCGGGTGTCACATCGTCCGGGCTGATCTGAAGTACGTCTGCGATGATCTCCTTGATCTTCTGTGTGTCCATTTTAGTCCTCCTTCTTTTCGGGAGAGGCAGAAAGCGCCTCTGCAACTTTATTTACGATATCTTTTTCTACAAATGAAACGGCCTGCATGAGCGTATTGGAGATCTCCTTGCGGGTCGAATTGCCGTGAGCCTTGACTATGAGGCCCTTAAGACCGAGTAGCGGCGCTCCGCCGTACTCGCTGGCATCCAGCTTCTTGAGCGTGCCCTTGAGGGCCGGCTTGATCAGCAGACCGCCGATCTTGGATCTGGCGGAACTGTGCAGAGCCTCCTTGATCATACCGATGAGCGCACCGCCGGTGCCTTCGTAGAGTTTGAGGATAACGTTTCCGACGAAAGCGTCGCATACGATAACGTCCGCCTCTCCGTAAGGAATGCTCCGGGCTTCTATATTGCCGATAAAATTGATGTCCGGAGTCTCTTTAAGGAGTTCATAGGTCTCCTTTACCACGGCGTTGCCCTTTTCCTCTTCGACTCCTACATTGACCAGACCGACCTTAGGATTATTGACTCCGAGAACGGATTCCATATAAATGGAGCCCATGACGGCAAACTGACGCAGGTTGCCGGGTTTGGCGTCCATATTGGCTCCGCTGTCTATGAGCAGTGCGAGACCTTTAGACGTAGGGAAGACCACTCCTATAGGAGTGCGCTCCACGCCTCTCACGCGTCCCACGACGAGCTGTCCGCCTACCAGCACCGCTCCGGTACTGCCCGCGGAGACGAAGCCGTCGGCCTCACCGTTTTTTACGAGGCTCATGCCTACGACTATAGACGAGTCCTTTTTGTGACGGATGGCTGCCACGGGAGGTTCGGACATCTCGATGATCTCTGAAGCTTCCACGATCCTGAGCCTGTCGCTGTCGTACTCCACACCGTCCAGGAAAGGGTTGATGGCGTCAGTCCTGCCGACGAGTATGACGCTGAGTTCTTCGGACCTTCTGAGTCCGTCCAGCGCACCGAGGACGACCTCTCCGGGGGCATTGTCGCCGCCCATGGCATCCAGAGCTATTACGATCTTCTTCTCTGACATAAATGCACCTCTGAGTGAAAATATAAAACTGATATATTATACAAAATTACACGGTAATAATCAAATACATTAATCCTGCAGCAAAAAACCGTCCGACGGTCAGTCCGTTTCCTCAAAAGTCCGGCGTGGCGCGCTGTACAGGCAGGTCAGGATTTCTCCTTCCCTGTGACCGGCCGCAGGCACAAGAAATCTGACGTATTCCGGGTTGTATCCGGTATAGTAATCCGTTCCGTCCACTGTCTCTATCTCCTCGAGAAGGACCGCAGAAGGATGGTCCGCATAATATGCCGCAAATGCCCTGCTGTGGCGCGCAGACATCTCCAGCAGGACACGGCTGCGCTCTTCCATGATATCCGATGCGACGCGTCCGGGCAGACGCTCGGCTGCAGTTTTGCGGCGCAGCGAGTATTTGAACACATGCATCTCGTAGAGATCGACATCCGTAAGGAAACGCACCGTCTGCGAGAATTCATCATCGCTCTCGCCGGGGAAGCCCACTATAACGTCCGTAGTTATCGCGGGATGCTCATAGGCGTCCCTCAGTATGGAACAGCTTCGCGCAAAATCCTCTGTCGTATAATGCCTGTTCATGCGGCGAAGCGTGTCGTCGCATCCGCTCTGGAGTGACAGATGGAAATGTGGACAGAGGTTTTTGATCACGGAGATCCCGGACACGAAATCCGGCGTGATGATACGCGGCTCCAGCGATCCCAGCCTGATCCTCCCCTCGCACATGACCTCGCTGACCCTGCCGATCAGCTCGAGCAGAGGCGGACCCATCTGCGATGCGCTGCCGTCCGTACCGTATGAGCTGAGATGGATACCTGTCAGAACTACCTCCCTGCATCCGCTGTCAGCGAGCCTCTTTGCCTCTTCAGCAACGAGATTGATATCACGGCTCCTGACACGTCCTCTGACATACGGTATCAGGCAGTAGCTGCAGAACTGGTTACAGCCGTCCTGGACCTTGAGGAAAGCTCTCGTATGAAGTACCGTATCATCGATTCGCATTTCCTCAAATTCGCGCGCCGATCCTATATCGCAGGTCCGGCTCTCCATCGCGCTGACCAGCTCGTAGAGATGTGATTTTTCGTCATTGCCGATCACAAGGTCTATGGCAGGATCGGCCTGGCAGCGTGCCGGATCGGCCTGCACATAGCATCCTACCGCCACAACCGTAGCACCGGGATTGAGCTTTCTGGCCCTGTGGAGCATCTGTCTCGATTTGCGGTCGGCGATACCTGTAACAGTACATGTATTGACTATGCAGACGTCAGCAGGCTCTTCAAAACCGACGAGCTCATAGCCATGGTCCGTAAACTGCCGGATCATGGCTTCCGTCTCGTATGAATTGACTTTGCAGCCGAGATTGTGAAAGGATACTTTTTTCATCTGCAGGTGTTGTAAATACAGTATTGGTCTTGACTTTTATTTTTTTCTAAACTATGATTTTCTAAACAATTTCAATAACCGAAAGGAGTCATTTTATGAAGACTTTTAATATCAGCCTCAATTCCATCGACAAAGTCAAAGGTTTTGTCGACACGATCTGCCGCTTTGACGGCGATTTCGATCTCGTCTCCGGACGCTACGTCATCGATGCAAAGTCCATCATGGGCATCTTCAGTCTGGATCTGTCCAAGCCCATCGAGCTTGCTGTCCATTCAGACGATGAGGCGGATGCAGTCAAGGAAGCCCTTGCTCCGTTCATAATCTGATCGGTTCCGTTCATACGGCCTGCCGTCCGGCAGGCCTTTTTATTTTGCCCAGACCACCTCGGCGGTATTGATCGCGCGATCTGTCATCTCCGTCATATCGCCCAGCTTAGTCTCCGACTTTTCTATCGCCGAAAGAAGGGGCTTGGTCACGGGATGCTTAGCGACAAAGATCGTACAGCAGTCCTCATACGGAAGGATAGACGTCTCGTAGGCTCCTATCTTCTCAGAAAGCGCTACGATATCCATCTTGTCAAAAGCGATCAGCGGCCTGAATACCGGCATAGAGCAGACTGCATTCGTGCAGGCCAGGCTCTGTACGGTCTGGGAAGCAACCTGGCCTATGCTCTCACCGGTGATCAGTGCCTGACAGCCGTCGTCCCTGGCCAGCTGTTCAGCTATACGCATCATATATCTGCGCATGATTATGGTCAGCTCATCGTGCGGGCATGTCTGGTAGATATACATCTGGATCTCGGTAAAATTGACTATATGCAGCTTTATCGGTCCCGAGTATGCGGCTACGATACGCGCCAGATCGACTACTTTTTCCTTTGCCTGCTCGCTCGTATATGGCGGTGCATGGAAATACACAGCCTCCAGCTCCATGCCGCGCTTGGAGCACATCCAGCCGGCGACAGGACTGTCGATACCTCCCGAGAGGAGCAGCATGCCGGTACCGTTGCTGCCCACGGGCATGCCTCCGGGACCGGGAATCACCGCCGAGTAGAGATTGATCTCGTTATCGCGGATCTCCACATTGATACTGACTTCGGGGGCGTGCACGTCCACAGTCAGATCCGGGAAGGAAGCCAGCAGCGCCTCGCCGAGCTGTGCGGCTATCTGCATGGAGTCGAGCGGATAGTTCTTGCGTGTCCTGCGGGCAAAGACCTTGAATGAGAAAGCCTTTTTATCATATGCCTCCCCGACAAAAGCAATGACTTTATCCCGGAGTGCATCGAAACCTTCGTCGGAAAGCTGTACCATCGGACAGATCGACGAGATACCAAAGACGCGGCTCATGGCCGCTACTGCCTCGTCGTAGTCGTATTCGCCTTCGCAGTACACATATATCCTTCCGACGCTCTTTACGGCCTTAAACGAGCCCTCAGCGCGCTTTAGAGCCGTTTTGAGGCGGCTCAGAAGCTGATCCTCAAAGATGTACCTGTTCTTGCCTTTTACGCCGATCTCGGCGTATTTGATCAAAAAAGCACTGTAACGCATATATTAACCTCTGTTATTGATTTCATCCGTAAGCATGAGAAAGGCGATCAGCGCGGGTCCCGCGGTCTCGGTGCGGAGAATGCGCCTTCCGAGCGAGACGAGCCTGGCTCCGGCGCAGAGCGCTTTTGTGACCTCATCCGGCTCATAGCCTCCTTCGGGACCTATAAATACCGATACACTATCCGACTCTTTCAGCTCAGCTGCGGTGGCGGCCAGCGTCTCCATGCCCTCTGCGTTCTCATATGGCAGGAGGATGAGCGAGCCATCCGCATCGTGAAGGGCCTCATCCAGACCCATTACAGGACCTACGGAAGGTATGATGCCTCGTCCGCTCTGTTTGGCAGCGCTCTCTGCAATGGCCTGCCATCTGGCTGTGCGCGACTCCTTTTTCCTCTCATCGAGCCTGACGACGCATCTGTCCATCTCCACAGGGACGATGCGGACTGCCCCCAGCTCGACGGATTTCTGTATGATACCGTCCATCTTTTCACCCTTTGCGAGACCCTGATAGAGCGTGATGCATACGGATAGCTCCGGAGCATCCGCAGCTCTGTCGGCCTCAAGGATGATCTCGTCAGTTGTGACGTCCCGTATCACACAATAATACGGCAGTCCGTCGCTTCCGGTTAGAACTACCGTATCGTCAGCATGCATGCGCAGTACGTTCTTAATGTGGTTGTAGTCTGAGCCGGTGATCCTGACGGTATCACACACTCTGACAGGTTCTTTTACAAAAAAATGATACATAACTCAGTACCCGCTAAGATCCGGAAAAACTATCGGCGCAAGAGCATCACCGTATCCGGTCAGAGTCACTTCCACACTCTGGGAGACTGTCTGCCCCTGGCTCTGGGTATTAAAGGTGTAACCCTCGGAAGTGATATATCCGCTCGAGCTGACTACGATCTCCCCGCTTCCGACGGTGTCAAGAGCGTTGATCATTCCGTGAAATCTCATACTGATCTGGCGCGTTCCGTCGACACTGTCCTCCACGCTTATATCTGTGATGTATTCAGGCAGCAGTTCCTTGCGGAAGACTCTGAGGACGTCGATCTCCGACGCGGCGGCTTCAAAATAGGTCTCCTGCTTTGAACGCGAATCCCCGCTGCTGGAATACAGCACGCTGTCGCGGTAATACATCTCAAGTTCTATAATACGGTCTTTGGCTTTGACGCTGCCTGTCGCACTGATCTGAGGAGCGCTGCTGTGCGCTCCTATGTATTTTACGAGCAGATTCAGCGACTGTGCCTGCGAATCTCCGCCGCTGACAATGCGGGTATAGACCATAGTCTGATACTCCCGGTTGTCCAGGGCGTCGGTGGCGTTTCTCGCCTTCTCATAGATCTCCCATCCTGCAGGCGCTGCAGATCCGGATACGGCCGGCGAGCCGTCGGTGACAGGTGTTTCGTCTCCGGCGGATTTACTCTCCGCCGAAGACGAGGTCACTGCCGCAGGTCCGTCATCATAAGGCGCAGGATTCGTAGCATCGGGATCCTCACCGCAGCCGGCGGCAAGCAGCAGTAACAGTGCAATTGTCAGTGTCAGGAGCTTTTTCATCAGCTTCGGACAGACCTCCGGGATTATTTTGCCACTATGTTCACGATGCGTCCGGGAACATAGATCTCCTTTATCACATTGCCGGTAAGACGATCACCGAGCATCTCTCTGGCAGCGGTGATCGCAGCAGCCTGATCGGCATCTCTGGGAATGACGATAGTGCCTTTGAGCTTGCCGTTTATCTGAACGCCGATCTCGATAGTGGCGTCCACGGTCTTGGAGGCGTCGTATTCCGGCCAGGCAGCTTTGGCTATAAAACCGCTGCCTCCGAGCATCTCATAGATCTCCTCGGCTATATGCGGCGCGAACGGGCTGACAAGCTTGATATATGCGATAAGCTGGTCATGACCTATCCGGCCAGCGGCGTAGATCTCATTGATCAGACCCATCAGGGCAGCTATAGCCGTGTTGAACTTCATCGCGGCGATATCCTCGCCGACTTTTTTTATCGCCTTGTGGAGCGGGCCCTCGAGTTCTGCGACTTCGTTGTCAGTGACGATATCTGTAAGTCCGGCGATCCTCTCGAGGAATTTGCGGCAGCCCTTCAGAGAAGAGTCATTCCAGGGTGCGGATGCCGCATAGTCACCCATAAAGAGCACGTATGTGCGAAGCGTGTCGGCGCCGTATGCGTCCACGATATCCAGCGGATCCACGACGTTGCCCTTTGATTTGCTCATCTTCTCGCCGTCGGGACCCAGGATCAGGCCCTGCGCGGAGCGTTTCATATAGGGTTCCGGAGTATTTACCTCGCCCAGATCATAGAGGAATCTGTGCCAGAACCTGGAATAGATCAGGTGTCTGGTGACATGCTCCATGCCTCCGTTATAGTGGTCGACAGGCATCCAGTATTCGAGCTTCTTCCTGTCAGCAAAGCACTTGTCGTTATGCGGATCGATATATCTGAGATAATACCAGGACGAACCAGCCCACTGAGGCATCGTATCCGTCTCCCGCTTTGCGTCGCGCCCGCATTTGGGGCACTTGCAGTTTACGAATTCGGGGATCTTGGCCAGAGGCGACTCGCCGTCTGAGCCGGGCTCGAAATTCTCCACCTCCGGAAGGCGCAGCGGAAGCTCCTCATAGGGCACAGCCACATAGCCGCAGCTGTCGCAGTGCACGATGGGTATGGGTTCTCCCCAGTATCTCTGGCGATTGAACGCCCAGTCTTTCATCTTGTATTGGACTCCGCCCTCGCCAGCGCCCCGTTCCTCGAGCACTTCGATCATCCTTGCTATGGAATCCTTTTTGTTCGTATAGCCGTTCAGGAAATCGGAATTGATCATCTCTCCGTCTCCGCTCCAGGCTTCCTTTGAAATGTCGCCGCCCTTTATGACTTCCACTATATCTGCTCCGAAGGCTTTGGCGAAGTCATAGTCTCTCTGATCGTGGGCAGGTACGGCCATGATGGCTCCGGTACCGTAGCCCATCATAACGTAATCGGCGATAAAGATCGGTATCTTCTTGCCGCTCATGGGATTGACTGCGCAGATGCCCTCGAGCCTGACGCCGGTCTTATCCTTTACGAGCTGAGTGCGCTCGAATTCGGTCTTTTTTGAACATTCGGACCTATAGGCACGCACCGCGTCCATATTGGAGATGCGTCCGGCAAGTTCGTCTATGACGGGATGCTCAGGCGCCACGACCATAAAGGTCACTCCAAAGAGCGTATCGGGGCGGGTGGTATAGATGCGGAGCTTTCTGGCATTGCCGTCTTCTCCAAAGATCTGCCTGCCCTCAGCATCGGATAAGGTAAAGTTTACAAAAGCGCCGGTAGAACGTCCTATCCAGTTCACCTGCTGCTGCTTGATGTTTTCCGGGAACTGCACAGTCTCGAGTCCCTCAAGAAGCTTGTCGGCATACCTGGTAATGCGCAGATACCAGACGTCCTTGGATTTCTGGATGACGTCGCTGTGGCAGATATCGCACTTGCCGCCCTGGCTGTCCTCATTGGAGAGGACGACCTTGCAGGAAGGACAGTAATTGACAAGGGTCTTGTCCTTAAAAGCAAGTCCGTGCTCGAACATCTTGAGGAAGATCCACTGAGTCCACTTGTAATAATCCTCGTCGGTAGTGTCTATGACACGGCTCCAGTCAAACGAAAAGCCCACCTTGCGCAGCTGCTCGGAAAAATGCGCTATGTTCTGATCGGTGACGATACGGGGGTGGATCCCGGTCTTGATAGCGTAGTTTTCGGCAGGCAGACCGAAGGCGTCAAAGCCAATCGGGAAAAGTACGTTTATATCCTGCATACGCAGCATCCGGCACATGGCGTCCAGTCCCAGATAAGCCTTGCAGTGTCCCACATGAAGGCCCGCTCCGGACGGATAAGGGAATTCGACCAGACCGTAGAATTTCTTTTTTGTGCTCTCGTCATCAGCCGCAAAGACCATGTTGTCTTCCCAGCTCTTCTGCCATTTGGGTTCGATCTTTTTAAAATTGTACTTCATCCTGACACTTCCTTTTATGGTTTGTAAAATGACTATCGTCTGATTTTATCATTTTCCGGGCTTTTCTTCAAGATGCGGACGCCTTTTTACGCTTCCGGCGCGAAGGTTTCATTCAGCCAGTCGATCAGCGCAACGCGGCCCTCTTCACTGAACTCAAACTCCTTCTTAACGGTTCGTTCCGGACCGTAGGAAGCATATGAGAGCGGTTCTGGCCAGACAGCCGCCACAAGATGCGAATTATCAGTATTCTTTACTTTGACGTCATCACTGTCCGTCACGGAACAGATACGGTAGCGCATGCCCTTATAGCTGCCTGTAAATACCTGCGTGGTCAGATACTGCAATGAAAGTATATCGCTGTATTGGATCATTTTTTCTCCTTCCGTCATATCGGTACATTTATAAATCTGCACAGCCTGACTGAGTAGATATAGACCTCGTCCGGCCTTCTGCCGGCAGCCGCTTTCAGCGCCCGGCTGTAATATTCAAGCTGCGTCTGATACCGGCCGATCAGTACGCTTTCTTCTCCTTCGCTGATGCTGTCGCTCTTGTAATCTATGAGAACCAGCCTGTCACCCTCGGTAAAATACATATCGATAATTCCCTGTATCACTACCGGTTCATCGTCGGTGCAGGATCTGTCGATGTCGCTCGCAGCGATCCCCAGCACAAAGGGCCTCTCGCGCCACATGGTGCCTGCTGCTGCAGCTGCAGCAGCACGTCTGCCTACATCCTGGCAGTAGAATGCGGAGATGCTGTCCGTTCTGATATGGGCAGCAGCCTCGGCAGGGATCAGACCTGCAGCTGTGAACGAATCCTTCAGTGATCCGACATATCCGGTATCCGAAGCTCTGGCCGGATCGAGCTTTTCAAAGATAAGATGGTATCCGGTACCTATAAGCGCACCCAGTTCCGGATCGTACCCTCGGCGCCTCGTTCCGCCGGGCACGGTCTCATCGAGTCTTTCCATATCGTCAGTCATCTCGCTGCTGCGCACTTCAGAGAGTTTCTTGAGTTCCGAAACCGAATATCCCGCCTTTACGCCGGATGCCGCCTCATTGAAATAACGTCCGTAGAAACGTCCTCTCAGCATATCAGCTATCTCCCTGTCATAGATCCTTCCGGCTGGGACATTCTCTATCAGGCTTCTGTCGATCGCGGCAGAGAGCTCGTCGGCCGCGGCATACTCATCCAGTTCTTCTTTACTGACTCTGCTAACTTCCCAGTGCGCAGGGCTGCTTCCCAGTGCAAGATCTATAAATGAGCTCTGCCGCTTTGCATTCATGATCAGCGCAAAAGGAAGCGGTCCGTCAATATTGTCCGCAAAGGCGCTCATATCAGCCGAGTTTGAAGCCGTGACTATCAGTTTTTCTTTGGCGCGCGTCATAGCAACATAGAGCAGACGCAGTTCTTCTTCGATCATCCGGTCTCTGCGCTTTAGCTTTGCAGCTTCCAGAAGCGGAAGTTTTATCTTGAGGGATCTCTCCCGATCGATGCAATCCGAGATCAGCCCCATTTCCTTATCTACAACTATTTGAGCCTTATCGTCCCGGAAAGTCCTTCCCGTATCGCAGATAAAGACCACGGGGAATTCGAGACCCTTGCTGCTGTGTATAGTCATGAGCCTGACCACATTTTCATCTTCGGACAGAGAGCTTCCCTCGTCCTGGCCAACCTCATATTTCTTTGAGAGCTCGATAAAGCGGTTGAAATCAAAGATACTGCTGTATGACGATGATTCAAAATCCCTGGCCATTTCCTTGAGCATATCCAGATTGATGGATCTGACAGCGCCGCCTTCCAGCGAGCCGATATAATAATCAAAGCATGAATCATTGATTATGTGATCTATGAGTTCATATACCGAGATATGCGTCACGCTCTCCCGGTACGACCTTAATCTGTCCAGAAAAACCGCGGCCCGGGGATCGGCGCTGCTTTTCAGAGAATCATACAGCTCAGTGCTGCTGTCTGCGCTGCGCATTGATGCCAGCTCATCAGCCGTAAAACCGCCCATTGGCGACAGGAGGACTGCAGCAAGCGGGATATCCTGTCTCGGATTATCTATGATTTTCAGATAATCAAGGACGAGATTTACTTCAGGAGCGTCAAAATAGCTGCTGGACTTTTTGACCACGGCGTCTATGCCCATGCTTTTCAGTATTTCGAGGACTTTTTGACCGACTGTCTTCATGCTCCGGAACAGCAATACAATATCGGAATAGCGAAGCGGCCGCAGTTCATCGGAATTCCGATCTTTTCTGACTCGCAGACCGGATGAGGGATCCATGAGCTCGTGAATGCGTTTTGCGATCATCCGGGCTTCGAGGACGGTCCGATCATCTGAATTCCCATCGCTCTCCAGTATGATGTATTCGGATCTGTACGGATCGGCATTGCCATCGGGCTTTGGGTATTTGGCGCCTGCCGTGAGCCTTGCTTCGCGCATATAGTCAACTCCGCCGGTACGTGCCGTCATAAGGCGGTCAAAAACGTCGTTTACCGAATCAATCACCTGTCTGCGGCAGCGGAAATTGTCGGTCAGGTCGATAACCTTTCCGGCGGACGGGTCACTCTTAAATCGCCTGTACTTACCGGTAAAAAGCGACGGATCGGCGTTGCGGAATCCGTATATGCTCTGCTTGACGTCGCCGACCATGAACAAGTTGCTGCCGTTTGTGATCCTGCTCAGGATCGCTTCCTGCAGACCGTTGCTGTCCTGGTACTCATCCACGATAATCTCGTCAAAAGCACTTCTCATAGAAGCGGCCGCGTCGGCATCGTTGCTGAGTATCTGAAGCGCCAGCTGCTCCACGTCAAAGAACTCCGCGACATTTCGTTCACGCTTGGCATCGGAGTATCTCTTGCAGTATTCTGCAATAAACAGCGCAAAGTGATGCAGCATTCCGATCGCCTGGTTGACCCGCAAAAGGAGCGCTGCTCTGTCGCCGACATATATCTTTTCCTTTACCCTTTTGGAAAACCAGCTCTTCATCTCGTTGCGTATCTGTTCATATGCACCGTCGATGAGAGGATCGGGAGTCACATTTTTGCTGATCCTTGATTTGCGTTCAAAGACTGTGCCGGGCAGCAGATCGACCAGATCAAGAAAGGCACTGTATGAATCAAGCTCGGCGAACTGACTCCATCTTAAGATATCAGGTTCTGAGGTTTTTTCAAAAACCCCGCCTATCAGACGCTCCTGCCATGATTCTACGATCGGTATGGCCTCTTTTGCGATCCCGGCAAATTCTCTGACAGGGTCACCGAGTATCCGGAGATCGTCCGGATCACTGTACACTCTCCGGCTCTTCTCGGCAAGTTCCGCCAGAAATGCCCCCGGATCTTCCTTTGTATATATCTTTTCGATGAGTGAACTGACTAAATCGAAGATGGCATCGTCGGACTTGCCGTTTGTAAACGCATCCATAAAGGCAATAAAGCCTTCATCGCCTTTTTTGTAGTATTCTTCGGTAAGCTCGTCAAAGACATCCCTGCGCAGAAGTTTTTTTTCGCCTTCAGATATTATCCTGAAATCAGGGTCCAGATCCATAGCCTGAAAATGCTCGTGTACAAGCTGGCTGCAGAAGCTGTCTATGGTGCTGATATGCGCTCCCGGCAGAAGTGCCATCTGACGGCGCAGATTGGTATCAGCGGGGTCTGCGTCCGACAGGAGCTTGAGTTCATCCGATATGCGCTCACGCATCTCCGCTGCGGCAGCCTTTGTAAATGTGACTATCAGAAGCCTGTCTATATCCACGGGCCTGTTTTTATCGGTGACCATGCGGATGACACGTTGCGTCAGCACATAGGTCTTGCCGCTTCCGGCACCGGCGGAGACCAGAAGGTCAGAACCTGAGTGTTCGACTACCGCTCTCTGTTCGGGTGTAAGCTCGGTCTTACTCATCATCATTCTCCTTCTTTGCCTTTTGATCTCCGGCTGTTCTGCGGAATACGAAACCGCGTAGTCTGCTGTCAAAACCACATACATCCTTGTATGTGCAGTATTTACATGAATCGATCTTTGTATCACGGTATGGCCTGACAGAGATCTCGCCGTCCAGTATCTGTGCGGCACAGTTCTTTATGTTTTCCTCAGTGACAGCCATCATTGCATCCAGATCCACGTCCGAAGATGTCAGCCCCTTTGGAATGTATTCTTTGGAGACAGACTCTGCAGCCTCATCTTCCTGCCCCAGATTCGCCTGGATCAGCTCGTCTTTTGTGTTCAGGTAATAGACGCCCTCCGGCTTGGTTTCGGGATGAAGATGTCGCTCGCGTTCGAGAGCGACACTGAGATACTCGATAAGCTGCATGGAGATACCGGAGATTATGAGATCGGCATCAGGTTTTTTTTCGGAGGATTTGTAGTCAACGACACGGACCAGTCGACCGTCAGCCAGCTCGCTCACGTCATATCTGTCTATTTTTCCGTTCATGCGCAGCGATCCGCCATTGTCAAGCCTGCGCACGCGGTCGTGGAATTCATACTCCACGCCCTCGGTCTCAAAGCCGCTCTGATCCTGGATATCTTTCATGATCCTGACGACTTTGGATGCGATCTCTCTCCAGCGGCTGAGTTTATACCGTTCTCGGCTGCTGCCCGTCTCCGGATCAGTATGATCGGACGCGCTGACTTTTTCCTCGGCTAGGGCGATGCCTTCTTCGGTCAGCTTTTCCAGATCCTGTTCTCTGTCTCCGGCAAGTGCAGAGAAGACATGCTCGAGCAGCGTATGGAAATAATTTCCCCGATCAATCGGATCGAAAGTATTCGACGCCCTGTCTCGAAGTTTCAGCCCGTACTGCGCAAAATATGAAAAAGGACACTGCGAAAACTTCTCCAGTGAAGAAACGCTCCCGTATAGTACGTCCCCGTACAGCGACCTGACGCTGTCGCCCGATAACTTCTGTCCACGATAGTCAAAGCAGTGCGCCGACAGGATCAGATCTATTATATGCGCAAATCCCGCTTCTTTAAGAGAAGAAACAAGCTGCAGTATGACCGGATCCGATGTGTTTCTGCCGTCTTTAAGTTCACCTGCCAGATAATGCAATGCTTCGTAAGTACTCTCCACGCCGGATATATCCGACTGATGGTACACTATCTCCCTAAGAGATTCAAACAGGCTTCTGATCTCCGAAATGACAGATGACTGTTTCGCAGGCTTATTACTTTTGTCCAGCCTGCTGTAAGAAAGAATCAGATGCTCCGTAGGACTCGAAAGCAGTTCATATATGTGAAATCTCTCGTCAAAGACATTCTGCAGAGCAGACGGAGCCAGCTCAGGGCCGCGCCGCGTGCGCGAGAGCGCCTCACGGTCACCGTCGCCGAGCAGTCCGCCTCCCGGGAGCGATGCAGGCACGATGCCGTCGTTCATATTTATAAAAAACATGACTTTAACATAGCCCCGGCGGCTGCGGCGCACATCTCCTATCTGTACCTCGTCCAGAGTCGCGGGAAGCGCTCCGATGCGTTTCTCTGAAAGACCGGACAGCAGTACCTCGCCGAAATCGTCGCGGCTGATCTGCTGATCTCCCAAAAGCCTATCGTATTCATCGAGGATATGATCCATGCACGAAAATACCTGCCGGTACTCGGATGCTTTGACCTGTCTGCCGTCTGCGGCAAAGGCCTCTGACATGGCCGACAGCTTGTCTTCGGCTCTCATATCGGCATATAGGCCCCTGAGGGCTTCTATGCGGCTTTTGACAAGCCTTGCGGCGCCGTAGCTGTCTTTGAAGCGGATAAGAGGCATAATGGCCTTCTCGCGTATTTCGTTCAGATGATCGAGATCTACGTCCCTGTGGTTCCTGTATGAGGTCTTGACAAAGGGAACCCGCCACCTTCCGATGCTCCTGATCCCCGTGCCCAGGACATAGTTCTCCAGCTCGTCAAGCTCTTCTGCCGACGCGTCTGAAAAGCCCGATCTCAGGAACCTGAATACGGTCTCGTAGGAAAAAGATTTCTTTACTGCTTCAAGTGCGCTGAGCGTGAATACCGTGAACGGATTCGCGAGGATATCCGTTTTTGCATCTATATAGTATGGGATCATAGCCTTGTTAAAAGCATCCCGTATGAGGTACACATTATCAGAGATGGCGTCTGTAACTACAGCGATGTCCCTGTAGCGAAGGGCGCCGTCCGCCTCACGGACCAGGCGTTTTATCTCGTGCGTCACCATCTCCAGTTCCTGCGAAGGATTCAGGCAGGAAACTATACGGAGAGCGTCCGTATCCACATACTTATTCTGCCGCTTGCCCGGACGGAGCACGTTCTGCTCGAGATATACCAGAGTCTCTGCCTTAGGAACGGCAGGTCTGTCGTCGTACCTGATCAGCCGATGCTTTACACCGGCTCTCTCGCAGATTGACGTGATGCGGTTATATGTGTTCTTCGCAGGATAAAAAAGCTCACTCTCGGCGGGATTGCGCGTCAGTTCCTCATCGCCCGGAAGCGTGAGCGATATGATGCAGTCACCCGATTTTGACACGATATGCTCCAGATATTCATATTGGACCGGCGTAAATCCGGAAAAGCCCTCCAGGACCACATACGCACCGTCGAAAATCCTGCAGCCGCCCAGCAGCGTCAATGCTCTGGGCAGAAGCTCTTCGGACGTGATATGCATGCCGTCGCGCGCGGCATTGAAACTGTCCGCCAGGAGCGAGAGATCATCAAGCTTGCTTTTGAGATATCTGTCGTCTATATCTTCGGCGGCATCCCTCAGATCCTGCGGACTCACACCGTAATTTACAAGCTCTGAGAGCATTACTTTAAGCTTTTTGATAAATCCGGGCCGGTGACAGGTACCTGCATATACGGTCAGGCTGTCTTCGCATTCCTGTATGCAGCGCCGCAGCAGCATGATCTTGCCGACTTCATCTATAATGACGGGAACAGGCTCGCCGCATTCATCAAAGATACGCGTGGCAAGCCTGTTAAAGCTCATTACATCTATATTAAAGAGAACTTTCTCCGGATGAAGGCCAATGAGACGTTTCTCTATCTGGAGCGTGGCCTGCTCCGGTGCAATGACGATATGCCGGCGAAAAGGCTCGCGAAGAGCTGAGGCTATCAGCTCTTCGAATATGCTGCCGGTCTTGCCGCAGCCCATGGCCCCGGTAATGATCGAAAGTGACATATGACTCCTTAATTGAAATAAACGGGATCCTGCTCCGGCTTCTCTGCGGGTTCGATGCTGACGAGGCTGAGATAAGGAGCTTTTTCACCGTAAGAAGGGATGAACCTGTGATCAAACAGGACTGTGACTTTGACCCAGTCCCTCTGTTTGTATGCAAAGGCATCCTCATAGGTGCACATATATCCCATGAACCTGATGTCGTTCGCGCAGCAGGTCATGATGAACCTCCCGGGGACGAATGTCCCGGGATCCAGATCGCGGCCGCGATAGACCTGAGCCAGAAAACGGATCTTCTTGTTCATGTAACGTTCCGGATGGTCCATCGCGTCGATATACCATACGCCGTAATCCAGATCATCGACCTCGATCACGTCAGCGTCTATATCATACGGCAGAGGCTCGTCCGCCGGATCATACATCTCTCCGTCAGGTCTCTCGAATATGACCTGCGCACCGGGATTAAAAGCCTTGAATATACGGCGCAGGCGCGGACGGTCCACCGACTCTTCGCAGCGGTTGAAAATGATCAGTCCGCTCTGCGAGAACTGTTCCATGAACATCTGCCGCATATTGGCCAGATATCCGTCCACGGACTGTGTATCCACCGTAGAGTATATCCCATAGAATTCCCAGCCCTTTGGCAGGCGGCGGTTCAGGATGGACGTCATTGTCCATGTCCCGTTGTACTCGATCATGACCTGATCGGGCGTATACTGCTTTGCCAGCTGAGTGAGGAATCCGTCTGTCAGCTCTTCCGGGCTGTTCACATTGATCAGAAAAGCATGGTTTTTCTTGAGAAAGGCCGGCGAGTACTCCTCGTCGCCCTCCTCGCAGACTATTATCAAATTGCGGTAAGCCGTGAAATCAGGACTCTCGATGGTATCACGCATGAGAGTCGTCTTGCCGCTGTCTATAAATCCTGTAAAGACAAATACCGGTACTTCCATCAGATCCTGAACGCTTTCCTTACTTCTTCTTCGTCAACCTCGGTGCCGATGACCACGACCTTGCCTATATAGTCGGGCTGGCACTTACGTATCTCGATCTCCTCGGGGACAAGATCGAACTCACGCCACGAACCGTCAGCCATGGCTACGATACCTTTGGAACGGAGGACCTTGCCAAGCTCCTCGGTATGCGCCAGACGATAGAGAATCTCATCAAGCTCGGTCTTCTCATATCTGCGGGCGGTTTCAGCGCCAAAGCTCGTAAATACCTCGTCTGCATGATGGTGATGATGGTCATGATCGTGGTGATGATGGTGCTCATGCTCGTCCTCATCATGATCGTGGTGATGGTGGTGTTCATGCTCGTCCTCATCATGGTCGTGGTGATGGTGGTGTTCATGCTCGTCCTCATCATGGTCGTGGTGATGGTGGTGCTCATGCTCGTCCTCATCATGATCGTGGTGATGGTGGTGCTCATGCTCGTCCTCATCATGGTCATGATGGTGATGATGTCCGCACTCACACTCGTCGTCATCGTCGTCGCCGTATTTCTCAAGCTCCATCAGAACGTCATACGGCGCTCTCTGCTCTGTCAGAGCACGGGTCAGCACCTCACCGTCCAGCTGGTCCCAGGGAGTGGTGATAATGACCGCGTTGGGATTAAGTTCACGGATAATGGTGAGTGTATCACTGAGCTTATCATCGTCGATATCGGCAGTGCGGCTGAGCACAACAGTGTCTGCAAAAGAGACCTGATTATTGAAGAATTCTCCGAAATTCTTAAGGTATTTGCGTGCTTTCTTCGCATCCACGACGGTAATGCCGCTCTCGAGTTCTATATGAGCATCCGCAGGCGCGTCCTTGACAGCCTTCTCCACATCGGAGAGCTTACCTACGCCTGAGGGCTCGATGATAATACGGTCCGGATGGAACTGCTGCTCGACCTTGAGCAGGGCTTCGGAAAAGTCTCCCACGAGCGTACAGCAGATGCAGCCCGAATTCATCTCGGTTATCTCTATTCCGGCTTCCTTCAGAAAGCTGCCGTCTATGCCGATCTCACCGAATTCGTTCTCTATCAGCACGACTTTCTGGCCCTTAAAGACTTTTTCAAGCAATTCTTTGATAAACGTAGTTTTTCCGGCTCCGAGGAATCCGGATATCACGTTGACTTTTGCCATTATATTATCCTCCTGATTATTATTTCCATAAAAAATTCCCGTATTCGTTCAATGACTGCAGCACGATGGTCATGTTCGGTACGGGGCAGATATCAGTCACAACTCTTCCGCCTCAGCCTTCCAGATCCGTCCGGACACATCGCTCGGCATCATCAGTCCGCCGCGCGGCGAGAGCGAGAAGCTGAGGATCATCGGACCGTCCGGGCTGCATGAACGCTTGAACTGGCTGGAGAAGAACCTGCGGTAGAAATTCCTGACTGTCATTCTGATCACGTCATCGGAATACGAGCTTCCGAAGACTTCTGCAGCCAGGCCATAGATCTGCTTCGGACCCATATGTGATACCATCGCATAGTACAGTATGAAATCGTGAATCTCGTAGGGACCGAGGATATCTTCGGTCTTCTGTCCTATGGCCCCGTCCTCTCCCGGGATCAGCTCGGGGCTGACAGGGATGTCAAGGATACTGTAAAGAAGCTGTGAGAGCTTCTCGCTGCCGCAGGTATCAGCCACGTATCTTACGATCATACGGACCAGAGTCTTGGGCACGCCGCAGTTAACTCCGTACATCGACATATGATCGCCGTTATATGTACACCAGCCGAGTGCGATCTCGGACATATCCCCCGTACCGACCACGATGGCGTTAAGGTCGTTTGCAAGATCCATCAGGACCTGCGTGCGCTCACGCGCCTGCGCGTTTTCAAAAGCAGTGTTATGTACGTCCGGATCATGTCCGATATCTGCCAGATGCTGCATGACGGAGGCTCTGATATCGACTTCCCTGTACGTCACTCCCAGCTCGCTCATCAGAGACAGTGCAAAGCTTCTGGTAGTCTCAGATGTGCCAAAGCAGGGCATAGTGACGGCTGTGATATCCGATCTGTCATATCCCGCCAATTCAAAAGCTCTGACCGTGACCAGCAGGGCCAGTGTGGAGTCAAGTCCGCCTGAAATACCGATGACGGCTTTGCGGCAGCCAATGGCTTCCATGCGGCCCAGAAGCCCCCTCGCCTGCAGATCGAATGCATGCTCCAGAGTATGTTCGGACGTGTCTGGCAGATAGGGGATCCGGGGATCCGCATTTCCACGCGAATTCGGTCCGCTGCAGGCTGTAATCGCACGGGACTCTTCGATATCCGCGGTATCGGCCTCGGCCATGATCATCACCTTGTGACGTGCACAACCCTTTGCCAGAAGCCTGCCTCCCTGAGCGATCGCCTTGATCCCGGTATAGACAAAGTCGGTAGTGGATTCACCGAAACCGCATCCGGAAAGCACATATATGCAGCCTGTGCTGCACTCACGTACCTTTCCGAGGCGCAAAGGAAGTCTGCCGGCGTATTCTGCGCCTTCAGATATGTTCACCACGATATCACCGTCAAAACCGGATATGCTGTCCACATCGCCCATTATCACGGCCATGGTGACGGTCTCTCCGGTCCCTGGGATCGTCACGCCGATCTCCGTACCGTCAGGCTCCAGGCTGTCGTTTTCCGCGGAAAAATACCGGCTCTCGACCAGTCCCATATCGTCACAGTTCCAAGTCTTATAAAAAGTCCCAAGCAGACTGCCGCCGGCAGCCACCAGGGCGCAGCTGAACAGTTCTTCGTCCTCCATGACGGGAGCACCGAATACGATGACGGCGCTGATGTCAGCGCTGGCAGAAACTATGCGGTCCACAGCGTCTTTCGCAGCCGAGATCAGCGTATCCTGCAGGAACAGGTCTCCGCATGAATACCCCGTCACCGCCAGCTCGGGAAAAGCCACGATGGAAGCGCCTCCGTCAGCGGCCTCACAGGCCAGTTTTATTATCTCATCCGCATTTGCCCGGGGATCGGCCAGGTGTACCCTTGGACTGACCGATGCTATCTGTATCTTCATCAGTTTCTCCATTTATTTTCAGGCGTTCCTGAGGAATGCCTTATAACCCTTTACAGCTTCATAGATATCGGCCTTGCTGGCGATCTCATAGGGAGCGTGCATATTCAATACAGCTATACCCGAGTCGATGACTTCCATACCGTAGTTCGCAAGGATATAGGCGATGGTTCCGCCGCCGCCCTGATCGACCTTGCCCAGCTCCGAGATCTGCCATGAGACCTTGTTCTCATCGAGAATGCTGCGGAGCGCAGCCACATACTCGGCAGGAGCGTCGTTGCTGCCGGATTTGCCTCTGGCTCCGGTATACTTATTAAAGCACAGTCCGCGTCCCAGATATGCCGCATTCTTTTTCTCGAATGCGGAGGCATACGTGGGATCAAAGCCTGCACTGACGTCCGAAGAAAGCATGCGGGAGCTGCTCATCGCGCGCTTGAGAGTAAGCTCGCTGTAGCTTCCGCAAAGATTGATGAGCTCGGCTACACAGTTTTCAAAGAATCTCGAATGCATTCCGGTAGCACCTACGCTGCCGATCTCCTCCTTGTCCACGAGCAGGCATACGCCGGTCTTGTCCAGCTTGTCCGTCTCAAGGAAGGCCTCAAGCGAAGTATACGCACAGATACGGTCGTCGTGGCCGTAGCCCATGATCATGCTCCTGTCAAGTCCCATGTCTCTGGCCGGACCGGCGGGCACTACCTCAAACTCGGCAGAGATGAAATCTTCTTCGTCCATGCCGTATTTATCCTTAAGGATAGAGAGCACATTCTTCTTTACGAGCTCCTTCTCCTTCTCAGCGCCTTTTACGGGGCGGCTGCCGATCATAATATCCAGATCCTCGCCCTCGATGACTACGGAGCCCTTTTTCTCCATCTGATCCTTGGCAAGATGGATCAGCAGATCGGTCACTCCGACCACGGGATCGGAGGGATCCTCGCCTATGACGACATTCCTGACGGTTCCGTCCTTAAATGCCACGGTTCCGTGGAGTGCCATGGGAAGCGTAACCCACTGATACTTCTTTACTCCGCCGTAATAATGCGTATCAAGAAGGACAAAATCGTTATCCTCATAGAGTGGATTGGGCTTAAGATCAAGCCTTGGCGAATCTATATGCGCTCCGAGAATAGTCATGCCCTCTTCCAGAGGCTTCCTGCCGATATTGAAGAGAACGAGGGATTTGCCCATTATATGAGCATAGATCTTATCACCGGCCTTAAGCTTTTTACCGGCTTTAACGAACTGCTCCAGAGGCTTGTAGCCTTTTTGCCCGGCAAGTTCAATGGCTCTGACCACACATTCTCTCTCTGTCTTGCACTCGCTGATGAATTTTTTGTAACGCTCAGCAAGCTGATCAACTGCCTTCAGTTCTCTGGCTCCGTATCCGAGCCATGCATTCTTTCTCTCCATATTGTCTCCTTTTAACATCAGAAATAACAGCGTCTGCCGCTGCTATCGTGTAATATACAGTAATAAGGGATACACCTTAAGGCGTATCCCTCTGAAAGTGATCTAAGTTATGCTCTGGAAAGATACTCGCCTGTCCTGGTGTCGATCTTTACGATATCGCCTTCATTCACGAAGAGCGGAACCGCGATCTGAGCGCCGGTCTCGACCGTAGCGGGCTTGGTGGCTCCGGTAGCGGTATTGCCCTTGAATCCGGGCTCCGTAGCCGTGACCGCCAGCTCTACAAACAGAGGCGCCTCTACAGAGAAGACGTTGCCCTTGTGTGAGCAGATCTTGACTACTTCGTTCTCCTTGACGAATTTCAGGGAATCGCCGATCTGATCAGCGGTAAGGGAGATCTGCTCAAAGGTCTCCTGATCCATGAAATAATAAAGATCGCCGTCATTGTACAGATACTGCATGTTCACGCGGTCAATGCGGGCTTCTTCGAACTTTTCGGTGGGACGGAAGGAATTCTCGATCACGCCTCCGCTGATGATGTTCTTGAGCTTGGTACGCACAAAAGCGGCTCCCTTGCCGGGTTTGACATGCTGGAACTCGATGATCTGCCAGATGCCGTTCTCGTACTCGATAGTAATGCCGTTCTTAAAATCTCCTGCTGTTACCATAAAATAGATCTCCTCATTAGAATTTCATTGAATTATTTTATTATATATCACATAAACTTGCAAGCAGTTTTATTGCGGAAAACGGCCAAAGAAGGCCCCTGCCGCATTATCCGGTCACCGGCGTATAAACAGGCGCTCGAAGAATCTCTTGAAGCGGATCTTGAACCTCTCGTGGTCGGGGTCAAGCGGACGGCACAGATATATACGCAGGCCAGCATTGTTCGCACCGAGGACGTCGGTAAAGAGCTGGTCTCCGAAGCAGGCAGTATCCTCCGGTCCGGTCCCGATCATCTTCATCGCGGTCAGATAACCGTCCTTTTTAGGCTTGGCGGCCTTGAAGAGATATGCGCAGCCGACTTTATCCGCAAAGCTCTTCACTCTCCCGATGCCGTTGTTTGAGAGCACCAGACATGAAAAGCCCATTGCAGACAGGCGCCCGATCAGATTTCGGCTTCTTTCATCTGCCGGCGCATTGTCTCCCACGAGAGTATTGTCGATATCAAAGATCAGTCCGCGAAAGCCCTCGTCATAGAGACCCTTGAAATCAAAACCGTAGACAGAATCTATCAATTTGTATGGACGGAGCTTTTCTCTCATTTACTGCCCTTCTTGGCGAGTTTCTCGATCTCCTTGAGGAAGGTGTCCACGTCCTTGAATTCTTTGTAGACAGAGGCAAAGCGCACATAGGCCACGTCGTCAAGCTCGCGAAGAGCATCCATGACCATCTCTCCGACCTTGCTGCTCGGGATCTCCTTCTCATCGGCGGAGAGTATCCTGTTTTCCAGGTCATCGATCATCTCATTGATCTTTGCGACTGGAATAGGACGCTTGTGACAGGCGCGGTATATACCGCCTTCAAGTTTCTCGCGGTCGTAGGGTTCACGGATATCATTCTTTTTGACGATCATCGTCGGTATGCTCTCTACCTTTTCATAAGTGGTAAAGCGCCTGCCGCAGACCTCGCACTCCCGGCGGCGGCGGATCGCGTTATTGTCGCTGGGTCTCGAATCAGTCACTTTTGTGTCTTCTGCTCCGCAAAAAGGGCAATTCATAATCTCTCCTCCCGTCAGTTCCTGGCAAATTCCGAAAGCTTCAGCCCCGGATTGCGGTCGAGGACCATTCCCACGCTCCAGCTGTTGACAAAGAGCAGCAGCGGGCGGTCCTTGAGGTCTTTGATACGCTTCATATCAGATGTGCCGTTGATCTTGTCTATATCGATATCTTAATTCTCTATCCAGCGGATATGCTCGTAGGGAAGCTGGTCAAGTCTGACTTCGACGTTGTATTCGTTCTGCAGGCGGTATGTAAGCACCTCAAACTGCAGCACGCCGACCACGCCTACGATGATCTCCTCCATTCCGGTATTAAACTCCTGGAAGATCTGAATCGCACCTTCCTGGGCTATCTGGCTGATGCCCTTGATAAACTGCTTGCGCTTCATCGTATCTATCTGGCGGACCCTGGCAAAATGCTCCGGAGCAAAGGTAGGGATGCCTTCGAAAGCAAACTTCTCGCTGCCCGCGCAGAGAGTATCTCCTATCGAAAAGATACCGGGATCGAACACACCTATGATATCGCCCGCGTATGCCTCGGTGACTATAGTGCGCTCGTCAGCCATCATGGACGTGGACTGGTTCAGACGGATCTTTTTGCCGCCCTGTATATGTTCGACTTCCATACCTGCTTCGTATTTTCCCGAACAAATGCGCATAAAAGCGATCCTGTCGCGGTGTGCCTTGTTCATATTGGCCTGGATCTTGAAAACGAAAGCCGAAAAAGGCGCCTCCACCGGGTCTATCAGACCCTTGTCCGACATGCGGGCGGCAGGCGTCTCGCTCATCCTGAGGAAGTGTTCCAGGAACGTTTCCACACCGAAATTCGTAAGCGCCGAACCGAAGAACACAGGGCTGAGCATACCGCTGCGGACCATCTCCATATCCAGTTCCTGACCTGCTCCGTCGAGCAGCTCGATATCGTCACGCAGCTGCGCCATGAAGTCGGCGCCTATCTTGGCTTCGGTCGCAGGATCATCCGGATCAAGCGTATTTGTCGCTATCTCGTGCGAGCCTGCACCTTCGGCCACGAAAGTGGTAATCTTCTGTATATCGCGCTCGTACACTCCGCGGAAGCTCTTGCCTGAACCTATGGGCCAGTTGACAGGACACGTATCAATGCCCAGTACGTCCTCGATATCGCTCATAAGCTCAAACGGATCCTTTGCTTCACGATCAAGCTTATTGATAAAGGTAAAGATCGGGATATGACGCATCATGCAGACCTTGAAAAGCTTGATGGTCTGCGCCTCGACGCCCTTTGATGCATCGATCACCATGACAGCGCAGTCTGCGGCCATGAGCGTACGGTAGGTATCCTCCGAGAAATCCTGATGTCCGGGAGTGTCAAGGATATTGATGCAGAATCCGTTATAATTGAACTGGAGAACAGACGAAGTAACCGAGATACCACGCTCCTTCTCTATCTCCATCCAGTCGGATACGGCGTGTTTTGCGCCCTTTCTTCCTTTGACCGTACCGGCCAGATTGATGGCGCCCCCATACAGCAGAAACTTCTCCGTGAGTGTCGTCTTACCGGCGTCGGGATGCGATATGATGGCAAAGGTTCTTCTCTTTTGTATTTCCTCTCTGAGTGAAGCCATTTAACTCTCCAATATCAATATGTATTATTCAACTGCCTTATAATACCATATTTTGTTGTTTGTGCAAGTGGGAAAATATGATATACTACATAAAACCTTATATTACGGAGGTAAGTCATGATATTCACGATAGATATAGGCAATACGAATATAGTAGCCGGAGTCGTATGCAGAGACGGCGTCAGATTCGTCGAGCGCATGTCCACAGACCGTATCAAGACAGACCTCGAGTATACAGTCCTGTTAAAGACTGTTCTCGATCTGCACGATATCGATCTGAAGAACATCAAGGGATCTATCATCTCTTCCGTCGTACCCGAAGTCACGCTTACCATAAAGAAATCCCTGGAGAAGCTCTTTGGATGCGAACCGCTCGTCGTCGGACCCGGCATAAAGACCGGGCTTAATATAAGAATCGACGATCCCGCACAGCTCGGAGCGGATATGGTCGTCGCCGCTGTCGCCGCCATCCGCGAGTATCCGCTGCCTCAGATCATCCTGGATCTGGGTACGGCCACTACCATCTCCGTGATCGATGATAAAGGCGTCTTTCTCGGAGTCATCATAGCTCCCGGTGTGCGCACAGGGCTTCGATCCCTGGCGGGCGACGCATCTCAGCTTCCTAATATCAGCATCGAAGCGCCCGCGCACGTCATCGGCAAGAATACGATCGATTCGATGCAGAGCGGTGCAGTATTCGGAAATGCTTCCATGATAGACGGGATGATCGAGCGGATCGAGGCAGAGACAGGTCAGAAAGCTACAGTCATCGCGACAGGCGGTATCGGCTACCGTATTATCCCCTACTGCAGCCACGAGATCATCCTCGATGACCAGCTGCTGCTCAAGGGCCTGTATATCATCTACAATAAAAACGTACAGTAACCTATCAGGCATCCAACAGGCCAGGCGATACCGCAAAACAAACTCAAAGAAACAGCGTCCCGGTCAGAACAAGACCGTGACGCTGTTTCACATGGGGAAACCAGCCGACTGCGGAATTCATTACCTCATATAGTATATCATCAGGCTGTGACCGGCTACGAGGCTGCGGTCGTTGACAATGCCGTTCATGGACTTGATCTCATCAATATATGTACTCAGGCTGGTGTCTGAATCGCAGTACTGCCTGGCAATGCTCCAGAGGCTGTCTCCTTCCTCAATGGTAATAGAGGTAAAATATTTGCTTTTCTCGGGGCCGGAGGCTGACGCAACATCCCTGCCTACTACTATCCCGCCGAAAATGATGGCAAAGACGACAGCAGCCAGAATAAATGATCTGATAAGTGCTGTTTTTTTCTTTTTCATGGTCTTCCTCCGTATATAAGTTCGTTTATTCGCTCTTGATGGAGAAAGTATATTCCATAAAAGAACATTTGTCAAGTTTATTTAATCAAAAAAGAGAAAAGTTTTTCGGAAACATTTGTTTACAAAAACCGGCGGATATGCTATAATCTGCAGCGTAATGATCCGTTCCGCTTATATATGGAGGTACATCATGCCCAGGAAACACTCACCCGAAAAAGAACAGGCCATCATCGATTTTATAAAGTCCGAAACCGCGACGAAGGGCTATCCGCCCTCGATCAGGGAGATCTGTGATAAGGTAGGGCTTAAGTCCACCTCTTCTGTCTTCGGATATCTGAAACTCCTCGAGGCGAAGGGCATCATCGCCCGCGGCAGCTCCAAGAACCGCGCCATCACACTTACAGATGACGACTTTAATCTTGCCGGCCGTGAGATCATGAACATCCCCATCGTCGGTCAGGTAGCTGCAGGCACTCCGCTCCTGGCTCAGGAGAATATCGAGGATTATTTCGCCATGCCCGCCAGCATGCTTCCCACCTCTTCCACCAGCCTCTTCATGCTTAACGTCAAGGGTGAGAGCATGGTCGATATGGGCATATATGACGGCGACGCCGTGATCTGTGCCAAGACCGATTCCGCTGTGAACGGTGAAGTCGTGGTAGCGCTCGTGGATGATTCCGCCACTGTCAAGCGCTTCTACAAGGAGCGCGACCATATCCGTCTCCAGCCTGAGAACTCGAGCATGGATCCGATCATAGTGGACTCATGTTCCATCCTCGGCAGAGTCATCGGCCTCGTCAGACTTAACATTCACTGATTCTTACAAATCAAAAAAAGCAGAGTTCATCGCTCTGCTTTTTTTGATGTTCCGATAGGGTCTTATCAGAGGGCTACGGTGACCTTCTCCTGAGCTTTTGCTGACAGTGCGGATTTGTCTGCGGAAACGCTGAGGATGAAAGTGACATTGTATTTGTCGCTGATAGCGGAGAGCGCATCGACAGCCGCATCCATCTCATCGGCATCCAGATGAGCCAGCTTCAGGAAGCTGTCCAGGTAGACCTGCTCCAGATCGTGATCCTGAGAAATGATACCGCACAGGAAGCCGAGAAAAGCCTCAAAAGAATGAACCGGATAATCAAAGACATTAATAAGACGAACGTTGCGGTCCAGCTCATACATGTGCTTCGTACTCTTGTCGAGATATACTATAGTACCGTGAGCGGTCTTGATCGCGTCGTTCGCCTGATCAAGCAGGATCTTCGTCTTGCCTTTGCCTTTTTCACCGGAAATAATCTGAATCATAAGTATGTCCTCCTTAACGGGTTCGTGCCCTGTGTTTTGATTATAATATAAAGCCGTAAAAATCACAACATGAAAAATCACCAATCGGAATCGGGATTCCTGCGCTGCATGCCTACGTTAAGTACGACGCCCATGCCTATAAAGAGGCTGAGCATGGAGCTTACACCGGCGCTCATAAAAGGCAGCGGCAATCCGGTATTTGGCAGCAAGCCGGTAGCTACAGCTATATTAACGAACGTCTGAAAAGCAAGCAGCGAGCCCATGCCGACAGCGATCAGTCTGCCTCCCATGTCCTTGGCCCTGAAGCCGATCTTGAAACATTCCAGCACCAGGAAAGTCATCAGGCTCAGCACTGCAAGACTGCCGACAAAGCCCAGTTCCTCTCCTATGACCGAGAAAATGAAATCGCAGTCCTCCTCGTAGAGGAAGTTGCCGTTCTTTACGGATTCGAAGCTCGTATTGTTCAGGCCCTTGCCGTATAGCTGTCCCGATGAGATGGCAAGTATCGAATTCTCCTGCTGTGTGTTGAGGCCGCTGGTACGGAACTGATCGGGATGGAGCCAGGCCATAATACGGTTGAGCTGGTAATGACGCAGCACACCGGACTCGTCCACATCATTAACGAGCTTGTAAAGTATGAATCCTCCGACAGGCAGGACCACGGCAAGCACTCCAAGGATCCATTTGTAGCTTATCTTCGCCACATACAGAAGACTCAGGAAAATGAACGTGACCACTATAGTAGTGGACAAGTCGGGCTCAGAGTAGATCAGGAAAGCGATCACTCCGAAGAGCGCAGCTGCGATAATGAGGACCAGAGGCTTGTTGATACGTTCTTTATTCGATGCAAAATACGCCGCAAAGACGACTATCACACCGATCTTGGCAAACTCCGAGGGCTGAAACTGGACAGTACCTATCCTGAACCACCGGGTCGCATCGTAATAAGTCACTCCAATAAGCAGCACCAGCGCCAGTATGGCTACCACTCCGATATAAATCAGCGGCGCGGCTTTAAGTACGAAATGGTAGTCAATGACAGAGAGCACTATCATAAACAGCGCTCCTATCGCTATGCCCATCAGCTGCTTTTCCAGGGTGGAGTCTCTGGTCGGATCGTTTGAAAGGGCGCTCGTTACGACGAGATATCCCATAATGCAGAGCGCAGCGATCAGAAATACAATTTTGAAATTGTATCTCCTGAGCGAATATTCAGAAAAGTTAAAAATCTTCAGCTTCATATCAGTCTATGATCACTACGTTGCTCGCCTTGGAGGCGCCTCTGGAAAGGATATCTTCTATCGTAAGTTTGCCATAGTACAGATCGTACACATCGCTTGAAAGCTTGACGGAATTCGATGCGGTATAACCGAATATAATGGAAGTGGCTACTCCTATTTCCGGCGATTCATACGGGGCATATGAGATAAAGTTCGCATGGTTTGGCCGAAGCTTGTTTTCTTCTGCCGTTCCTGTCTTGCCGGCGATCTGGACCTCGCAGGTGATGTTCTTTTTGGTACCGGAGTTCTTTGTGGCCACCGCGCGCATTCCTGCCTGAATCGTATTCCATGTGCTTTCATCCAGCTCGCTGTATCCAGCCACTTTCGGTTCGTTCTCAAAAACCGTCGCTCCGTTTTTATCCGTGACCTTGTCAATCAGAGTAAGATCGTATATGGTGCCGCGGTTTGCAAGTGTAGTCAGATATCTGGCAAGCTGAACATTTGAGAACAGATTGTTGCCCTGTCCGATAGCGGAAGGTATGGGCGCAGAATCGGATATCTGCGGCTCCTTTTCTGTAAGCTCTATGCCTGTCTTTGAACCAAGTCCCAGCCTTCCGGCATACTCAGAAAGTACGGAAAGTCCCTTGGGCTCATTGTAGACCCATTCTTCCGCCGAATTCTTAACCTGGGACAGTCTCCATCCCATCTCGCAGAAAAAGTAGTTGCAGGACTGTGCTATGGCATCCACAATATTCAGCGGAGCATGCGGCTCATGATAGATGGTGTAGTATGAACAGGCCAGGTTCAGTCCCTGCTTGGTAAAGACGCCCTCCGGCCGCAGGATCTCGTTGGCTGTGACGACGCCCTCCTCGAGGGCGGCCGCGCTGGTGATCAGCTTGAAAACGGAGCCGGGAGCCTTCTGGGACTGGGTCGCGGTATTATACAGAGGCGAGCTCAGGTCGTTGACCAGTGTGCTGTAATACTCGGCGTCAATATTAACCGAAAGCTTGTTATTGTCGTAGCTGGGATATGATACGCACGCCAGCACCTCGCCGGTGTAGATATCCACTATGGTAACGGCCGCCGAGCAGGGATCCATGGCCAGCTGCGCGGGAGTTATCTCCAGGGAATTAATCTTTGACACCATGAAATCATAGGCATTTACAGAGCTGCCTGACGACAGGGATCTTACTGCCGCCTCGTCGTAGTCGAGCACCTGCTGTTCAAAGAGCGCCAGACATATATCGCTGCCGCTTATGAATTGATTATAGATCAGGTACTTGTATATCCTCTTGCTGAAGGTCTTGCTGCCTTTGAGCAGACCGTCGATGCAGTCCACGAGGGCATTATATGTATCGTCTGCGCTTGTATAGGCACCTGAGAGCTCGAGACGGGCTACGTCGATCCAGCCTTTTGACATCGCATACCTGAGGAATTCCGCCAGGCTGATGGTCTCGTCGGTCTTGGATGCCGTATATACGGGATCTGTACGGTCTACCTGACTGCTGATCAGATAGCCTGAGTCAAGCAGGATATCATAAACGTAGCTGAAATACGTCTTCATGAAGTTCTCTTCACCGTCTTCCACCTGCCCTCCGAGGTCCTTATAAGCCTTGGGCGTATCCGAGAGGAGTTCCTCCCTGATGGAGTCATATGCCTGCTGCTGTCCGCCAAGAAAAGCGCTGTAGATCCGCTGCTGGGCCTCGCCAGCCTCCGGCAGCGAGAATGCATCCATATCAAGGATATTGTTATTGATCATCTGATAATAAACTTCATATATCGACAGACGGCGCTTGGACGCGCTCGTACCTGCGGGATTATAGACTTTGGAATTCTCGAGTTTATCGCTGATAATACCTGCCAGATGCTGCTCGATCAGATGATAGATACCTATCTGCAGATCGGAATCTATGGTCAGATATATGTCATTTCCCGTGACAGGAGCTTCTTCATCGGTGACTTCGAGGATTCGTCCGAGCGAATCGAGATACATCGTCCGGCTGCCTTTTTGTCCCTGCAGCTCATCCTCCATCGATGCCTCGATGCCTGTCTTGCCGACGATATCGCTGGATACATAGCGCGGCGCATCCTCCGGATATTCCGCATTCAGACGCTCGAGATCCTCGGCGCTCGCCGCACCGGTATATCCTATGATATGTGCAAAATAGATCCCGTTTACATATACTCTCTGATAGTCCTCCTCGATATCGACTCCGGCAATGGAATCGCTGTGTTCGAGGATCTCGGTCATGGTTTCCTCGCTGACGCCCTTGGATACTACCACCGAACGATAGCGCTGATATGAATTGGTGGCCAGAAGATACCTGATATTGATTACCCGCAGCGCATCGGCCTTGGTAATATCATAGGTAGCCGCGTTTTCCGAGCTTCCTTCCCGTCCGATACCGTAGCGCTTGAAGAGCAGCTCGTAGAGACCCTCGGCGGAAATGTTCTCATCGCATTTTTCATCATCGAGCACTTCCTGGACGGAGCGCTTGCCGTATACGTCGCGCAGGAGCCTCAGGATCGAATTGCCGGACACGGAATACTGCACACGGCCTGCGGAATCGATATACATGGGAAGCGTAGTCGTGACGCTCTCCTGATGACTGTCCAGGATATCCAGCAGTTCGATGATCTTGAGATTCTTCTGATAACCGTTGTAATCACCGGTGTCTTTGAGAGTGACCGAATAGACCAGTTCGTTGTAGGCGAGAAGGTTGCCGGAACGGTCGTAGATATTGCCCCTGGTACTCCCGAGAGCGACTGTACGCAGAGTCTTCTGCTGTATATAGGTCTCCTGCGCCTCCTCGCCTCCGACTATCTGCAGGTTATACAGATGGACGATAAGCAGGATAAACATGGAGAAAAAGACCACCGCAAGGGGCAGGATCCTTGAGACGGTAAGCTCTTTGAGCTTATATGCAATTGCTTCCAGAATATCTCTAAACAAATTCTTTTGCACTCCTTTTGGAGAGACCCTCGACCCACCGGTCGAGCGCGCGCAGAGGCTTGTATGTCAGCAGGCAGATCAGCATCGTATATACGATCTCGGGAAGGATCACGTGAAGCATGTAATGCCACAGATTCGTAGCTCCTCCGATCAGGAAGGAAGTGATATACACATACAGTCCCAGCAGCAGGTCGCTTAATATGCAGAGCAATGTAGGCATATTCAGGAACTCATTATAAAAAAGCGTGCCTACAGAGCCGTTGGCGTATCCGATAAGCGTATAGATCAGTGCATAATATCCTACGTTCGTACCGAAAAAGAAATCTGAAAGAAGCCCGCAGAAGAAACCGATGATCATCCCGTGCATGCTTCCGCGCAGAAAACCGAACTCAAATGTGACGATGAGCAGCAGGTTAGGCGTGATATCTATCCAGTGCACTGCGGCAAAGAAGTTGTTCTGCAGCATGAACGCACCGAGTATAAGAATAATATACATCAGAATGCGTCTGATCATTGACCGTTCTCCTTGAGCTGGGTGATGACAAGGACAGTATCAAGATGCGAAAAATCCACGACCGGGACGAGATATCCCGATTTGGTCAGGCTGTTAGAATCGATATCGATATCCTTTGCGTAGCCGATCAGAATTCCGGGCAGGTAAATACTGCTCTTGTTGCTGGTGACGATCTTGTAGTCATCCGAGATCTTGGCGTCCTTGTTGATCTTTTCCAGAATAAGCCTGCCTTCCTGGTAAACCTCCAGATCGCCGCGGACGATGCAGGTATCCTGGGTTATGAGAGCCATTGCACCGACCTGTGAGTCATGATCAGTTATGAGCCTGACTGTGGATGAACCGGCAGTCACAGACGTGACGATCCCGGCCAGGCCGCCCTGCGCGATAACATTCATATTGACCTCGATGCCGTCGGAAGCTCCGCGGTCGATCAGGACAGTATGATTCCAGTTCGACGAATTCTCGCCGATTACGTGAGCCCCTATGGTAGGATACTGCTCATATTCCTCTTTCATACCGAGCAGATCCCTGTATTTGGAAAGTTCTATCTCCTGAAGCTGGTAGCGGGTATTCTGCTCGCGCAGATAAGCCAACTCATCAGTGAGAGCCTTGTAGTCTTCTTCTATCGCGCTCAGTCTGGCCAGATCCTCCGCTTCGTCCGAGACAAAGCTGCCGACTTTGTTGAAGCCGCTCTGCATGGGTGTAAGCACGTCATTCAGTACCCCTCTGACTGCGCTGTTCACAGAAGAGCTGATGCTGCTGAGTATGATCAGAACGACACAGACTATGCAGAGTATCAGAAGCAGGTGTCTGGGCTGGAATTTTGACTCGTTGTTGTTCATATGACGTGTTTTTCCCTCATGCTGAAGAACCTTCCGTCGCCGATAATGATATGATCCGCCAGTGTGATCTGAAGCATTTCTCCGGCTTCAGCTATCTGTCTGGTAAGCCTGATATCCTCGGGTGACGGAGAGGGGTCTCCGCTCGGATGGTTGTGCAGCAGTATTACGTAGACCGCCTTGTATCTGAGAGCCTCGATAAAAATCTCTCTGGGAGTGACCACGGATGCGTTGACCGTGCCCTTTGAGATAAGGCAGTCGCGGATGAAGTTGCTCTTTGTATCGAAGAAAGCCGCTCTGATCTCCTCCTGAGTCAGGCGTCTCATCCGTTCCATAAAAAACCCGGCCACAGATGCGGGCGTCGTCATCTGTATGCGGTTTTTGGCTTTTTCACTGCTGATTCTCCGCGACAGCTCTCCCACGCACTGAAGTGTAATAGCCTTTACACGGCCTATACCTTTGATCTCGGTAAGCTCATCGATACCTGCATCAAAGATATCAGCCAGCGTGTGCGGTCCGCTGTACGCGGCCAAAAGCCTGGCCGCAAGCTGTGATGCGCTTTCGTCTCTGGTGCCGCACTTCAGCAATACTGCCAGCAGTTCGGCACCCGAAAGAGCTGCCGGTCCCTGCTCGAGGCACTTCTCATAAGGTCTCTCGCTGACAGGCAGCTGCTGCATTTTTAAGTTTTTTCTCTTTTCCATATGCCTCCGGGCCGACCACATTCAAACTCAAAGGCTGTATGAAATTATATCATAATTCAAAACCTGCGTCTATAAGCTTCTGGAGCGACAGCATGATACCGTACTTGGCATGATACCACGTGATCCCGCCCTGGAAGTATATCGTATAGGGTTCTCTCATGGGGCCGTCGGCAGACAGCTCTATGGATGCTCCCTGGATGAACGCACCCGCTGCCATGATGACGTCGTCATCATAACCTGGCATGGGATAAGGCTCGGGCGTAACGAAGCTGTCGACCGGCGCGGCAGACTGGATTCCGAGACAGAAGGCCTTCATATATTCGGGAGATCCTAGATCTATAGCCTGTATGATATCGTGCCGCACCGCATCTCCGGCGGGATGAACCTTAAAGCCAAGCCTCTCATATAGTTTGGCTGCAAATATTGCGCCCTTCTCCGCCGAAGCGCTCACGGTAGGAGCAAGGAAAAAGCCCTGATAAAAAGCCGGATTTGTGCCGAGATTGGCGCCGACCTCACGCCCGAGTCCCGGAGAAGTAAGTCTCCTGGCGGCGTTTTCCACGCACGCATGCGTACCGCAGATATATCCGCCGGCAGGAGCAAGTCCTCCGCCCGGATTCTTGATCAGTGACCCGACCACCATATCTGCGCCTGCATCTGAAGGTTCTATGATCTCCGTGAATTCGCCGTAACAGTTGTCCACCATACAGATGATCTCCGGCTTGATGCTCTTTACAAAAGCGATCAGCTCTCCTATCTGCGATACAGAAAGCGTCGGACGGCTTGCATAGCCTTTGGAACGCTGTATGGTAACAAGCTTCGTGTGCTCATTGATCGCTGCCCGTATCCCATCATAGTCAAATCCGCCGTCGCAGAGCAGATCGACCTGGGCATAGGTCACACCGTATTCGGCCAGAGAACCAAGCGAAGGTCTGATGCCTATGACCTCCTCCAGGGTATCGTAGGGCCTGCCCACAGGCGAGAGCAGCTCGTCTCCGGGCCTCAGATTGGACGAGAGGGCCAGATTCAATGCGTGCGTCCCGCAGGTGATCTGCGAACGCACTATGGCGTCCTCCGTATGGAAAGTATCGGCGTATACCCTCTCGAGGGTATCTCGTCCGCTGTCGTTGTAGCCGTATCCCGTAGTAGCGGCAAAATGCGACGCATCCACTCTGTTTTTATGCATGGCCCCAAGGACCTTGAGCTGGTTGTATTCGGCGATCTGATCGATCGCGGCAAAGCGCTCCTCAAGCTCGCCGAGGACTTCTTCCGAGAGTCTGAGCACCTCTGCGGAAATGCCCGCATCGGCGTACATCTTCTCTGTCATTACATTCTTCTGCACTATTGCAAAATCTCCTTTTCTTTTAATATGCTGAGCATCGCCGGCAAAAGCTCCTGCGCCGTGTGACTGTCTGCGTCCAGATATATCACGTCTTTTTCTCTTCTGAACCACGTCTCCTGTCTCTTGGCATAGTGCCTGGTACTCTTCTTGATAAGCTCTATGGCTTCTTCCAGAGTACACTCTCCCGAAAGATACGCCAGCAGTTCCTTGTAACCCAGTCCCTGCATCGAGATCATATCAGACCTCGCTCCGGCTTCACAGAGCCTTCTGACCTCGTCCTCAAGTCCCTCGCGGATCATCTCATCCACACGTCTGTCTATGCGCTCATAGAGCGCAGCCCGATCGCGTCTGAGCACGAAATATGCGAAGTTGTAAGGCGATGGCTTGAGGCTCTCTGCCCTGTTGTGATCGGAGATACGTTCTCCCGTATGCCTGGCGAATTCCAGTGCGCGGATCGTACGGCGGATATTGTTGAAATGAATGGCGGCAGCAGCCTCCGGATCCACTTCCTCGAGCATCCGATGAAGCGCCTCCGGGCCCTCGCTGTCAGCTATTTTCATCATTTCCTCACGGAACGAGGTGTCCGTCTCGGTCTCGGTAAAATCTATATCGCGAAGGATAGCCTGTATATAAAAGCCCGTCCCGCCGACTATTACGGGAATATGTCCTGCGGCATAGATCCCGGAGAGAGCCTTGTCGGCAAGTTTCTTGAACCTGACGACATTAAACGGTTCGTCAAAATCACAGCAGTCGATCAGGTGGTGTCTTACGCCCTGCATTTCTTCAGGACGGATCTTTGCAGAGCCGATATCCATTCCGCGGTAGACCTGCATGGAATCGGCGCTGATGATCTCACCGCCTATGGCTTGTGCAAGAGATACGGACAGTCCGCTTTTTCCCGAGGCGGTAGGCCCCGTCAGTATTACCAGGGGCTTTTTCATACTATCCTCTTGAATTTCTTTTCGATCTCGTATTTGCTCATTCTGATCGCAGTCGGCCGTCCGTGAGGGCAGTTATACGGATCATCGAGTGAGAGCAGTTCGTCTAACAGCTTCTCCGCTTCGGCGCTCGAGAGGTGCATTCCACCCTTTACGGCAGCTTTGCAGCTCATCATGGCGATTTTCTCGCGTATGATCCTGCTGCCTCCGGAAAGCCTCTCTTCGCCGAGATCGTCTATGATTTCGATGAGAAGGTCCTCCCTGGCGACAGATACCGTATTGCCCGGTACGGCATATACGGCCATCTCCCTTCCGCCGAAGGGCTCTATCTCATATCCCATGGCCGTAAAGTCTTCCATATGCTCTGTCACGAGCTGGAATTCTCTCTGGCTCAGGCTCAGTATCACCGGCGGATCGCACATCTGCGAAGTGTTTACATGCGCCTCATAATCCTTCATAAAGCGCTCATAGAGCACCTTTTCATGAGCCGCATGCTGGTCGATCATCAGAAAATCGTCTTTATATTCCACGAGCAGATATGTATCCAGGTATATCCCCAAAAGCCTGAACTGCGGCCTGGAAACTGTCGACAGGATCCTGTATTCCTCGAGATCCTGCTGATGAGGCGTGCCGGAGGGCATGTAATAATCCGGGCTCTCCGCAAATACCTGCGGCGATACAGGGTGCGCGATAAAGGGATCCTGCTTCCCGGTCCTGCATGTCTCTGAATCGTTCTCTGTCTTATCTATTGCCTCTGTTTCTATTATTTCTTCTGTTTTCTCTTTTTCATTACTCCAAGGCCCTGTCAGGCGACTCGTCTCAAATGGCTCGGGAGGACGCTGTCTTTCAGGCTCAGGGGACGACTGCAGAGGCGTCAGCCTGTCATCTACTATCAGCTCAGATCCACGCAGGACGGCAAGCACAGCATCCCTTATAAGAGCACTGACTGTCTCCTCGCTCTCAAATCGGACTTCAAGTTTGGCGGGATGGACATTTACGTCCACCATGGCCGCAGGAAGCGAGAGATCAAGTACCGCCACAGGATACTTGTGCTGCATTACAAAGCCCTGATAAGCTTCCTCGAGAGCTCTGGACATGACATCGCTCTTTACGCAGCGGTGATTGACCTCAAATAGTTCATAGGCGCGCGTACCTCTGGAAAGCGAAGGCTTTCCCACGTATCCTTCAAGCTTCATACCGTCTCTCTCCGCGCTGATCTCGAGCAGCTGTCCTGCGACTTCCCTGCCGTAGACAGCGTAGATCACCTCGCGCAGCCTGCCGCTGCCAGAGGTATGAAGTCTGGTCTGACCGCCGGAAATAAAGCGGAGCGATATCTCCGGATGGGCAAAGGCGAGTTTCTCTACGGCATCCGCCACATACGAGCCTTCGGCAGATGCAGATCTGGGAAATTTTCTGCGTGCGGGAGTATTGAAGAACAGATCCCTTATGATAAAAGTCGTACCGGCAGGTGCGCCGATCTCCTCAAAGGAGACCTCGCTGCCGCCTTCTATACAGTAACGCACACCGGATATGGAGTCCGAAGTTCGCGTGATCAGTTCGCATCTGGCTACTGCAGCGATGCTGGAGAGAGCTTCTCCCCTGAATCCCAGAGAACTTACGGCGAACAGATCGTCCGCGTCCCTGATCTTGCTTGTGGCATGCGGGAGAAACGCCGTGCGGATATCGTCTTCTTCGATACCAGAGCCGTTGTCCGTGATCCTGATAAAGGAAATGCCGCCGTCCTTAATCTCGACCGTAACTGCGTTCGCGCCGGCATCGATCGAGTTTTCGACCAGTTCCTTGACCACGGAAAGAGGTCTCTCGACTACCTCGCCCGCGGCTATGCGGTTCACTGTTTCTTCGCTGAGTATATTGATCCTGGACATATCTGCCTCCGATCCTTAGGTCAGTTCATGCTGCGGCGATTCTTGAGAGCCTTCTGCCAGCCGTACAGCCTGTTCATGGCTTCGATGGGCGAGAGGCTGCTGATATCCGCCGAGATGATATCACTGATGATATCTTCGTACCCGTCTTCTCCAAAAAGCGAGAGCTGCCCCGAATCGTTCTTCCGGCCTTCGCTGCGCGGGGGAAGCGCCTGCTGGGCGACCTCTCCGGCCCTGGCTGCGATGTCGGCTCCGGAAAGCTCTGCAGCTATCTCCTTTGCCCGCTGAATCACCTCATCCGGTACTCCTGCGAGCCTGGCCACCTGTATGCCGTAGCTCTTGTCGGCTCCGCCTTTTATGATGCGGCGCAGGAATATGATATCATCACCCTGCTCCTTTACGGCGATACAGTAGTTCTGTACGCCAGAGAGCGCGCCTTCAAGTTCTGTCAGTTCGTGATAGTGCGTGGCAAAAAGCGTCTTAGCACAGAGTTTGCGCGAGATATACTCGATTACGGACCAGGCGATGGACAGGCCGTCAAAGGTACTGGTACCCCGACCTATCTCATCGAGGATCAGGAGAGACCGTCTGGTAGCGTTCCTGAGGATATTTGCCACTTCGTTCATCTCCACCATGAAGGTGCTCTGACCGGATGAGAGATCATCGGAGGCTCCGACACGAGTAAAGATGCGGTCACAGATACAGATCCTGGCCTCGTCGGCAGGTACGAAGCTCCCCATCTGCGCCATAAGCACTATCAGCGCGCTTTGTCTCATATATGTGGATTTACCGGCCATATTTGGGCCTGTTATAACTGATATGAGATTGTCTTTGCCGTCAAGATATGTGTCGTTTTTGACGAAAAGACCCCCGCCGAGCATCTCCTCGACTACAGGGTGTCTGCCGCCCTTTATATCTATCACACCGTTCTCGCTGATCACGGGCTTGACATATCTGCTTCTTACAGCCACGTCGGCAAGTGAAGAAAGCACATCTATCATGCCTATCGCTTCGGCGCTTGCGTGGATTCTGGCGACCTGCGCGGCAGCCTGCGTTCTGACCTCGCTATAGAGATCATACTCCAGAGAAAAAAGCTTCTCTTCGGCACCGAGTATGGTCTCCTCCATCTCCTTGAGCCGGTCAAAGGTATAACGCTCAGCACCGGTCAGAGTCTGACGGCGCACATAGTCGTCGGGCACCTGATCTTTGAATGAATTCGTGACTTCCACGCAATATCCGAAGATACGGTTGTATTTTATCCGGAGAGTTCTGATACCCGTTCTCTCGCGCTCTGAGCTTTCCAGCTCGGCGAGCCAGGCCTTGCCGTCCGACTTAGCCTTGCGGTAACGGTCGACAGCTTCGCTGTAACCCTCGCGTATGATACCGCCCTCCTTGACAGTCAGAGGCGGATCGTCGGCGATGGCATTCTTTATCAGCGAAGTGATATCCTCAAGAGTATCCAGCTGATCGCAGAGCATGCGCAGCAGCGGATCAGTGACGCTTACGAGGATATTCTTGATATGCGGAAGCATCTCGAGTGACGCTGCAAACGAGTTCATCTCGCGCGGATTGACGGAGCCGTAGGTGATGCGAGCAAGCAGCCTTTCCAGATCTCTGATCGGACCCAGATACTCGCGCAGTTCCTCACGAAGCTCCATATCATTTACAAAGGTCTCCACAGCGTCCTGACGCATCCGTATTTCGCGTATATCTATCAGAGGCTGCTCTATGACCGCGCGCATATGGCGTGAGCCCATGGCTGTGCGGGTCGTATCCAGCACCCATGCCAGAGAGCCTTTCTTTTCCTTTTCACGCAGCGTCTCTGTCAGTTCCAGATTCCTGCGGGTAAAGGAATCCAGTATCATGTACATGCCGGTCCTGTAGAACCTGATATCTGTGATGTGACCCAGAGATGTCTTCTGTGTGTCGCGCAGATACCACATGAGCGCACAGCAAGCCAGATGTCCGTCAGGGAAAGCAGCCAGATCATGTCCGATATCTCTGCCCGTAAAATGCTCCGCCAGGGCCGACGCAGACTCCTCGCTGCTGTATGCCAGATCAGGCACCTCGCTGATGGTGATCCCCCTGCCGCGAAGCCCATCCGTATCCACCTCGCTGATTGAGAGGGCTCTGTTGCACACTATCTCGGAGGGTTCACAGCGGTCGATCTCGTCGTATACGAGTTTTGCACTGCTCATCTGGGTACACGAGAATTCGCCGGTAGAGACGTCGCATACGGCCATTCCGTAGCTGGCGTCGGTATAGATGATACACATGATATAATTGTTGCGGCCTTCCTCCAGGCTCTGGCTGTTCACATTCGTGCCCGGAGTGACGATGCGTATCACCTCGCGTTTCACCAGGCCCTTGGCGGTCCTGGGGTCTTCCACCTGCTCGGCTATGGCTACCTTGTAGCCTTTTTCCACCAGCCTGTCTATATAGCTGTCCGCGGCATGGAAGGGTACCCCGCACATCGGAGCGCGCTCCTCGAGCCCGCAGTCCTTGCCCGTAAGGAACAGATCCAGCTCCCTGGATACGAGCAGAGCGTCATCAAAAAACAGCTCGTAAAAATCTCCGAGCCTGTAAAAGAGCAGACAGTCGGGGTTCTGCTTCTTCGTCTCCAGATAATGCTGCATCATAGGTGAAAGCATCTATTCTTCCATCCTTCCGATATAATAGAATCCACGCGACTCTGTAAGCCTCACGGGTACGATCCTGCCTATGAGGGAGGCATCTCCGCTGAAATGAACCATGAGATTATTGGACAGCCTGCCTGTAAGACCGCCTTCTGTATGATCGTCTCTCTCCTCCACCAGGACTTCCCGAACACTGCCCAGGTCTCTGGCGCAGACCGTGGATGCGGTCTCCTGCACGAGATCAAGCAGACGGTTGAAACGGTCACGGATCACGTCCTCCGGAACCTGGTCCGGCATGGACGCGGCAGGAGTACCGTCGCGTTTTGAATAAATAAATGTAAACGCACTGTCATAGCGTACACGTCTTACCACATCCAGAGTCTCTTCAAAATCCTCCTCGCTTTCCCCGGGGAAGCCGACTATGATATCGGTAGTCAGCGCGATGTCGGGAATGCGCTCTCTGATGCGCTCAACGAGCACCAGATATGACTCCTTGGAATAGTGCCTGTTCATAGCCTTAAGTATACGGGTAGAGCCGGACTGAAGCGGCAGATGCAGATGGCGGCAGATCTTTGACGATCCTGCCATGGTCTCTATGAGCTCGTCCGAGAGGTCCTTGGGATGGGACGTCATAAAACGTATCCTCCGCAGTCCCTCTATCTGCTCGATCTCCCGCAGAAGCGCGGCAAATGACATCGGTTCCGGCAGGTTTCTGCCATAGGAATTCACATTCTGTCCGAGCAGCATGACCTCTACTACGCCGTCGTCCACAAGGCGCCTGATCTCTGCAATGATGTCTTCCGGCCTGCGGCTGCGCTCGCGCCCCCTGACATAGGGCACTATACAGTAGCTGCAGAAATTGTTGCAGCCGAACATGATGTTCACGCCGGATTTGAACGGATATTTGCGTACCGAAGGCAGATCCTCAACGATCTGCTGCGTGCCCTCCCATACGTCGACGACCATGCCGCTTCCGTTCATGCGTTCATACAGAAGCTGAGCCAGCTTGAAGATATTGTGCGTACCGAAAACGATGTCTACAAAGGGATATTTTTCACGCACACGGGTCACTTCGGCTTCTTCCTGCATCATGCAGCCGCAGATGGCTATGAGGGTATCCGGATGCTCTCTCTTGTATGCCTTCATATGTCCGAGGCGTCCGTATACACGTTCGTTTGCGTTCTCGCGCACCGTACAGGTATTATAGAGTACGAAATCCGCCTGCTCTGTGTCCGCTTCGACAAAACCGGCATCCAGAAGTATGCCCATGAGTTTTTCGGAATCACGCGCGTTCATCTGGCAGCCAAAGGTCGCGATATATGCAGTCAGAGGCCGTCCGATACGCTCGGAGCGCTCTCTGACCATCCTGCGCACCTTTTCCGTATATTTTCTCTGAAGCAGGGCTTCGCCCTGAGGATCTGTCATGTTCATCAGCTCAGCTTTCCGTTTCTGTTTTTGCCGTATTTTTCACCGAGATTGACTCTGCTGCCATCCGGATAGACCACAGTCGTGGCATCCAGACTTCCCCTCAGGTTCTCTCTGATGGCAGCGATATAGCGCTGGCGCAGTCCGTCGTGCTCCGCTATCTCTTCGGTAGTTGCTGTACCTTCTTTTCTCTTATGGTAAAGCTCATTGATCCTCTTGATATCGTCTTCTGTCAGCATGGTCTGTATCTCCTTATGATCTCTTCCGCTACACGCATTCCGTCCATCGCTGCCGAGGTGATGCCTCCTGCATATCCGGCGCCTTCTCCGCATGGGAAGAGTCCCTTGATATTACTTTCATAGTCGTCTCCGCGCAGGATTCGAAGCGGCGACGAGGTGCGTCCTTCCACGCCGGTCAGCACCGCATCCGCTCTGTCAAATCCGCCGATGCGTCTGCCGAAGATCCTGATTCCCTCGGCAATATCCGCTGAGAGTTCCCCGCCGAAGATCCCATCTACGCGTCCGAAGCTCCATCTGCCGCAGATATCGCTCTCCACGTCTCCAAAAGCATCCGAGACGGCTCCCCTGCAGAAATCCCCGTAGAGCTGCAGCGGAATGGCGCCTCCTCCCATCCGGAAGGCTTTTTGCTCGAGCGCTCTCTGCCAGACTACTCCTGAAAGCGGGCTCTCATCTCCGAAATCCGAAGTCCTGACCGTAACGATCATGGCGCTGTTTGCGTTTCTCCCGTCCCGCAGGCTGCGGCTCATACCGTTAATACAGATACCTCCCTCTTCGGTAGAGGAATCCACGACCTGTCCTCCGGGACACATACAGAAGCTGTAAATACCTCTGCCATCGCCGCACCTGGCTGAAAGCCTGTAGTCCGCCACGGGAAAATGCTCATAGTCGACGCAGCCGTACTGCGACTGCTGGATCATGTCCTGAGGATGCTCAATGCGTACACCTACTGCAAAATCCTTTGGCTGCATGGCCGCGCCCCGATTCAGGAGCATCTCATAGGTATCCCTTGCGGAATGACCGATCGCCAGAATGACGCTGCATGCGTCAATATTTTTCTCACCCTCGGGAGATCTCAGAGTCAGTTCGGGTCCCGAGGCGCCGCTCTTTATGTCGGTAAGCTTTGTCTCAAAGGCGAATTCACCTCCGAGCCTTATGATCTCTTCTCTGAGATTCCTGACCACGCGCCGCAGGACGTCGGTCCCTATATGCGGCTTGTGCCAGTAAGTCACGGACGGATCTGCGCCCATATCTGCAAAAGTCTGAAGTATAAAAGCTTCTCTGCCGGCCTCATCGCGAACTCCGGTGGTCAGCTTGCCGTCAGAAAAAGTCCCGGCTCCGCCCTCACCGAAGCACACATTGGAATCCGGATCGGGTCTGCCGCTTTGCCAGAATTTATCCACATCCAAAGCACGCTGCTCCACCTGTCTTCCGCGCTCTATGATCAGGGGCCTGTATCCGCAGCGCGCGAGCATCAGCCCGGCAAAGAGCCCCGCAGGCCCGGCTCCGATGACTACGTGCCTTCCGGCAGCCTCTCTAAGGCCGTATTCTGGCTCCTGATAGCTTCTGATCTCCGCGAAGGAACATTTTCTCCCCAATCTCCCAAACGAGCGGAAATCCGGCTTAAAAGCCACGGAATAGATGTATCTGATCGCCGACTTGTCTCTGGCGTCCAGAGACTTCCTGATGATCGAATAATCATCAGGAGTGCAGCGCACGCCTTCGCGGTAAAGCAGAGCGGTCAGCTTTTCAGGCGGATCATACGGGCTTAGCCTCAGATCCGATACGACAAGTCTCTTCATCAGCTCCTGCGGCTCCCTATCTCGCACCTCTCAAACAGAGCCCTGTGCTCATCGCTTATCTCCATCCCGGCAAAAGTTCTGCCGGTGGCCGCGCTAAACCCAGCCATGACGCCGCTGGCCCAGGCAAAATGAAGATTATACCCGCCGCACAGACCATCCACATCCAGTATCTCTCCGGCAAAAAACAGTCCCGGCACGATACGGGAGGCAAAGGTCGCGGGGTCAGTTTCGGAGAGCTCCACTCCACCGCTGGTGACATGAGCATTATCAAAGCCGGACGTCCCCTCCGGTATCAGGTTATAGTTCTTTGCAGATGCGGCAGGGTCAGCCTCCTGTGAAAGTACAGCCGCGAGTCTGGCCGGGACGAGCCCGGAAAGTCCGCAGCGGGTACCTGACACGCTCCTGATCTCGTCTTCCGTCAGATTAGGTACGAAATCAGCGCAGATACGCAGATCGCTGCCTTTATTCCTGCTTATGATCCTGGCAAGGCTCATGGCAGGGATACCGGATACGCCATAATCCGTGATCTGTATCTCTCCGCGCGTAATGCGCAGGAGTCTTTCTCCGGCATACAGACCGAGCGAAGCCGTAACCCGGGATCCTGAAGCCGAAGTGATCGGGCTTTTGCACACTATTCCGGACAGTCCCGGTGAGAGACTGCTCACGTGATGCCCCAGCGATCTGACGATCCCGTAGCAGCTTCCGTCCGTCCCGAAGACAGGTGATGCCTTGCCGCCGGCAGCTATTATGACGCGGTCCGCCCTGTAGGTATATCCTTCTGTCTGTATATCGAATCCGTCACCGGTACGGACTATCCCAGTGACAGTGGTATTGTTATGTATCCTGACGCGCCTTTTTTCACACTCGGCCAGCAGTGCGCCGCGTACAGACGCCGCCTCCTCGCTGCGAGGGTAGACGTAGCCGTCCCTGATCACCGGCAGCAGCCCCATGGAAAAAAAGAATTCCAGAGCAGACTCCGGAGGAAAAACTCCCAGAAAAGCGGATACATACTCGCTGGGACAGTCGTAATAACTGTCCCGGTCCATACGCATATTTGTAAAATTGCAGCGTCCGCCGCCTGTGGCGAGTATCTTGCGGGCGGGCTTTTCACTGCGTTCGATCACCGATACGTCCGCGCCCTCCCTGGCAGCTGCTATGGCTGCGGCCAGACCTGCCGCGCCGCCGCCTATCACATATATCCCGCTCATCTGTTACCTCATAAGCTTTATTTTCTTAAGCATACGGACCATCTTTCTGCCGATCTCGACACGGTTCAGATCCTTTTCCACGATGCCGCCGGTCAGTATCAGAGCTTCCAGATAGATGATCACACCCAGCAGCACAGCCAGAAGAACCGAAAGCGCGTTGCTGCCGCTTACGGCGTGCACACCCAGATAGATCAGCCATGCGGCCAATCCCATGATCGCAGACGATACCAGAGGACTGACAAAGGTCTTGTAGATATTCTGACGGTACCCGATCTTACGGCTGAGACTGATTATATTAAGTACTGACATCACGATATAGAAGAAGATATTCGCGATTACCACGCCGTAGATCCCCGCATCGAATACCCAGAGTATCAGGGCCAGGAAAGCTATATGACTGACCAGCGCGATCGCTGCGTTTCTGACAGGAATCCAGATATTGCCCATGCCCTGGAGCACCGAATTACCGATAGTGGAGAGAGCGGTAAAGAGTATCGCCGAAGAACCGGCCATCATAAGCCCGGCGGCCAGAGTATTATCCGAGGAAAAGAGCATGTCCATAATTGGTCTTGCGAGCACTGCCATGCCCACGGTTGCAGGAATGGCGATAAACATGTTGAAGCGTATCGCAAGTCCGCTCTTCTTTGCCAGATCCTTGCTGTCGCGTTTGGCTGCAGAAGCTGCAAGCGCCGGTATCACAGCCGAGCCCAGAGCTGACGCGATCGCCGTGGGCACATGGATAAGCACTGTATATTTGCCGCTGTAGGCACCCCATATGGATTTGTAATCGGTCTGTATATACGCTCCGAATATACCCTGATCGATGATGGAGCTGATCTGGTATACGGTAGAACTCAGGAGCACGGGGAAGATAGTCATTACCAGAGCCTTCATCAGCAGAGGATAACGCTCCGTGCTGCCGCTCCCGTCCCTGACGCACCTTTTCAGAGCCGGTCTGCGCTGCAGGGTATAGAGTACCGTACAAAACATGAAAGCCGTAGCCGCTCCGGCCCCGGTACCGATCGTACCGCCGGCTGCACCATACGCGGAGCTGTAGTAATCACCTGTCCCCTGAGCCAGATCCATTGCGGCTCCCTGTCTGAAAAGCAAAAGCCCCGCGATGATACTGACCGCGGCGTTAACTATCTGTTCAAATACCTGCGACTGGGCTGTCGGGATCATGGTCCCATGTCCCTGGAAATAGCCTCTCAGTACTCCGAGGAACGCCATGATAAAGATCGTCGGAGCCAGAGTTTTTATGGCGAGAGCAGCCTGAGGCATATTCATGAGCGCAGCAAAGCTGTCAGCACCTAAGAAACAGATGATGCCCATGATCCCGCCTGAAACCAGCGCAAAGAAACACGCGCAGATAAAGATGCGGCGGGTATTTATATACTGCTTAAGAGCCAGTCTTGAGGCCACGAGCCTCGATACGGCAAGAGGCAGCGTATAACTGGAAATGAGCAGAAGGATATTGTAGACGCTGTAAGCCGTGGAATACACGCCGATACCGCCCTCGCCGATGATATTCGTGAGGGGTATGCGGTAGAGCAGACCGATGATGCGGACTACTATGCCCGCGATCGCCAGGATACTGCCCTGTACTATAAAGCTGTCACTTTTGATCCTTTTGCCCATCTGCATGATCCGTTTCTATCTGCTGATCCCCAGTTCATCGAGGATCTCTCGCTGCCGATCCTCCATTACCAGTCTCTCGCTGTCGTTCTCATGATCGTACCCGAGCAGGTGCAGCATACTGTGCGCCACGAGAAACGCAAGCTCTCTCTCCCGGCTGTGTCCGTAGCTCTCCGCCTGTGACTTGACCTTCTGTACCGAGATCGCTATATCTCCCAGCAGCAGTTCGCCGGTACCCGGATGGAAATAAAAGTCAGAGAGCTCGTCCTCGAGAGCTTCGTATCCGGCAGGCCGCTCCCAGTCCACCATGGGGAAGGAAAGCACGTCCGTGGTCTTTTCGATATACCGGAATTTTGTATTCAGTTCCTTTATGCGCTCATCGTCAGCCAGGAGCACGTTTACTTCCGCCTCGTAAGGACATTTTTCGTGTTTGAGAACGCCGCGGACGACCCTGTCTATTATGTTCTCATACTCAAGGTCAAGCGGCTCTTTTGCTTCGTATTCTATCTCAATATTCATAATCTCTTCTTCTTTTCGTAGGATTCTTTGCGTTTGGCCCTGTAGTCTTCTTTTTTCTCGTATTTCTCGTAGGCCTCGACGATCTTCTGGACCAGCGGATGCCTCACCACGTCGCGGTTCGTAAGCTCGATTATGGCAATATCCTCCACATCCCTAAGGACTTTGAGCGCCACGTCCAGACCCGAAACGGTCCCTGCAGGCAGATCCTTCTGAGTGATATCTCCCGTGATGATGACCTTTGATCCAAAACCTATACGCGTCAGGAACATCTTCATCTGAGCCGGGGTCGTATTCTGGGCCTCATCGAGGATGATAAAAGCATTGTCCAGAGTGCGTCCGCGCATGTAGGCCAAAGGAGCGACCTCTATCGCACCCTTCTCGTAATTGTGCTGGTAGCTCTCCGCGCCCATGATCTGATAGAGGGCGTCGTACAGAGGACGCAGATACGGGTCGATCTTGCTCTGAAGATCGCCCGGGAGGAATCCAAGCTTCTCACCGGCTTCTATGGCAGGGCGCGTCAGAATCATCCGGTTCACATCGCCGTCCTTAAAAGCCTGAATAGCCATCGCCATGCCCAGATACGTCTTTCCGGTGCCGGCCGGGCCGAGCCCGAAGCAGATCATATTATTCCTGATGGCGTCTACGTACTTTTTCTGACCTGCGGTCTTGGGCTTGATCGGTTTGCCGTTGATCGTGCGGCAGACGATGTCGGAGTCCAGGTCGACTGCGTGCAGCTTCATGCCTTCGAGAGCTGTCGCTATAGTATAGTCCACGCTCTGCTCGTCGATCTCGCTGCCGCGGCTGTGCAGGGAAGCAAGCTCGCTGATGACTTCGGTTGCTTTGTCCGCAGCATTTTCGTCACCGATCACTTTCACACCGTCACCCCGGGCTATGATGCTGACCCCAAATGCCCTCTCGATCTTTTTGAGATATCTGTCCAGCTGACCGCTTACTGCCTTGAGAGCGTCTGCGGGAATGTCTATGGTCTTATGATGTTCTTCCATATGGCATAATACTCCTTTATAACAACATGATATTTTACCATCTTTTGTGTCATTAGGAAATACGGAAAACCAAAAAAAATCCCGCACATAAGGTGCGGGATAAATGCTCTGAATAATCAATACTTGCGCTTGCGGGCTGCCTCAGACTTCTTTTTACGCTTTACGCTGGGCTTCTCGTAATGCTCTCTCTTACGAATCTCCTGCTGGATACCGTCCTTCGCACAGTTTCTCTTGAATCTGCGAAGTGCGCTATCTAAAGTCTCGTTCTCTTTGACGATAACGGTTGCCATGTCTACTACCCTCCCTCCAGCTTAGAGATTATGCCGGAAAACGCGGCACGTGCTATATTTTATCAAAAGCATAAAAAAAGTCAAGATGTAATTTGCAGACGCGCAGGACCTGAATCTGCCGTGAATCTGCCGGTGTGCGCCGCGTCGAATCAAAAACGCTCCTTTGCCTGTATCAGTAGATCTTCTCCCCTTCCAGAGCAGAGGATCCGTCCAGCAGGATGTTATCTCTGGCAGAGATGCCGTAGGAGGTACCGCGCCTGACTATATAGTATTCTTCATCCTGATCGATTACGATTATGACCTTGAATACGGCGTAGCCTTTGTTCACGGAGAGAACTCCCGGAAGCGGTTTGACGGCGGATACGGCGAAGCGTTCCTGTGAATCGGGCATGACGACAATGCTGCCCAGATCCAGCTGATCTTTAGGCACGTATGCATAGGTATCATCCCTGAAGAATATCTCCGCTTCCACGAATTTGGCAGTCGTCCCGTCCACCGTCACAGTCTCCGTAAAGAAACCCTCGCTGTCGGTATTGCCGCCCTTTGCGATATACTCCAGAGGTATGACGAAGAAATCCTTGCTCGTTACGGCGCTGACCGGGATCTTAAGACCCTGCTGCGCGTTTTTCTCGATGGTCACCGACAGATATCTGGACTCGGCATACTGTATCATATATTTGGACAGAGTCATAATGCCGTACTTACCCCCGTCAGAACCGGTAAATTCCTCAAAAAGCACGGTCGTGGATATGCCGGACTCATTGAAAGTGACGTTGACCCGCTCTGCATCCTTCAGATCGTCTGCATCCTGCTCGGAGAGGGGCACCACCACCGACCAGGACTCGGAATCTATCAGCTTGTACACGGGAGAACCGGCAGAGACGGCTTCACCGCTGCGGTAATTCTTCTTTTGATACTTCTCGGTATCGAAGTCTTCGGCTGTAATGTCGGTATAGACAAATCCCTCGTATCCGTCCGAATAATACTCGACAATTCCGATATGGTCGGAAGAATAAGTATGAAAATATGTCTCACTGATACCGAGCGACTCCAGGCCTTCCGCAGAGTTGATGTTCAGAAAGCTCAGGAGCCGGTATTCGAGATTGTCCTTGAGGGTATATACGTCGTCGAATTCAGCAGGGTCATATCCGAGTGAGAACTGCGAGAGGGTCGATGTAAGCTGTGAGAGATTCTCTGTGGAGAGACCGCTCGTGCCCGCACGGGAGGCAAGGAGGTTATTGAAACTGCCGTTCTCGTCTATGGAATAGATCACGTTCGTCGTAGAGCAGCGGCCGCCGTTCTCAACGTAATAATTCACATACCCGCTGCTCTCCGAGGGAATGAGCCTCTCGCTGCGAAGGATCAGCCCCGTATAGGTCGGGTTGCGAGTAAGCGTGACCTCCTCTCCTACAGTATATACAGACACCTTCTCTCTGGTGAGATAAGAGATCATGTGGTAGGAAAGGTATATCAGCACCAGCGCAAAAAGTATCACACCGATGGATATTCTGCGGTGTCCGGTGCCTTTGGCCATATCAGTTTTCTCCCGGGATGGTCTCTATGAGCTTTCCGTCCCTCCAGATGCGCTCCAGATCGTAAAATCTGCGGTCCTCGCGTGAGAAAACGTTGATGATGACGTCGCCGTAGTCCATCAGGACCCAGTTGGCGGCGTTGTATCCTTCGGTGGATCTGGGCGTAAAGCCGGCTCTGCCGAGCTTTTCATCCACGTTGTCCACGAGAGCGTGGACCTGGTTGGGATTTTCGCCGTTTGTGATAATAAAATAGTCCGCTATCGTCGAGATACCGGATATATCGATGACCTTGATATCTGCGGCCTTCTTTTCGGAAAGAGCCTCGCAGGCAAGGTCGACCATCTGTTTTATCTTTTCCTGTTCTGTCATAAATGCTCCGTTTGCAAAAGAGCCAATCGGCTCAACAGTAGAAACTGTATTTATTATAGACGCTGAGAGTGGCCTCGTCAATTGACTTGCCCTTTTCTTTCAGGTGGCTGAGCGTTGACGCGGCGCAGGCAAAAACCGCCTTTTTTATGTCCGAATAGGCCAGCTCCCGAAGGCGCTCCAGATCCGGTATCCCCTCGCGCCCGGGCTCGATCATATCGGCTACATAGACTATCTCTTCGAGCAGGCCCATGTCCGGACTTCCCACGGTATGGTGGGCTATAGCAGACAGGATCTCTTTATCCTCTATACCGTAGTATTTCTCTGCTATCGCAGCTCCGGCCGCTGCGTGTCCGAGCGCGCCTCCGTAAGGTTTTCCCACATCGTGAAGCAGCCCGGCAAGATATGCCCTGTCCGGGTCTTCGCCGTATATGCAGGCCATATCGCAGGCAGTATCGGCCACTCCGAGACTGTGGATAAACCGCGAGGGCTTGAGCTCCCTCCGGAGCCTGGCTTTCATCTGCTCAAGTGACGGATGCGGCCTGTAAAGCCCGATCTCGCGTATATATTCGAGCACTGCCGCCGGCACCTCGTCTTCGGCTTCATCCTTCGCCGCTCTCTCGCGGATCTCGGTGGAGCTGGTTTCAAAGCCGTCCCAATCTACGAGATGGATCCTTGCGCCAAAGCGCTCCCGCAGGCTGTCTATCTCGGAAGAAAGCCTTTCGTCTCCGGTCTGATCTCTGCGTCCAAAGACCGCCAGAGACGCCAGATCGCAAATCTTTTCAGGCTCGTGCCACGTGGAAAACTGGACGAGCGTGTCGGCGCCGAGTATGAAGAAAAGCTCATCGCCGGGATATTTCTCCGAAAGCTCTTTGAGAGTATCGGAGGTATACGTCTGCCCTTCTCTTGCTATCTCCATATCCGAAGCTTCAAAAGCCGGCTCTCCTTCGATCGCAAGCTTTGTCATGTTCAGGCGGTGGACGGCGAGAGATATATTCTGCGAGCCCGATTTGAAATACGGATCGCCAGCCGGTATGAAAACGACCTTATCCAGCCACAGGCCAGATAAGGCTGTCTTCGCCATCAGAATATGTCCCTTGTGTATGGGATCAAACGTCCCGCCGAGGATACCGAGTCTCATCTATACCTCTATTCCTATCTTACGGTCTTTGGGATCCTTTGCCGGACGGTAGAGGACGATCTTGCGCCCTATGACCTGTACCAGCTGGCTGCGCGTGCGCTCTGCGAGGGTATTCCCCAGTTCTCTCAGATCATCCATGCAGTTCTTGTTTACGTCGATCTTGACCAGCTCGCGCGCGGCTATGGCCTCCTCGACCGACGCGGTAAGCTCCGGTGTCAGAGACGCTTTCCCTATGTGAGCCACAGGCTCTATCTTCTGTGCCAGACTCATAAGTCTGCTTCTGTCTTTGCTTGTCATAAGTGCTCCGTTATTCGTAGTAATCAAATTCATGTCCGTACATACGAACCGTATCTCCCTGCTGTATGCCGGCATCCTCGAGGGCCTTCTGTATGCCGCGTTCCTTTATGAATTTCTGGAAAAACGCGAAGCCTCTCTCGCTCTCCAGATTCGTATATCCAAGCATCTTCTCGATCAGCGGGCCCTCTACCACGTAAACGCCCTTCTCAACGGTAACGTCAAAGGGCAGGTCCTCGATCTGCTCGCCGAATACGAATTCGCGTTCAAAGCGCACCGGCTTGTCCGGCAGAGTCTTACGAAGGTTATTGATGGCGTAGAGAAACTCTTTGATGCCGGCTCCGGTCGCTCCCGATATGGGATAAACTTCTATGCCGAAAGGCTGCGCAGCGCTTTTTAGTCTTGCGATGGCCGCATCCCTGTCCTCCTCGCTCATCAGATCGCATTTATTTGCTCCGATGATCTGAGGAAGCTTTTCCAGATCCTCGTTGTAGGCCTTAAGCTCATGCATGATCGCGGAAAAATCCTCTACCGGATCGCGCCCCTCAAGGCCCGAAATATCGATCAGATGCACCAGCAGCCTGGTACGCTCTATATGGCGCAGGAAGGTATGTCCCAGGCCGACGCCCTCGGACGCTCCGTCGATAAGCCCGGGAATGTCCGCGATGACAAATCCGTCGCCGTCCGGCAGGTCCACGACTCCGAGATTAGGAGCAAGCGTGGTGAAGTGATAGTTTGCGATCTTGGGGCGCGCATTCGTAACGCGCGAGAGGAAAGTGGATTTACCGACGTTCGGGTAGCCCACAAGTCCCACGTCCGCGATGCTCTTGAGCTCGAGGATCACCTCCAGCTCCTGACCGGGTTTGCCGGGCTTGGCGTATTTTGGAGCCTGCATGACGGCGGTGGCATAGTGCATATTGCCGATGCCTCCGCGCCCTCCGTATAGGATGATCTCGCGCATGTTATCGCCCGACATATCGGTGATGACTTTGCCGCTTTCGGCCTCTCTGACGACCGTGCCTTCAGGCACCTTGATAACAAGATCCTCGCCGTTTGCGCCGTGGCAGCGGCGTTTGCCGCCCTCCTGTCCGTTGCCGGCGACGTATTTTCTCTTGTGTTTGAAGTCGGTCAGGGTATTGAGGCCCTTGTCTACTTCGAATATTATATCTCCGCCTTTTCCGCCGTCACCGCCGTCGGGACCGCCGTCGGGCACGTAAAGCTCGCGGCGGAAACTGATATGTCCGTCGCCGCCGTTTCCGGATCTGATATATATCTTTGCGTAATCAGCAAACATACTTCCCTCACAGTTGTTAAAGTAAAGAAAAAGCGGCGCAATCAATACGCCGCTGATAGTCTGTTGAAACTTAAGCCTCCTGGGGATAAACAGAAACCTGCTTCTTGTCTCTGCCCTTCCTCTCGTAACGAACGATGCCGTCCGTCAGAGCGAACAGGGTGTCATCACCGCCGCGGCCGACGTTGTTGCCGGGATGGATCTTGGTCCCGCGCTGACGATAGAGAATGTTGCCGGCCAGGACGAACTGTCCGTCAGCTCTCTTTGCGCCCAGGCGCTTCGCCTCGGAATCTCTGCCGTTTTTGGTAGAGCCGACACCTTTTTTATGAGCCATTAAAAAACACCTCCTAACAATTTACGGTTGGATCCTGACGGATCACTTAACGATAGACTCGATCTTGAAAGCGGTAAAGGGCTGTCTGTGGCCGTTCTTTTTGTGATAGCCGCTCTTCGGCTTATACTTGTAAACGATGACCTTTTTGCCCTTGCCCTGGCCAACTGCGGTGGCCTTGACTACTGCGCCTGCTACTGTAGGATTGCCTACTGTAAGCTCGCCGTCTGATACCGCCAGGACCTGATCAAACTCGTAAGCAGCGCCTTCCTCGACGTCAAGCTTCTCTACGCGGATAACATCGCCTTCGGAAACCTTGTACTGCTTACCGCCTGTTGCAATAATAGCGTACATGAATGACTCCTCCTTTGTTTCAATCTCGCCAATTACGGTGGCCCGAAAGGACTCTTAAACCTTTTTGCGCGGCATGTGCCCAAAAGCACCAATAGAATATAACATTTTACCTGCGTTTATGTCAAGCACTATTTTTCACGCGAGCTGTTCCTTAAGGCTGCGCAGCATCTTCTTTCTCGTGACCTCCACGAGGTTAAGCTTTGTCACATCCACAAAGCTGGCCTTGACGGGGTCGTTAAACAGCTCCTTTTTCAGTACGGAAACGAGCTCGTCCAGATGTCCCTTGGATTTCATATCTATAAAATCTATAATGATCATTCCGGAGATATTGCGCAGACGCAGCTGGGCAGCGGCCTCCCGCGCGGCCTCGAGATTGGTCTTGAAAAAGACCTCTTCCATCTTGCCTTTTGTGTCGTTTTTCCCGGTATTTACATCGATGACCGTCAGGGCTTCGGTCTCGTCGATCACAAGATATCCGCCGCTCTTTAGCCAGACCTTTCTGGCAAGCGCATCCTCGATAGCGCTTTCGATCCTGTAAAGCTTTACGAGGCTGAGCATTTCATCCTGATAAAACTCGGCCTTGATCTCAGGGAACGAGCTGAGGATATCCTCGTATATTTCCCTTACGTCCGTGACGGCGCAGATCTCGCCGCGGTGATCCCTGAGCTTGTCCGAATATACGCTTGAGCCGGAGTAAAGCTTTTTAAACGGCACGCTGTGGGAAGCGCTCTCCCTCAGAGCGCGAAGCATCTCCATATGCGCCCTGGCTTCCTCGAGAATGACCTCGTTTTCGGCTTCAAGAGCATTGGTCCTGATGATGAAGCTGAATTCGTCGTCGTAAGAAAATTCCACGTCAAAGAGCTGCTGGAGCTCGAAGCGCCTGGGCCCGTCAGGGATCTTGGAGGAGATGCCGAGGCTGTATATACCCTCGGTCACGACCACATATTTTCCCGGTATCGACAGACGAATATCGCACTCGGCGTCCTTTGTCTTGACGGCCTCGCGCTTTATCTGGACCGGAAGCTCCTGCCCGATCTTCAGCTTTTCGTCCGGCTTCATCTGATAAAAGCATTTGACTCCGTCGGCGACTTCTATGAAGGCGGCCTTGATATTCTCGGCGATGCTCTCCACTCTTCCGGTATAAATATCATCTATACGCACACGGCCGCTTTCTTCAAAACTGATGTCGAGTATGCGCTTTTCATCGGTCTCGGCAGTCATGATCCTCCCGTTGTACTGCGTGATTATGATCTTGTTCATATCTCTTCTCCCACCTCTCCGAGTGATGTCAGCTTGTCTTTATCCCCGGTAAACTGGTCAAGGCGCTCTATTCTGACTGTTCCGGTCTTAAAAGCCTGCTCGCCGCTAAGCGGAATGCCGCTGCTCTCAAAAAACGCGCTGAGCACGGCAACGGCTTTTACACTTTCGACACTGCCCGCGGCAAGCAGCAGTCTGAGCTTTCCGGATGAAAACCCGGAATCCAGGATAAGAGGCCTCAGGTCTGTCTCAACAGTCTGCGTCTTGGTCTTTTTGATAACGGGGATGGAATCCCTCGATATAAAGCGCTGCCACATGCCGCAAAGGTCATACTCCGCCGCAAAGCTTTCGTCAAAGCTGACCATGTAGCTGCAGGCGGTAAGAGCAGCCATGGCGTTGTATTTGCCTTCATCCGGTATGCGCCTGACGCCAAGGACCCGGATCCCCTCGGTCATGGCGCCGTTTATCGCCTCAAGCAGCTCCCGTCCGCTCCCGCAGCTCTTAAGCTCCGCGTCAAAATACTCTCCCTGCGAGGTCATTCCCAGTCCCAGCGGAGAGGCAAACGAAAGTATCTGATGAGGGTTGAATCCCTGTGAATAAGCTACGTCTATATGCGCGCGGCGGATGGCCTTCTGAAAGAATCTCATCATATCGAGATGCCCGAGATAACACGTCTCGCCTTCTTTGGAAAATCTGAATCTAACCTTCAAAGCAGACACCTCCTCCGTATACGCGCGCTCCGCAGCCGGCGCACTTTTCGCGGCAGTTGGGAGAGACCTCGCCCCTCAGCGCCTTCTCCCACTCGCGCCTAAGAAAGCTCTTTGATACTCCGGTGTCTATGAAATCCCAGGGCAGGATCTCGTCGAGAGAGCGGGCGCGCACATTATAGAAATCCACGTCTATGCCGCACTCGGCAAAGGTCTCCATCCACAGATCATAGTTGAAATATTCGCTCCATGCGTCGTATATCTGACCCTTTTTATATGCCTCGAGGATCGCGGGCGCAATACGCCGGTCTCCTCTGGCAAATATCCCCTCGAGGATCGTTATGTCAGCGTCGTTGTACTGATAGTGGAGCGCGCGTGAATTGCGCGTGTTTTTGAAGCTGTCCTTGACTATATAGGCGCGCTCGAGATATTCGTCCTTGTGGAGCATCGTCGCCCACTGGAAGGGCGTAAAGGGCTTTGGCACAAAGAAAGACGAACTGGCGTTGATCTGGATCCTGCCCTGACGCTCCTCTTTGGGGATCTCGTCGTAATACTTCATGGCGACCTTTTCGCAGAGGTCCACGAGGCCGAGCAGGTCCTCGCGCGTCTCGGTGGGCTGCCCGAGCATAAAGTAAAATTTGACCTTGTTCCAGCCGGCCTTAAATGCCGCAAGGGCTCCGTCCAGTATATCTTCTTCGGTCAGGCCCTTGTTTATGACATCGCGCAGGCGCTGGGTCCCGGCCTCGGGCGCAAAGGTGACGGAGCTGCTGCGAACGTCGGTGAGAAGCTTCATTACTTCAAGCGAAAACTCGTCTATACGCAGTGAAGGCAGGGAGATATTGACCATACGGCGGTTGCACTCGTCTATCAGGCCGCGGATCAGCGGCTCGATCTGGCTGTAGTCGCTGGAGCTGAGCGAGCTGAGGCATATCTCCTCCTGCCCGGTCTCATCGAGCATCCTGCGAGCCAGATCCATCAGCCAGTCCAGATCCTTCTCACGCTGTGGTTTGTAGACGCTTCCTGCCTGGCAGAACCGGCAGCCACGTATGCAGCCCCTCATGATCTCGAGGGTCACGCGGTCCTGGATAATGCGCATAAAGGGAACGATGGGCTTTTCCGGATAGTAGCTGCCGGTCAGATTCATCTCGACTACGCGCTTCACCTTTGCCGGCGCCTCTGGGCAGTTGGGCGTAAACGAGGCGATGGTACCGTCACCGCCGTAAGTGACGTCATAGAGCGAGGGGACGTAGATGCCGGGGATGGAAGCTGCGCGGCGCAGGTACTCGCGCCTGCCAAGGCCCTTTGCGCGGGCGGCTTTATATTCATCCACCACGTCATACATATTTGTCTCGGCCTCGCCGATATAGAACATATCAAAAAAGTCCGCCATGGGCTCGGGATTGTAGGTGCAGGGGCCGCCTCCGATCACGATCGGGTCGTCCTCTCCCCGGTCCTTTGCGAGCAGCGGAATTCCCGCCAGATCCAGGACCTGCAGGATATTCGTATAGCACATCTCATACTGGAGCGTGATCCCCAGGAAATCGAAATCCCTGACTGGATCCTGGGACTCCAGAGCAAAGAGCGGGATATGCCTCTCGCGCATGATCCTGTCGAGGTCCGGCCACGGGCTGTAAAGCCGCTCGCACCATATGTCCTCGCGGCGGTTGAGCATCTCGTATATTATCGGCAGGCCGAGGTGGCACATGCCCACGTCGTAGACGTCGGGGAAGCACATGACGTATCTGACCATGCCGGGTTTCAGATCCTTGTGCACGGAATTCAGCTCGTTTCCCAGATATCTGGCCGGTTTGTCGACGCTCATGAGCACGTCATGCGGAAGGGCTAATTTTCTCATTCTCTCTCAAGTATGTCCTTTTGAAGATTCGGTAAAAAGTGTATGTTCAGGCTGTTTTCGGCGGGAATGCGGCCCGTCTTGTCCATCTCATCGTAGGTGAAGCTCTTGCGCCCACCGGCCTCTGCCCGGTCCCAGAAAAGCTTCATATCCCGGTAGGGCATATAGTAGAACTCATTTTTATGGGCGTAGTAGATGATAAAGAAAGCGATCCCCTGCTGTTTTTCGAAGTCGTCCATAAAAGCGATCTGGTGCTCCTGGACGTTCTGAAGAGAAAAAGTATCCACGTGGACTTCTTTTGCGTCAAAGCATATCGGTATGCCCTGCACGACCCCGAGATAGTCCACGGTGCTCTTCTGATCGAAGTATGCGAGGGTGATGTGCTTTGTCGCAGAATCGATGTTTACGGGCGTGATCGGAGTCGGGATCTTCTGTATCAGCGCCAGACCGGCGTCCCTGTAGCGGGTTATCGTGTAATTGATGAGGTCTTCAAGCGTGGAGCCGCGAAGGCCGTGTTTTCCCCATGTCGCCATATCTACTCTCCCATGGAAAGCCCCAGAAGGGCCGCCGTATCGGTAAAATCCTTTGGCGGAGCCGCAATAAAGCGCTCGCCGGTATCCTTGAATACGAGCTCGTAAGAGTGCAGCAGCTGCCTGCGCGCGCGAGACAGATCGGCCGCTCCGTATTTCTTGTCTCCGACTATCGGATAGCCGAGGTACTGCATCGTGGCCCTGATCTGGTGGGTCTTGCCGGTCAGGAGCTTTACGCGGACGAGGCTGTAGCCGCCTTTTGTATCGAGAGGATAGATCTCCGTCGATACGTGTTCCCCTCCGGATGATCCGTCTGTGCCAAGGCTGACGGTATTTGACGCGGCATCCTTGGTCAGATAACCGTCAAAGCCCGTATTTTGGCTTAATTCACCCCTGACTATCGCGAGGTAATACTTGTCCGCCTTTCGCTCGCGGAAGGCCTCTGAGAGGCTCTGGAGGCCTCTGAGCGTCTTGCCCGCCGTGATGAGTCCGCTCGTATTGCGGTCAAGCCTGTTGCATACGCCCGGAGAAAAGACTTTTCTGCCATCCGCGGCATCCCCGCGTCTGTCGGCGAGATACGCAGCAAGATACTCGCACAGCGAGATATCTTCGGGACGTGCCTTCTGGGAAAGCATCCCGGCTGGTTTGTTGATAAATATCACGTCATCGTCCTCGTAGATAATATCAAGGTCGATGCGCGGGATCCCGGAAGCCTTATCTGCACCGGCGGTAAACTTTTCAAGAGTCTCGTCGGAGAAAAAGAGCTTTATATGGTCTCCGCTTTGAAGTATCTCGGATCCGTCGGCTTTTGCTCCGTTAAGGGTTATGTTCTTTTTCCTGAGCATCTTATAAAGAAAAGACCTGCTTGCCTGACGCAGGTATTTTCCCAGGTATTTATCAAAGCGGCCTCCGGCCTCGCCGGGACTGATGATTATCTCTCTCATATCACATGCAGGTAAGGATCAAAGTCTCTTTGATCAGCTCTGCCCTCTTCTCGTCCGCGCAGGGTTTAAGTCCGTTCACTGCCTTGAGGAAGCCGTCAAAGTCCTCGTATATCCTGAACGAGGTCGTTACGCCGCGTTTTTTGAGCAGGTCGGTTATATGGGCCTCAGGGCGGAAGCGCTCCTTCAGCCTGGCAGGGGCGTACGCGGCGATCCCCGAGGCGTGGATTATGGCAAAGGCAAAAAAGAAGCGCTTGCCGTCGCCGTCCACGACCACCAGATCGGAAAGGAGCATGCCGGGCTCTTCAAAATTGCGGACCATAGAATACTGATCCGCTCCGGCGCTGTGAATCCTTATGAGCGCGGCAAGGTTTGCAAAGAAATTCGCGAACGGAATAACGCACAGCAGAGCCGGGACCATGAGCAGATTCTTCACGGTGCCGAATATGAGAAGTCCCGCCGTGATCAGCGCGGCGATAAAAAAAGCCAGCACCAGCGAAAACAACGCCAGCTTGCGCTTTTTATAATCTACATATCCGTATGTGCCCGGTCTGAGTCTGTCGGAAAGCATCTCTCCTCCTGCAGAAAGTGAATTTCAGAAAAAAAGGGGCGCCACAGGCGCCCCGGAAAGATCACATATTGTAATCGAGATCGTCCTGCTCGGGAGCTGCGACGGCTCCAAGCTGTCTTCTGTTGGAGTCGACCACCTCAAGGCAGTCGGAAAGCTGCTTCATAAAGCCATTGTACCGTGTCTCGGTATTGGTCATGGCATTGCCGAGAAGATTCTGGAGCATCATGAGCTGATTATCGGTGTAGTTGATCGCGCCCTCGCGGATATTCTGCGCATCGGAGGCGGCCTGATCGAGGATCTGCTTGGCCTCCGACTGAGCATCGTCGATGATGCGCTGAGCATTCTCGGTAGCTATGCGTGTGATCTCATGCTCGCTCACGATGAACTCGGTCTGCTTGTTCGCATCGTCGATTATGGTATCTGCCTTGGCCTTCGCATCGGCCAGTATGGCGTCCTTATTGGAGATGATCTTCTGGTATTTCTTGACCTCCTCCGGAGTCTGCATGCGAAGCTCTACCAGCATCTCGTCCATCACGTCCTTCTCGACAACTATCTTCTTGTTGCCGGAAAAGACCTGGGGCTTACAGCTGTCAAGGTACATCTCTATCTCACTGATTAACTGTTCTATCCTGCTCATGACTTCTCCTTGCTATACTTTTCTTTGACAAGCGGGATGATCTGCTCCGGAAGGAAATCTTCGATCTTGCCGCCGTATGAAGCAACTTCCTTAACTATACTGGAACTCAGATACGCATATCTGATGTTCGTGGTGAGGAATATGGTATCGATCTTCGGGCACATGATGTTGTTTGTCTGGGCCATCTGAAGCTCATACTCGAAATCCGAAACGGCTCTGAGACCTCTCACCAGGACTCTGGCTCCTACGGATTTGGCAAATTCCACTGACAGACCCGAGAATGACCTGACTTCCACGTTAGGGATGTCTCCCACTACACATTGAATCATTCTAACACGTTCATCCACAGAAAACAACGGATTTTTTGCATTGTTGATAAGCACTGCAACGATGAGCCTGTCAAAGATCGACGAGGCTCTGCGTATGATATCCTCATGTCCCAGAGTGATGGGGTCAAAGCTTCCCGGATAAAGGCCTATCCTTTCTTCGCTCATTTGTCCTCCTTGTCTGCAAGCCGCAGAAACACATGCTTGTTGGTCTTGTAGATCTTCTCCCGGACCACGGACAGCCCCGCGCTCACGGCAAAGGAAAAGTCCGTCTCTTTAAGGGCTTCTGCTACAATCAGAGTATCCCTGTCGGTCAGAGAGCTGCCGGCTATCCATTCCAGCGTCTTCTCGTAATATCCCGCCTCATACGGCGGATCCAAAAAGATAATCCCGAACGGCTTCTTCTCCGAATCGAGCCTGCGCAGCGCACTGAATACGTCGCCTTCTATAAGCCTGCCCCGGTCAAAGAGTCTGGTCCTGCGGAGATTCTCCTTGATACAGGCGATGGCATCGCGTCCGTTCTCAACAAAGACAGCCTCCGCCGCTCCGCGGCTGAGCGCCTCGATGCCTATACCGCCGCTTCCCGAGAAAAGATCGAGGAAACGCGTGTCATAGAGATCGGGGGCGAGGATATTGAAAAGCGTCTCCTTGATGCGGTCCGTAGTGGGTCTGGTAAAATCTCCTCTGGGGGTTACCAGCTGGATCCTCCTTGCCTTCCCGGCGATCACACGCATCATATCAGATAAACTTTACGGCAGTACCGTACGCCATTACTTCAGCGGCGTTCTGCATTATGCTTGCGCTTGAATAACGTACGCCGACTATGGCGTCCGCTCCGAGAGCGCCTGCCTCGTTGACCATGCGCTGGGTTGCCAGATTACGTGCCTTTTCCATCATTTCATTGTACTTTGTAAGCTCACCGCCGACCAGGGTTTTGAATCCGGCTCCGATGTCTCTGAAAGCGTTGACCGTCTGGATCGTACTGCCCTTAACAAGGCCCAGCATTTCGAGTTCTTTTCCGTTGATCTTGTTTGTAGTAGTAAGTATCATGGTATCCTCCTATCTTCAGACGGCATGTGAATCTCCGTCATTCTTGATCCTGTATGTCTTGCCGTCGCTGCTAAGGTAAGTATTCTCAGCAGAATAGGGCTTGAGCTTGCCTGCGGCAATCAGGTCTATCACCACCCTTGAGATGCTCGGGTCAAACTGCGTACCGGCGCAGCGGGTAAACTCGCCGGTGATCATATCCAGTGAATACGGCTCCTTGTATACACGTTTCGACGCCATGGCATCAAAGCAGTCCGCGCAGCAGATGATCCTGGCAACGAACGGGATATCGTCTCCGCTGAGCCCTTCGGGATAGCCGGACCCGTCGTACTTCTCGTGGTGGGACTTGGCGCCTTCCACTATATGGGGGATAGTTGAGATTCCTTTGAGGATATTCGCTCCGCGCGTCGTGTGGCTCTTCATCACGGCGAACTCGCTGTCGGTCAGTCTGCCGGGCTTGTTCAGGATGCTGTCAGGGATAGCGATCTTGCCTATATCATGGAGCAGGGCGATATAGTAGATGTTGTCCACCTCATCCGAACTCATCCCCATGTTCTCTGCGATGACCCTGGAGTAGTATCCCACTCTGATGGAGTGACCGTTCGTATACTCGTCCTTTGCGTCGATGGTGCGGGCGATAGCCTGGATGGACTCCAGAGTGATGTTCTTGTACTCGAGCTGGCGCTTTAACGACTGTCTGGTCTTATATCGGATGACCAGGAAAGAGCCTGTAAAGACGGCCGCCGCAGCCAGCACAAAAAGGATGCCCCAGAACCACCACTGCTCAAAGATCTTCTTTTCCTTGTCCAGATGGATACTGATTACGTTTGACGACTGACCGTATTCATCTTCAACGTAAATATGAAAGTCATAGCTTCCGCCGGGAAGGTTCGTATAGTTTATACTTCTGTTATCGTCTGAATAAGCGGTATAATCGTCGTCTACTCCGTCCATCTTGTAATACGTCGTATAGCCGTTATTGGGCCGGAATCCGAGGACAGAGTAATTAAAGACGACACGGTATATATCCTGATCGACAGCGATGCTTTCTCCAAAGGACTGCATTCCGTCAAGCTCTACTGAAGAAACGGCGATCTTTACGGGTGCGGGCACGTTTCTTGTCAGATTGAAATCGTAGACAAAGATGCCGTTCGTGGACTGGAGATAATACTTCTGGCTCTCCTCGTCATAGAATCCGGAGGTGTTCGCTATGACGGGCTGCAGACCGTTCGTTGCATCGTATGATTCGTAATCCGTAAGACGGTCGCCAGCCAGCGAGTCGGTTATATAGAGCTGTGTCTGGCTGCCTATGACGTATTTGAATTCGGGATTTCCGTCCTTTGTGCCACAGCTGATCTTGGCGAGCTCGACGATAGAGCCCTTGATATAAGGGATGGCAATCTCCTCTGAGACGCCCAGTCCGTCAGCGGTATTGGTCCTGAACAATCTGCTGTTCAGAGTATAGTACAGATTATCTCCGTCTACCAGGAATTTCAGGCGGTTTCCTGTAACCTCTTTCTCAGTAGGAATCTCGGTCGCTTCAGTAAAATCGTCGTCTATGACAAAAAGGCCCTGAGTGCGGTCAAACATGATCTTGCCGTCGTTTGTCTTATTGATGTAGAGGACGTTCGACCCGATGTTCATGATGGAGAACGAGGTACCGTCAAAACGCATTATGCCTCTTGTGTATCCGAGTACCAGATAATCGTCAAAGTTCCTCATCGAACGGATGGAGGACACCAGAGCGAGATCGGGATCACCGACAAGCTTGTCATAATGAGTGCTGATATAATCCTGATCAAAGATCAATACATCTTCCGTAACGGGATCATACTCGATAAGACCAATACCCGAAACGGCAAAATATACCTTGTCCCTGAATATCTCGACGTCCTTTGGAGCAAATGAAAACTCGAAATTATTGTCTCCCTGCGCTTTGCCATCACGGGTCTTATCGGCGGCATATTCATTGACAGTCTGCATAATGGAGTTATCCGGCAGTATCTCATTTGTATTAAGGTCATATCTGTAGATCTTTGTAGCTGCAACGATATACAGGATATCGCCGTACCTCTCAACGGCGTATACGTTTCTGTCAAATGCGGGCGGAGCGCTGAGTGACTGCCAGATCGGATCGTCATACAGAAGCTCCGAAAGAGCGTTCCTTGTAATAATGGAAACTCCCGACGCACCGATATAATGCGATGCAACCCAGAGGTTACCTTCATAATCAATCATCAGGTCTACAAGCTGGCTCCTGTTTTCCAGATCGCCCGCAAGTGTGACGACAGGCTCCGGAGAACTCAGATCGACGCAGTAAATGCCGTTCTTCTCACAGGCGACGAACATTATCTGATCAGCCTCCGAATACAGCATTTTGTTGACCTGATCCGGTATGGTGATATCGCTTATCGCAGATCCTTTTTTCATATCATAGCGGTGAACGATACCCGTATCCTCCGCCATAAAAAGTGTGGAACCATAGGAATAGATTTCGATGATCCTTGAATTCTCAAGGATCTGCTTTCCGTCTTTGTCGAAGATTCCCTCATCTATCTGATAGAAATAATCTCCGCTTTCGAGATTTATCGCAATATCACGGACTATGCCGTTCTCGGTCCCGGAGATATTACTGGCGCTTCCTGCGGCAAGATCATATATCAGGCCGCCCTTGTCCAGAGTGGAGACATAGAGCAGATCCCTGACATCGTCCAGTATAATGTCGGTAACGACACCGATATCCATAAGAAGCGGCTCGAATTGATCGTCCTTATGTACGTATACGTGTTCGGAAGTGGCAATATATAGGGTATTTTCCTTTGAAGCGAGAGCGCGGACATTAATAATGGGACAGACGGCGTCGTCATATTCGAAGCTCCTGTATGTTACAAATTCACTTGAATCGTAACGCGTCAGACCTGAATACTGAGCTATCCATACGTAGCCGTCATCTGTCTGGCAAAGGGCTTCGGCGCCGGAGACCTCAAGCTCCACGGGAATCTCGGTCTTATTGCTCATGTATGAGGCAGCGTGGGATTCCGTCCCGTATGCGGGAAAAACAGACGCAATGATCAAACAGGTTATAAAAATACAAAAAATCCGTTTATTCATATGATCAGTATTCCCTCTCATGTATAAAACAGTCCACGCGCCGATATGCATGCAGTCCGAACGATGACTTACCCCATATCCCCGCTCATTGTATATTTTTTCGGTGAATCGGTCAACTGAATCTTTACTGGTGTTTCTGCCCTTTTGCAGCCGCGGCGTTCGACTCCCCCCCAGCTTTCCATACGCAAACAGGCAGGACGCTGTCCTGCCTGTTTGCGTATGGAGCTGAGGGGAGTCGAACCCCTGTCCGAAAACCAATCCGCCAAAATTTCTCCCATTACAGTCGTTCTATTAGAATTCCCTTACCTCATGCCGGACGACAGGCTAAGAGGCTCGGTAGCTTCATAAGATCCGTTCAGCCCTCAAAGCTTTGGGCTGACAGTGCCTCACAGTTCATGACGCCGCATACCGGTGGTTGTGAGCAGCCCCCGGAGCGACGAGCAGCCATCAGGCTGCAAGTGCAACTTTGTTGTTTGCGTTTATATTTAGTTTCCGTTTTTATACGCAGTCACGGTCTGCGAATGGCTATTCTGGTATCACGATCCCCGTCGAAACCGTTACAACCCCTTTTGCGGCGTCAGCCGCTTATATCATTCCTCTTCCCAGTTGTGCCAGACGTTCTGCACGTCATCGTCATCATCCAGGAAATCGAGGATACGGTTCATGTTCTTTATATCAGCCTCATCCGTCAGAGTCACATATGTCTGAGGGATCATAGTCACGTCGGCAGACACCATCGGAATGCCCTGCTTTTCGAGGTTTTCGCGGACAGTGCTGAACTCGTCCGGATCAGTAATGATCTCGTAGGAGTCATCCTCGTCCGAGATATCCTCGGCTCCCGCATCAAGCGCGATCATCATCAGATCGTCGAAATCAGTCTCGTATTCCTCCTTGTCGATAATGATCTGTCCCTTCTTGTCAAACATAAAGGAAACGCAGCCCTGGGTTCCGATACTGCCCTGTCCCTTTGTAAACGCGTTGCGGACATTGGACGCGGTACGGTTCTTGTTATCCGTAAGTGTCTCCACGATGATGGCAGTGCCCTTGGGGCCGTAGCCCTCGTAAGTGGCCACGACGTAGTTCACGTCATTACCATCTCCGGCAGCCTTTTTGATACTGCGGTCGATAGTATCATTGGGCATGTTGTTTGACTTTGCCTTTGCGATGCAGTCGCGCAGCTTGGAGTTGTTTGCGGGATCGGGCCCGCCTTCCTTTACGGCTACGGCGATCTCACGGCCGATACGGGTAAAGATCTTGCCCTTTGCGGCGTCATTCTTTTCTTTCTTGTGCTTGATATTGGCAAATTTTGAATGTCCTGACATATATATCTCCTGTTATCTGTAATATATTCTCTGCGTTCTCGGATTGATCCCGCAGACAAACTCATAGCTGAACCTGCAGCAGATGGCGGAGAGCTACTCTGCCGGAACGGTAGCCATGAGAGAATCTCTCTGGAAATTCCGTATGATTATAGCCTATTCGCGCACCTTTTTCCAGTCTTTTTATAAACGATCCCGCTTTTTATGGAAATCGTCGAATACTCATCAACTTCTCCCGAGAAATCCGGCGCAGACGCGCCGAAGATCAAAGATTATTTTGAAGTCTGTAGGAAAGCTGCATCAGGCTGTCCGAAAGATGCACGTTCTCCACATATGCGTCATCGGGCAGCCGCAGATCCACATGAGCAAAATTCCAGAACGCCCTGATACCGTAGCCGTAGAGTTCCTCGGCGATGTCTTTCGCCTGATCTTTGGGCACGGTCAGTCCGGCTATTGAGATATCGTTCTCGTCGATAAATCTCTTCAGTTCGCTCATAGGCATGATCGTGATACCGCGAACCACGTCCCCCACCAGATCGGGGTTATTGTCGAAAATGCCTTTTATATGAAAACTCCGGTTATCGAACTTATCGTACCCTGCTATGGCGCGGCCCAGATTGCCTGCGCCGATCATGATCATATTGTGAGGGGTATCGAGTCCGAGGATCTTTGCGATCTCATCCTTGAGGTGCTCGACATTGTAGCCGTAGCCCTGCTGGCCGAAGCCTCCAAAGCTGTTAAGATCCTGCCTCACCTGCGATGCCGTGGCGTGCATCATGCGGCTCAGCTCCTCAGACGATATCCTCTCCACGCCCTGATCGAGCAGGTCTCTGAGATATCTGAAATAACGGGGTAATCTTTTAATTACTGCGCTTGAAATCTTCTTTTCGCTCATCGCTTGCCTCCAGACCCATAAAAGAATACCATTTCACTTGATAAAAGTCAAAGGATTTGAGTTTCCGATATGTTATTGCCCAAAACGAAAGCGGGTTATATAATACTTTACCGGAGGTATGTATGCTGCTCGCCTGTCATCACTTGTCCAAATCATTCGGAACTGACGTCATCATCCGTGACGCCACTTTTTTAATTGAAGACAAAGAAAAAGCTGCCATTGTGGGAATAAACGGCGCCGGCAAGACCACTCTCCTCGAGATGATCACCGGTTCTCTGTCACCTGACAGCGGCGAGGTGGTCACCTCACGCGATGCTGTCATCGGATATCTCTCACAGCATCAGGGACTCGACTCCTCCGGCACCATATATGACGAAGTCTTCTCATCTAACCGCAGGCTTCTGGATATGGAGAGCGCTCTTCGGGATCTTGAGGAAGCCATGAAAAGTGCGCCTGAGAGCCGCGCCGCTGCTCTGGCCGATGAATATGCGGCGCTGAATCACAGCTTTGAGCTCATCGGAGGCTATTCCTACCGCAGCGAAGTGACCGGAGTCCTCAAGGGACTCGGCTTTACAGAGGCAGATTTCGATAAAAGATGCAGCCAGCTTTCCGGCGGTCTCAAGACCAGAATAGCGCTGGCAAAGCTCCTGCTGCTTCGTCCTGATCTGATCATACTCGACGAGCCCACGAATCATCTCGACATATCATCCGTCAAATGGCTCGAGGACTACCTTCGCTCCTATCCCGGAGCAGTCCTCATAGTCGCGCATGACAGATATTTCCTTGACCGCATCGCATCAAAGATAATAGAGATAGACAACGGCGCCGTCACCGTCTTTTCCGGGAACTACACCGACTACGCCATTAAAAAGGAAGCACTCCGCCTCGCAGCTCTCTCAGCATACGAGAATCAGCAGTCATATATTAAACATCAGGAAGAAGTAATCCGCAAGCTGCACTCATTTAATCGTGAAAAATCCGTAAAACGGGCGAGAAGCCGCGAAAAGATGCTCGAAAAGATGGATGTGCTCGAGCGCCCCACGCAGGTCAGATCAGATATGAGTCTGAGCTTTTCCACCGGCGGTGTGCGCAGCGGCGATGACGTGCTGACCGTCAAAGATCTGGCCAAAGCCTATGGCGGCAAGAAGCTCTTTGAGCATGTAGATCTCGATATAAAACGCGGCGAAAGCGTGGCTGTCATTGGTGAAAACGGCACAGGCAAAACCACTCTGCTCAAGATCCTGAACGGTCTCGTACCGGCCGATCATGGCACCTTCAGACTCGGTACGAACGTCACCATAGGGTATTACGATCAGGAGCAGCAGCTTCTCTCCAATGATAAAAACGTCTTTGACGAGATACAGGATGCGTACCCAAAGATGACGAATACCGAGGTGCGAAATGCCCTCGCACTCTTCCTCTTTACCGGAGACGACGTCTTCAAACCGGTATCTGCGCTCAGCGGAGGTGAGAGAGGCCGGCTGTCTCTGGCCAAACTGATCCTCTCTCCCTGTAATTTTCTGATACTCGACGAGCCTACGAACCATCTCGATATCGTCTCAAAAGAGGTTCTCGAAAACGCACTGGAGACCTACGAAGGCACTCTTCTTTTCGTATCCCACGACAGGTACTTTGTCAGCAGACTTGCCGGCCGAATAATAGAGCTGGAAGGCAGGCGTTTTATCGACTATCGCGGTGATTACGAGTACTATCTCGAGAAGAAGGAAGCCGCAGCACTGATTCCTCAGCGCTTCACTCCTTCCGAAAAGCCTGCCTCTTCATCCAGGGATGACTGGCAAAGAAAGAAAGATCTGGAAGCCGCGCGGCGCAAGCGCGAAAATGACATGAAAAAGATCGAAGATGCCATTTCCGGGCTGGAAGCGCGCTGCGAGGAGATAGATACCTTGTTGACAAAGGAAGAAGTATTCACCGATAATAGCAAGTGCATGGAACTTACCGCCGAACAGAGCGATATCAGAGCACAGATCGACGAGCTCTTCGAGAAATGGAGCGAGCTCGAAGAAACGAAGGATCCGGAGGGATTATGAGTGAATATACACTTAGCGAAATAAAGCAGACAGACCGCCGCGCCAACCGTCTCATGGATGAGCTTCTTATAAAAGAAGGAATACAGCGCGACGGCAATCTGGACTATTCTCTGGGACTATTCGACGAAGATTATAAACTCGTCGCCACCGGCTCGTGCTTCAAAAACACTCTTCGCTGCATGGCTGTAGATTCGTCCCATCAGGGCGAGGGTCTGCTTAATCAGATAGTGACCGCGCTGATGGACCATCAGTCAGCTATTGGAAATCACGAACTTTTCCTCTATACCAAATGCGACTCGGCCAGATTCTTCGGTGATCTCGGTTTTCACGAGATTACCCGCGTAGACGGCAAGGTTGTCTTCATGGAGAACAGGCGCGACGGCTTTGCGCGATATCTGGATTCGCTATCCGCGTTTAATTCCGGCAAAGAGGCCGGCGCGATCGTCATGAATGCCAATCCATTTACCAGAGGGCATCTTTATCTGGCCGAAACCGCCGCCTCTCAGTGCGAGCAGCTCCATATATTTGTGGTATCCGAGGACGCATCTCTTGTTCCCTTTGAGGTACGCTACGAGCTGGTCCGCCGCGGAACGAGTCATCTTAAGAATGTGACCCTGCATCCGTCAGGGAACTATATCATCTCCTCTGCTACCTTCCCGTCGTATTTTCTCAAAGACAGCGAGACAGTGATAACCTCCCATGCACGCCTTGACATACGGATCTTTGCGCGGATCGCCGCCGCCCTCGGTATAGACAGACGCTTCGTCGGAGAAGAGCCTCTGAGCCAGGTGACCGGTATATATAACAGAGTCATGGCCGACGAGCTGCCTTTATCCGGAGTGCAGGTCACTGTGATCCCTCGTCTGGCAGAAGGAGGATCTGCCATCAGTGCCTCCACAGTGCGTTCTCTGATAAAAAAAGGAGACCTTGCGGCCATAAGGCCACTGGTCCCCGAATCCACATACGAATACTTCACGTCTCCCGCCGCCGCACCGGTCATCGAGCGGATACGATCAGCCGGTGAAGTCATCCATTACTGATAAAATGCCCTATAAAGCTCCTGCGATGTATTTCGCAGGGGCCTTTTTCTTTTATTGCATTGATATGAACCGCCGTACCGTAACCCTTGTGCTGGGCAAAACCGTAATCCGGATAGAGTTCGTCGTACTTCATCATCAGACGGTCCCTCGTGACCTTGGCGAGGATGCTGGCGGCAGCGATGGACACGCTCTTCGCGTCGCCCTTGACTATAGGTACCTGACGGATATCCACATCCGGGATACGTACTGCGTCGTTCAGCAGGATCTGAGGCTTTACGGAAAGCTGCGAGATGGCCTGACGCATCGCTTCGTATGTTGCCTGGAGTATATTGATCTCGTCGATGACCTTTTCGGAGACTATTCCGATCCCGTAAGAGACCGCCTTTCTGACGATCTCATCGTAGAGCATCTCGCGGCGTTTCTCCGACAGTTTCTTGGAATCATTAAGAAAAAGGATCTCGCAGTCCTTTGGCAGGATACAGGCCGCAGCCACCACGGGGCCGGCCAGAGGCCCCCTGCCTGCCTCGTCTATACCGCAGATCAGATCGAACTCGCTGTATTTATTTTCATAGATTCGCATTCCGGCGAGTCTTGTGCGTTCGGCCTCGATATCGAATTTTTTAGCCATTTTTCTCCTTTATCCGAGCATCAGGAAGCCGGCCATGTCGCCGCGCTTTCCTCCGGTAACTCTGTGTGAAAAGAATATATCAGGATTGCAGCATGTGCACAGCTGCGAAATCTCCAGATGATCGTCACGGATCCCGGCTTCCTTCATCGCAAGAGCATTAAAGCCCCACAGATCAACGAGATATTTGCCGTCGCCGCGCCTTTTGATAAGTTCCGGATCGGAGCCCGGGAAAGCTGAAGCAAAGATTTCGGCCACCTCCGCTCCCACCTCAAAACAGTCTCTGCAGATACCGGGGCCGATACATGCGAGGATATCCACTGGATCCGAACCGAAAGCCTGCGTCATCGCTTTTACCGTCGCACACGCCATCTTTCCGGCAGTGCCCCTCCATCCGGAATGTGACAGCCCTATCGCCATTTTTACCGGGTCCAGAAAGAACAGCGGTATGCAGTCGGCATAGCGGCAAACCAGTGCCAGACCAGGTGCATTCGTGATGAGGCCGTCGCAGCCGGACAGATCCGAAGGACAGGTTATTCCCTTGCCGGCGTCATCTGCCGAAACCCGCTTCACCACTGTCCCATGCTCCAGAACGGACATGACCATCTGCTCAGGCTTTATCCCCAGAGCGCGCCCCATACGGCGGTAGTTCTCATTGACACGGTCCGGATCGTCGCCCTTAAGAAAGCCCAGATTCATCGACGAAAGGTGCCCGCTGCTGACGCCTCCGAAACGTGTGGAAAAGCCGTGCTTCACCAAACCGGTCTCTTCGAGAAGATCAAAGGTCAGATAAGGTACTTTATACTTTGAAAAAAGTCGCATCACATACCTCCGAAAGCGTTTGCAAAGTGCCTGATCTCTCCGTCAGCAAAACACGCTATCACGTCAAATCTGCAGAGCGTGGTCTCCGGCAGTCCTCTCATCATAAGATAGATTCTCGCAGTATTCATAATGGTACGCTGTTTGGCTGCTGTCACGGCTTCCTGAGGATATCCCATGACATTTGTCGTACGGTACTTTACCTCAGCGAAAACGAGCGTGTCCCCATCGAGCGCCACGATATCTATCTCACCGTGGCGTGACCTGAAATTCCTTTCGAGCACACGGATGCCCGCTGATTCGAGATATTCGCACGCTCTGCTCTCATATTCCGTTCCGACGCTTCTCCTGTTCAAGCCCGAATTTCCTCCGGAACCTCCAGTGTAAATCTGCCCGTCCTGGATGAGCGAAGATCATCGAGAAAGAGCCTTGCCGCCCTCAGCGTATCCGGTGCGGCACCGGACTTTACCAGGTTGCGGTGCCTGGCTATATCAGTGAGCACTTCATAGCTCATGCCTTCTTCACAGGCTCCGTATCTGGCGTTTATCACACCGGGATAATTGGAAACGAGGTATTTGATGCCCTCACAGGCAAGCTCTTCCGCATCGAGTATATTATCATTTATCGAACCTATAAGCGCAAGTTTCACTCCTACCATCGGATCCTCAAATCTGGGCCAGAGGATACCCGGAGTATCGAGAAGCTCTACGCCCCGGCCTATGTTTATCCACTGATTACCTTTTGTGACTCCGGGTTTGTCACCCGTCTTTGCAGCAGTCTTCCCGGCCAGTGAATTGATCAATGTGGATTTCCCTACGTTCGGTATACCGGCGATCATGACCCTGAGCGGGCGGTTCATGATACCGCGTGCACGGTCACGTTCACTCTTTTTTTGCAGTGCCGTACGGATCTGGGCCTCGATTGCGGATTTGTCACGTCCGTTTCTGGCGTCGGTGACCACCACGGCAAGTCCCTTTGCCTCGTAATAAGCTCTCCATCGGTCGTTGGCCTGCGGATCAGCCAGATCAGCCTTGGTCATCAGCAGGAATCTCGCCTTGCCACGGCAGAGTCCGTCCAGATCGGGATTACGGCTGGACAAAGGCACTCTGGCGTCGATAAGTTCTATGACGAGGTCTATCAGCTTCAGATCTTCCTTCATGCTGCGCACTGCCTTCGTCATATGGCCCGGGTACCAGTTTATCTTTGCTGTCGTTTCACTCATTTCCTATGAACCCTATCTCGCTCAATGGCGCAATCCTGATCCAGACCCGCCCTTCGATATTATCCGAAGTGACTGTCCCCACGGCCAGAAAGCGGCTGTCCTCGCTGGAGTCTCCGTTGTCTCCCAGTACGAAGTATTCGTCCTGCAGGAGCGTCACCGTATCCTCAGCAAGCCCCGGCACGTTATATACGGCTTCACCGTAAGGAAAATCGAGAAGACTGTCGTTAATATACACGCTGCCGCCTGTGATCCGGACCCTCTCACCGGGGAGGCCTATGATACGCTTTACCGATGTCCTGCCGTCACCGTAAGTAAAACTGACCACGTCAAAACGCTCTATATCATGAAATCTGTATCCCAGGCGATCGATCAGCACCGTATCTCCGTCACTGAGAAGCGGAGTCATGGAGTGTCCGTCCACGCTTACTCTGTTGCCGAAGGCCCAGATGAGCATGGCGGCCAGAGCCACGGCGATGACCACGCCGATGACCCATTTTGCAATCTCTGATACAAATCTCGGTGACTGAAGATCCATGTATGCTCCCACGACGGCCTTAGCCTGGTTCATTCCGCGCGGAAACGCGTCCAGGTACCGCCTCTGTCCGAATATGATACCATATTTTCAGCAGGGATTGAACAGCAAAATATAGAAAATGGGACAGCCGACTGGCTGTCCCGGGTGATTATCTGAGTACTTCCTTGACCTTAGCGGCTTTGCCGACACGGTCACGCAGATAGTTGAGCTTGGCTCTTCTGACTTTACCGCGTCTGACGACCTCGATCTTGGCGATCAGGGGAGTATGCAGAGGCCAGGTCTTCTCGACGCCGACTCCGTTAGAAGTCTTGCGTACGGTGAAGGTCTCTCTGGCGCCGCCGCCCTGACGCTTCAGGACTGTTCCCTCGAATACCTGGATACGCTCGCGGTTGCCTTCTTTGATCATGGCATGCACGCGTACGGTGTCGCCTACGTTGAAGTCGGCAACTTCACGAAGCTGCGCGTCCTCGATCTTCTTGATAATCTCGTTCATGATAATCCTCCTCGTATATACAATGTCCATGTCCGGAGGACTTTCCTTACCGGCAGCGGGCCATTTGATCACGCAAGTTGGTACTTTAACATATCATCGGTTTATTTGCAAGCCTTTTTTTGTTTGTCCAGCAGATCCGGGCGTCTCTGGCGTGTACGCATCAGAGACTGTTCGCGGCGCCATGCCGCGACCTTCGCATGGTCTCCCGACAGCAGGATCTCCGGCACTTTCATGCCCTGATAATCCGCAGGCCTCGTATACTGGGGATATTCCAGCAGGCCATCGGAGAATGATTCCTCAGTCCCTGACTCTGCATTCGTAAGCACTCCCGGAACGTTGCGCGATATCGCATCTATCATGACCATCGCGGGAAGCTCGCCGCCCGTCAGTACATAATCTCCTATAGAGACATTATCCGTCACGATCTTTTCGAGGATACGCTCATCCACACCTTCGTAATGCCCGCAGAGAAAAACGAGATCCTCCTCTGACGCGAGTTCTTTGGCCATGGCCTGATCAAAAACCCTGCCCTGAGGAGTGACGTATATCACTCGCACATCGTGATCCAGCCCCCGGCGGATGCTCTCGTAGGCCCGGTCTATGGGTCCTGCCTGCATCACCATGCCCGCTCCGCCGCCGAAGGGATAGTCGTCGATGCGTCCTTTGCGCCCGGGATCGGCAAATTCGCGGATATTTACGAGGTCCAGGCTGATATGGCCGGCCTTTACCGCGCGTCCGATGATGCTCTCATTCAGGCAGGCATCCATCATCTCCGGAAAAAGTGTCATAACGTGGTAAGTCATAGATCCTCCAGCCCGTCCAGCAGATGGACACAGATGATATCCGTATCAGTATCGATACTGAGTACACAGTCCGGTATGACAGGGATCAGGAGCTCACGCTCTCCTCTGTCCACTACATACACATCATTCGCACCTGTAGTCATTACATCCTTAAGAACTCCGAGTTCTCTGCCGGAATCCTCGATAACTTTCATGCCGATAAGATCCGCCACATAGTGTTCGCCCTCGTTCAGAGGTATGGCATCCTCGCGGCTCACCAGCAGATCGCAGCCCTTATATTCCTCTATATCTTCTATACGATCCATACCTGACAGTTTCAGGATAGCCATTCCCTTAAAATACTTTACGCCTTCCACACTGCAGGTCAGATGTCCTTTTTTCGTATCAATGATAACGGTTTTGAGCGTATCAAAACGATGCAGATCCTCCGTAGTGGGATAAACTTTGATCTCGCCTTTGATACCGTGTGTATTTACAAATATTCCGACTCTGAAATAATCCTGTTTCAAGGAATCACCTCACCGGATGATCACGCCGAGGTCACGCGGGCCCTGCGCATCATCCATTATTTATGATCTCGGGGCTTTCACCCGAAGGCGAAAGCCCCGAAGCCTTACTCGATGTCGAGAGTCACGTGCTTGTCCTCTTTTGTCGCGGCAACCTTGAGGATCGTACGGATAGCCTTGGCTATACGGCCCTGTTTGCCGATGACCTTGCCCATATCGGCAGGTGCGACGCTGAGGGTGAGACTGGTCTCACGATCATCAGAAGCTTCCGTGACCACAACCTGATCCGGCTCGCTGACGAGAGCCTTTGCGATCACCTCTACCAGTTCCTTCATAACCCGCCTCCTAACTTATTCAAGGCCAGCAATCTTAAGGATCTTGGCAACAGTTTCAGTGGGCTTCGCGCCGTTGGCGATCCACTCCTTGGCTTTGTCCACGTCAACTTTGATGACGCTGGGATCTACGTTGGGATCATAGTATCCGATCTCCTCGATAAATCTTCCATCTCTGGGAGAACGGGAATCGGCTACGATGACTCTGTAGAAAGGTGCTTTCTTCTGTCCCATTCTTCTAAGACGAATCTTTACTGCCATGATTATGTACCTCCTTATAATCTTTATGAAAAGGGGAATTTGAATTTACCGAAACGGTTCTTCTTTCCCATCATTCCCGACATCTGTTTCATCATCTTGCGGCTCTCTCCGAACTGCTTGATGAGTCTGTTCACATCGGCTATATCCACTCCGGCGCCGCCGGCGATTCGCCGTCTGCGGGTCGGTCCGATATCATCAGGATGAGTCCTCTCGTATGGAGTCATTGACATGATAATGGCCTCCACTCTGCGCATCGACTTCTCATCCGGAAGCTGAGCTCCCTTGAGCTGACTGCCCATACCCGGAATCATCGCGAGCAGCTCGCTCATATCTCCCATCTTGCGCAGCTGTGCAGACTGCTCGAGGTAATCATTGAAATCAAACTGCGCCTTTGACATCTTTTCCGCCATTTCCCTGGCAGACTTTTCGTCGTAGGCTGCCTGTGCCTTTTCGATGAGAGTGAGCACATCACCCATACCGAGGATCCTCGAGGCCATGCGGTCCGGATAGAACTGTTCAAGATTCTCCGGCTTTTCGCCCATTCCTATGAAGTAGATGGGTTTGCCTGTGACAGAGACTATGGAGAGTGCGGCACCGCCCCGGGTATCGCCGTCGAGCTTCGTAAGTATGACTCCGTCAATGCCGATTTCCTGATCAAATGTACCGGCGACGTTCACCGCATCCTGTCCGGTCATGGCGTCCACCACGAGCAGACGGCAGTTCACGCTTACAGCCTTCTCGACGTCGCGCAGCTCCTGCATCATCTCTTCATCTATGTGAAGACGCCCGGCGGTATCCAGGATCAGCAGATTAAAGCCGTTCTTTCTGGCATGCTCCACTGCCGCTCTGGCTATATCCGCAGGCGCATGTCCGGTACCTATGGAAAAGACTTCGACGCCAAGCTTCTCTCCGTTCACACGAAGCTGCTCTATGGCAGCCGGTCTGTGTATATCCAGCGCGACGAGCAGCGGTCTGCGTCCGGCTGAGCGATATTTGGCGGCGAGCTTTGCGGCAGTGGTGGTCTTGCCGGCGCCCTGAAGTCCACAGAGCATCAGAGTAGATATCTCACCGGCCGGAAGAAGCCCGGGTTCTCTCGTCTCGCCTCCCATAAGCCTGATCAGTTCTTCGTTGACGATCTTGATCACCTGCTGTCCCGGAGTCAGACTCTCGAGGACGTCGCTGCCGATGGCGCGCTCAGTGACCGAATTCACGAACTGTTTCACGACCTTAAAATTGACGTCGGCTTCTAGGAGCGCCATCTTGACTTCCTTCATGGCTTCCTTTACATCAGCCTCACTAAGTCTCCCTTTGCCGCGCAGATTGCGGAATATATTCTGAAGTTTTTCTGATAAACTCTCAAGTGCCATTATATGTTTCCCTAACAGTCGTGGGCTCAGTCCTCCCGAAGTTTCAGACACAGTGAACGGATGACGGCAAGAGCGTTTTTATCTCCGTCCGCGAGCCTGACGGCAGCTTCTTCGATCTCTTCGGTAATGAGACGCAGCTCGTTATGTCTCTTTACGAGACCGAGTTTAGCCTCATAATCGGCCAGCGTCCTGCCTGTGCGCCTGAGCATGTCGTGGATGCCCTGACGGCTGATACCCTCGTCCTCCGCAACCTCGCTTGGACTGTAGTCATCGAAATATACTTCCTGGTATATCTTGCGCTGCTGCTGTGTCAGCAGTTCACCGTAATAATCAAACAGCAGTGCCTGCTCGATCAGATCATCCATGACTCTACCTCATCGCCGTACGGCCGTGTCCGTTCCGCCTTCTGTAAAGTAAAGATCCTTTACATGCAGCCTGAGTATAATACTACATGCAAAGGATCGTGTCAAGTGCTTTTGCTTTACAAAAAATCGATAATAAAACGGATCATTAAATTCGCGCAGATACGGATCAGATAAGCAGACGGACCTTATCGAATATATCGTCCGAAAGCTCCTGCGCACGCATCAGCAGCTCTTCACCTTCAGCGCGGTATCTGCCGGCCAGAGCGGTATCCTTCATGGAATTGATATTTATCAGGACGTTAAGCCAGGCGCCCTTTACCGTAGCATACAGATTTACGGCAGCCACACCTAAATCGCTGATGGCCGCTCTGGTCGTATGTCCCACGAGAACCGCTGTCAGTTCCAGAGCCTCCATGGCTATCTTCATAAGCTCCATAGGCGGCTTTACGCAGATGAGCAGTGCTTCCTGCATAGCCTGACGGCGTGCGTTTTTTTCTTCTTCCGTGTTTTTGGGCATACGGAAAACCGCTCCCATACTTTCAAAAGCTTCGGCATCCCTGTCCATAGCAGCCAGCAGTCTGGCTGCAAGCTGCCTGCACTCCTGTTTCCAGCTTTCGGTCTGTTCTTTCTGATCGGCAAATTTAGGATTTGTGACAGTAAGCGAGCAGACCATCTCGGACAGCGTCATGCCTATCGCCCCGGTGAGTGCCGCCGCAGCGCCGCCTCCAGGCGCAGGCGCGTCAGAACCGAGCAGTTCCAGAAAGTCATCTATACGGTAATCTTTGAATTCCATCGTATTCTCCTTTTTTAAAAATCCCCCGCCTGTAAGGGCGGGGGAAAAAAACAGACTTTGCATCAGTCTTCGTCGTCCATAGCCTTGCGGGCTGCGATCTCCTTTTCCTGAATATCGGCGGGAGCCTGCTCGTAACGGGCGAATTCATAAGAGAACTCACCGATACCGCCGGTCATGGAGCGAAGATCCGTGTTGTATCCGAAGAGCTCGGACATAGGTACTTCGGCTTCCACAATCTGATTCCCCTTGTGGTCGGGATTCATGCCGAGCACACGGCCGCGGCGTTTGTTAAGATCACCCATAATGTCACCGGTAAACTTATCCGGTACTCTGACCTTAAGAGAGGCAATCGGCTCAAGCAGTATGGGCTTTGAGGCAGGGTCTGCAAAGGCAGCCTTTACAGCCAGATGAGCGGCAAGCTTGAATGCCATTTCAGAAGAATCAACAGGATGATAGGAACCGAATACGAGGTCCGCTTTCAGGCCTACGATGGGATAACCGGCCAGCGGTCCCTTCGGTATCATCTCCTGGATACCCTTCTCGACGGCAGGGAAGAAGTTCTTAGGTACTACGCCGCCTACGATATGCTCTTCGAAGACGTAAGGAACTTCAAGATCGCCCGTGGGTTCGAACTCGATGGTGACGTCACCGTACTGACCATGTCCGCCGGACTGCTTTTTGTGCTTGCCCTGTACACGGACCTTGCCGCGGATAGTCTCACGGAATGCCACTCTGGGCTTCTCCAGAGTGACCTCTACCTTGTAGCGGTTCAGAAGCTTGCTGACCGTGATATCCAGCTGCTGATCACCGATACCGTAGAGCAGGAGCTGGCGGTTTTCCTTATCGTTAACAGATTTAAGAGTCAGATCCTCTTCCATCAGCTTTGAGAGTGCACCGGCGATCTTGTCGTCGTCGCCTTTGTTGACTGCGCGGTAAGCCATGGAGGTGTAAGGTTTGGAAATATCAAGAGCGGGATACAGGATGGGAGTGTCCTTGGCAGCAAGACTGTCGCCCGTAGTGGTGACAGTAAGCTTGGAGATGGCGCCGATATCGCCAGCGCGAAGCTCGGGGACCTCGATAGCCTCCTTGCCGCGGAGGACATACAGCTTGCCGACCTTCTCGTCGGTATCCTTGGTGACATTAAGCATCGTAGAGTCGCCCTTAAGAGTGCCTGAGCAGACCTTTACGAAAGAGTACTTGCCGATGAAAGGATCCACGAGAGTCTTGAACACTCTGGCGCTTACAGCCTTTGAGGCATCGTAATCTGCTTCAAAAGCGGAATCATCCCTGGTGTTCGTACCGCTGATCTTAGTCTCATTGGGGGCGGGGAAATACTTCATAAGGACTTCCATAAGTCTCAGACCGCCGTTGCCATTGATACCGGTACCGCAGACCACGGGTACGAGCTCTCCGGCATGGATGCTGACAGAGAGTGCGCTCCTGATCTCTTCGAGCGTAAAGCTCTCACCCTCAAAGAAGCGCTCCATAAGCTCCTCATCTGTCTCGGCTACTGCCTCCATCAAAGTATTGCGGAGCTTGTCGAACTCATCCTTGAGTGCATCGGGTATAGGGCACTCAGTGACGTTGCTCTTTTCGGTATATTTGTAGCCTTTCTCCTGAACTACGTTAACGTAACCTATGAATTTATCGTTCTCGCGGATGGGCAGCTGGAAAGGAGCGATCTTACCGTGATAGAGCTCCTCAAGAGTATCCACGACGCCGTCGTAGTCCGCGTTCTGATCGTCCATGTTCGTGACAAAGAATATACGGGGAAGTCCGAATCTCTCGCAGAGCTGCCAGGCCTTCTGGGTACCTACTTCAACTCCGGCCTTGGCGTTTACTACGATCACGGCCGCTTCCGCAGCGGTCAGAGCCTCCTCGACCTCGCCTACGAAATCAAAGTATCCGGGAGTGTCCAGGAAATTGTACTTGATGCCGTTGGCTTCGATGGGGACTATCGTGGTGGACAGTGAGAACTGGCGCTTGATCTCCTCTTTGTCAAAGTCGCTGATAGTGTTGCCGTCTGTGACCTTGCCCATGCGGCTGATCACGCCGGTAATATATGCCAGAGACTCGACGAGTGTGGTCTTGCCGCAGCCGCCATGTCCGAGGACCGCAACGTTACGGATATTCTTTGTCTCATAAACATTCATAGATATTTCCTCCTTATCGGAACCGCGGACGGCCCCGTTTATTTGCATGTGCGCGTTCAGCGCAGTTACTCAAAGTATTTTACTAAAAACGCATCTGATATGCAAGTAAATTGTTGGATTTCAGCCGTCATTTTCACCATTTTTTTCAGGACCGCCACCGTCTGTGTCCTGATCGCCGCCGTCACTCTCTCCGGCCTGGCCGTTCTGAGTGTCTTTTGAGTTGTCTGCCGGCTCAGTGGCAGCTTCAGTGGGCTTGGGCTTGACGCCGACATGGACCTTGGCCTGCGACGGCATATAGTAATCGCTGTGAACCACCTCCCGCGAGTACTCCGCACCGTCCACGTATACGACCTTTTCAAGTCTCGACCATATCTCGTCATGCGTGGCGCCTTCCGTTTTTCTCTCACCGACAAAAAGCTCCTTATCTTCGATGACGATATCCTCCGATACGACACGTTTTTCCTCTATGGCTTCAAAGCTGACTTTTCTGTTCGCGGGGCGATACTCTTCACCGTAGATCCTGAAGAAGACCTCATAGCCGTCAGTCTCACCGTAGATATATATAGGGTATTCGAGATTGTTCGTGAATACCATATCCTTGGAACCGACGGCGATGGCTGCATCCTCCGAAGGCAGCACATAAGAGACGTTCATCGAGTGATTATATCTCTTGTCTATCTGGATCTCAGCGCGGAGCAGGGCATTGTAGAGAGTCGTCGATACCTGGCAGACACCTCCTCCCACTGCATCCTCGATCTGTCCGTTCACGTACTGACCGCCCATCGCATAGCCGTTCTCCACATTGCGCTCCTTCATGGCATCGCTGGCTGAAAGGCTCTCACCCGGCATCAGCAGAGTCCCGTTCAGATATGCAGTAGCGACCTCCACATTAATGCAGCGGTCTGTGCGTCCGTTCTCGGGTTTTCTGTATCTGGTGGAAAAGGATCCCAGGCGGTCCTTAACGTGCGAGAGGATCTCGGAAGTGATCTCCGGAAAGACCGTTTTGATGATGACCGAAGCGGTAAGGCTCTCGCCTTCTCCCATCTCGTGGAACCGGTCCATAATGATTCCCGCGGTACTGTCGATATCGGCTTTTCTGCCTACTCTGCCGTCCGTGATTTTAAAGCCGTTGTCTGTATATTCTATAGCCGCGTTCACGGGAGCCTGATCAAACACGGCTGAGATGTTGGTTCTGATGAACTCGACTACTTTATCACGGTCCAGAGATTTGCTCAGATCAATATGATAAGTCCCCAGAGCGAGATCTCTGGAGGTCTTGTAGCGCTGCGTGATTCCTCCGCCTCCGGCAAGGGTGATCGCGCGGTTTATAGCTCTGTTTACGCCCCAGGCAGCTCCCAGATCGTTCAGGGTGGTATTTACCGTCTGCTGCTCCCAGTAGATCCTGACAGTCTGATTCTCCGGCATGGAATACACAGTCTCAAGCCTGCTGCGCGCAGCCTCCTTTGTAAGACCTCCGACATATTCGGTCCCGATATATATTCCCTCGGCTATCCTGACGTCATCGGCATATCCGTCAGTGTCTGTCCGTGCCGTAAAATCTACAGGTACGGGGGCATCCTTTCCGGACAGGGCAACGCACAAAACCAGAATAAGCACTGCTGCTATCCCGGCGATGATCAGGTGTTTCTTTTCTATTCTAAAGCCGATTTTGCTTTTGCCTTTTTTCATAACAGATAGATATTATAATCCGCCCCAAAGGTTTTATCCACAGGTTTTTGAGTCTTATTAAATGCAGATAGTTATATTTCGTCTTAAGCAGCCGAAAGCATGTAATCGTCCGTCACAGACTCAAATGATCAAGACTGTCCGACATATATGAATCCAGTTTTCTCTCCAGCAGAGGAAAGCTTCCTTTGTGCGCAAGCACATAGTCGGCTGCTTCGGCAGCCTCTGAAAGTATCCTGCTGTCGGTAAAGATATCACCCAGTGCAAAGCTCAGCGCCCCGCTCTGGCGCAGCCCGAAGATATCTCCTGGGCCTCTGAGTTTCAGATCCTCTCCGGCTATATAGAATCCGTCGTTTGAGTGATTCAGCACATCCAGCCGCTGCTGCTTCTCGGGATCTCCGGATCCGTTGATAAAAATGCAGTATGACTGACTGCTGCCACGCCCGACACGTCCGCGCAGCTGATGGAGCTGTGCGAGTCCGAAGCGTTCGGCGTCCTCTATCATCATAACGGTGGCGTTTGGCACGTCCACTCCGACTTCAATCACAGTCGTCGATACCAGGACCTGTATTCTGTTCACCAGGAACTCCTCCATGATCAGATTCTTCTCGGCAGCTTTCATCCTTCCGTGAAGGTACTCCACGCGAATATAGGGAGGCAGCGCCTCGCGCAGCTTGTCCGTGTAGTCTACCACGTTCTCCCCTTCGTCCTCCTCACCTTCTTCGACCTTGGGGCAGATCACATAGGCCTGATGGCCGAGACGCACCTGATCCCGGATAAAGTCATACGCCCGGGCACGGTAGTTTTGCCCGACCACGCAGTTCTTTATAGGCAGCCTGTGAGCCGGGAGCTCATCTATGACCGAAATATCCAGGTCTCCGTAAAGGATTATGGCCAGAGTCCTTGGGATGGGAGTAGCACTCATGACTATGACATGCGGAGCGCCGCCTTTATCCGACAGTGTATCCCTCTGTCTGACGCCGAAACGATGCTGCTCGTCAGTGACGACCAGCCCGAGCCTGTCATATGTCACACCCTTCTGGATCAGTGCATGCGTACCTACTATGATATCCGCACCGTGCGCGGCGATATCTTCATACACGCTGCGTTTTTCTCCGGCGCTCATGCTTCCGGTAAGAAGGACGGCTCTGTAGGGAAGAGAGTATTCTCTGAGCATCCGCGAGATATTCTCGAAATGCTGCCTTGCCAGTACCTCTGTCGGAGCCATAAGTGCCCCCTGATATCCGTTCTGAGCCGCGGAGATCAGAGACAGGATAGCCACTATCGTCTTACCGGAACCCACATCTCCCTGGATCAGGCGGTTCATGAGCAGTGGACCGGACGTATCGCGTCTGATATCATCAAGGACTCTCCTCTGGGCACCGGTCAGTTCGTACGGAAGCGACTGTATAAGTCTGTCGGCGTCGGAATTATCCCTGATCACATATCCGTTTGCAGAAGCCTTATTCTCTGTCTTAAGCGCCCTTACTGCAAGTATGAACAGCAGAAACTCTTCAAATACCAGCCTTCTCCTGGCCGGAATAAGGCTTTCGTGATCCTTCGGGAAATGCATGCTTTTCAAGCATTCGAGCCTGTCGCCCAGCCCGTATTTGTCCCTGAGTATATCAGGGATGAAATCCTCATCAGGGACAAGATCAGTAAATGCATCTGCTATGGCAGTACGAAGCTTGCCCGTGGTAATCCCTTCGCTGAGCCTGTAGACGGGCCAAAGAGATCCTGCCATCCTGTCATACTCATCCGACGAGAAGACCATCGCCTGATCCATACTGTAGCCATAGCGGTTCCTGAGGAGTTTACCTCTGAAGACATACTGCTCTCCTTTATGGAGTCTGTTCCTGATATAAGGCATATGAAACCACGCCAGATTGACCGGAATGCCATCTGCCGAGGCTGTAGCCGTGATAATAGAAAGTGATCCTTTTCTGCGAATCAGCGGGGAGGTGGCAAGTCTTGCGGAAAAAGCGATGACGTGTCCTGTAAGCTCCGGAACGACATTTACCGGAAAAGAATAATTATCATAGCGAAGGGGCAGATGCATAAGAAGATCTCCTATGCTCTCTACCCCTGCTTTTCTCAGAGCCTGCGAGGATTTTTCACCTATCCCCTTCAGGCTTGTTATACTGTCTGATTCCCTGTGCATTACTCGACGGAAATGATGTAGTAATATACAGGCTGTTTACCGGAATTGACTTCAACGTCCATATCCGGGTAAGCTGCCTCGAGCTGGCAGCCAAGTCTCTCAGCTTCATCCTCTGTGATCATATCACCGAAATAAACACTGATGACCGAGCTGTCTTCATCAACCATCGCGGCGACGACCTGCTTTGCAACCTCCTCGATATCGTTACCCACTGCGAGCAAAGTCGAATGATCACCGAGGCCCATGATGTCATTTTCGTGGATCTCCTTGCCGTCTATGGATGTATCTCTGACCGCATATGTGATCTGTCCGGTCCTGACTGCTGCGATAGCTTCAGTCATAGCTTCCAGATTCTCATCCGCGCTCATGCCCTCATCAAAGCTGATCATTGCAGTAATGCCCTGCGGCACTGTCTTAGTAGGGACGACCTTTACAGTCTTGTCTGAGACCAGATAAGTCGCCTGCTCGGCTGCAAGAATGATATTGGAATTGTTCGGAAGCACATAGACCACGTCGGCGTTCACGCCTTCGACGGCTTTAACTACGTCTTCCGCACTCGGATTCATGGTCTGTCCGCCCTCGATGATGCCGTCGGCCCCAAGATCAGTAAAGATGGCAGCAAGACCGCTTCCGGGTGCTACAGCCACAAAACCATAGGGCTTGTGAGGCTTGTTCACGGGAGTCTTTAAGGTGCTGGCTTCTGCAGCATTCTTTTGTTCCTTTGCGATTTTCGAAGCCTCGCGGATGAGCTTCTCTTCATGCTCCTCACGCATGTTGTCGATCTTCATCCTGGACAGGCTGCCATAAGATAGGCCCTTCTGTATGGCCAGTCCGGGATCATTCGTATGGACATGAACTTTGATGATATCGTCATCTGAAACGACCACAACGCAGTCTCCGATAGATTCGAGATACTGCTTGAAGCTGTACTCTTCGAGTTCGTCATAAGGCTTTTCGACATTAACCAGAAACTCGGTACAGTAAAGGAAGGTAATATCGCCCATATCAGACGTCTCGGCAAAATCAAGCGCAGCTCCGCTGCCTTCGTGCTCTGCGATCTCATTTTCATCAAACTGTCCGGTCAGTGCCGCATATGCGCCCTTGACAAGCTGCATAAGTCCCTGTCCGCCGGAATCCACGACGCCGGCCTGCTTGAGCACGGGCAGAAGCTCCGGAGTATGCTCCAGAGTGACGTCACCGTGTTCGATAATGGCGGCTATAAAATCCTCCAGTGAAAGATCAGGATCGGAGGACAGCTCTTCTGCCTTTTCCGACATACCTCTTGCAACTGTAAGTATAGTGCCTTCACGCGGTTTCATGACTGCCTTATATGCGGTCTCTGTAGCCCTTTTCATGGCCGCCGAGATAGCAGCCTTGTCAAGCTCGGTATGCTCGGTCATCTCTTTGCAGAGGCCGCGAAAAAGCTGCGACGTAATAACGCCGGAATTGCCTCTGGCTCCGCGGAGAGAGCCGGAAGAAATAGCTTTGGCCAGCGTCTCGAAGCTGACCTCCTCCAACGCCTGGATCTCCTTCACTGCAGAAAGAACTGTAAGGGTCATATTAGTACCGGTATCACCGTCAGGAACAGGAAATACGTTCAGATCGTTGATCCAGCTTTTGTTGCGTTCCAGATTAGAGGCAGCGGCAAGGAACATTGTCTTAACAGTTTGAGCATCAAGAATCATTGTAGACATCAGGCTTCCTCCGCTTAATCTATGACCCTGATTCCCTCGACGAAAACGTCAACCTTGTCGACAGTAGCGCCGGTGAAATCCTGGACCTTGTATTTGACAGTTTCTATTAGATTATTGGATACAGCCTGAATGCTGACGCCATATGCAACTACTACGTGAAATTCAAGAGATATCTTATCCTCTTCAACGGTAACCCTGATACCGTTTGCATAGTGGTCTTTTTTCAGTAGATTGACTATACCGTCGCGCATATTAACGGAAGCCATCCCAACTATTCCGAAACACTCGACGGCAATGGTGCCGGCATAGGTAGCAATCACATCGCTGTCTACTACTATGTCGCCCATTTTCGTACTCATACGATATTTCATAGTACGCCTCCTTGTCATTTTTTGTGACATACGGAGGGTATTATAATCTTTTTTATTCAGATTGTCACTATTTTTTTATCCCTGGCAAAACACCCGCAGCGCACTTATCAAATGCCATCATACTCGTGCAATCAGTGAAACCGGTCTCCACTGAATAGTAATAAGGTTCATCTGAAAGGAAATCTTCGTCTGATACAACAGCCGAATTGACTTCCCGTATCATTTTTCTAAGATCCTCCACGGAAGCCGGCATCTCTTCGGGAATCACTATAGCTTCATGGATCGATGAAGGAATTACAAAAAAACCATCCCCAACATATTCCTGTATCTGCTTTATGCATGAAGTAAATGTAACGTATGAAAAGCCGTATACACCCATCTCGGAAGTAATGAAAAGCGGAGTACTTTCCTTTCCCTCTTCGGGTTCGCCATTTATAGAACCTATTTTGAGAGGATAATTCCGAAGTGTAGTTTCCTCGGCTGCAGAAAAAAGTTCATCCGCATCCAGACCCCATGTTTCCATCAGTTCGTCCGAAACGGCGCATCCTGCAAAAGATCCGGAATTCCCCGGTTCGGTACATATTATGTACACTATCTGTGCCAGATCGCCTGCCGGCCTGCGATGAGGCAGTTTTTTCAAGATATCTTTATTACGCGTATGATTGATCGTCTTTATTGTCAGCCTGTCTCTGACAGTATCCCAGACGTTTATGCCTGCGATAAGCTCAGGATCAGGCAAAGGCTCCTCGCGGATAACTCTGTCGATCTCGCACAGAATCCTGTCCATTGAAGCTCCTCTCAGGTAGCACCAGAACATATCGTCCATGTCAAAAACAGGACTCACGAGACCTCTGACCACCTCCATTCCGGTATAAGTCCTGTTTGGCTTCTCGACCTGTCTGATCATAGTTTCCAATGACCATCTGTCGGCTATATGCATCCGCACGGTTTCCATAAATTCGTTTTTGTTCATCCCGTTCATGTTCGTCATCTCCGTTTTGCATTCTTCAGTCCGAGTTAAAGACAGCTATAAGTCTGATCTCGCCGTCGTTGACAAATGTTCCGTTAGAAACTACAGATGCTATCTCTCCGGGCAGCACCTTTCCCGAGGAATCTGTGATCTTTTCTCCGAGTACCGGCAGTCCCGCCGCATCCTCTCCCAGGCATATATAGTATCCGTCAAAACTGCCCCGGTATCTGGCCGGGACCGGTACGGCGACCGTAGTATGATCACTTATATCACACGAGACGAATAAGCTGTTTTCACCGTACTCGCTCCACAATACCCTTGTATCATCTGCTCTGATCCACGAGGCATATAAGCTGATACTGCTTTTATCCGAATCACTGATCCTGATCTTCTCTCCTCCTGTATAGGATGCAGGCCCTTCTGTACTCGTGCTCCATCCCGAAAAAGCAAAGCCTGTGCGTTTTGGTTCGCTGCCATGTGACAGAGTCTGTACCGTATGCGTCTCCCCAAAGACAAGCTCACTGGACAGGATATGATCATTCCCGGGCCAGCTGCCGCCGTTCACATCATAGCTTACAGTCACTTTAAGCGGATCATAGCTGATGGCAAATGTCCCGCACAGGACCTGATTGGACGAACCTGACGACGTCTTCTGCTTTGAGCAGAAGGTCAGCACTATATAGTCATCACCTTTTGCAGTTACAACAGCTGTAAAATCCAGAAACGGATCCCTGCCAAAATCCCTGTATACGGCTTTTCTGACTTCAATGCAGCTGACTTGAAGCACCGAGCTTATAGACAAAATGAAATCTCTCATATACTCGGAGCTGTAGTCAGTGATATCTGCTGTAGACATGTCTATTCCGTAATCTGCGTTGTACGTCGATCTATAGACATTCTGTTTGGTACCGTTATATGTCCCGGTCACGTAGTCTTCAGCCGCTTGTCCGTCATGCTCTACCAGCGAATCATAGAAATCCTCCTGACCGGGAGCCGAACCTGCCACAGACTGAACATAGCTTCTCAGAGCACCTCTCTTTGTATTTACACCCTTTGCGGTAAAATCCACATAATCACCTATCCTCGCCGTCCCGATCCATACACCCGCGTCCGCCGTAATCGCATTCTGAGATGTGCTGAGCGCGTAGGCATCAGTGCTTCCAAACAGGCTCTCTGCTATCACCGACAGTATCCCTCTGTCATTTTCTCTGCTGCAGATCCGTAAATCAAAAACATTTGCCGGAGAGAGTGCGATTCTAAGCATACCCTGTTCAAAAGTATACAGATCCGGACTCAGCGCCACTCCGGAACCGTTGACATAAATTGCCGGATCACCTGAAAAAAGCGCTGTCAGATCGATATCCTGAGACCTTGCATTAATTATGATCTCAGGATCATATACGGACTGATTGTGTATCAGCTCGGCTTCGTCTTCTGCCTCGATATGGATATCTATCTCTGTCCGGTCAGACCTGTACGCCCTCAGCAGCTGCAGCTGGACATAGTCTGTCAGTATCTCATCTCCATCATGCGAGTAAAGATCGGTTTTTTTTACATATACCACGCCGGAATCCCTGTCAAAGATCTCGTCATCAAGCAATATTCCCTCATAATTGTTCTCTGCAAATGCAGCGTCAGATACTCCTCCCGGCGATGAGATATCTATCAGCCCCACAACATACTCCGAGTATTCTCCTGGATCAAACAGGGGTATCGAAGTCTCGGCAGTCAGTATATATCCATCCGGAAATCCGGTGCTGCGCACATGGTCATAGTATCCGTCAAGTGTGCCGCCGGTCTTTCTGACAACACTCTCGCGGACATATGTGTCTTTGAGAGTGAGACTCGCAACTTCTGTCAGTGTTTCAGGCGAAAGTTCACTGATTCCTATGATATCCCTGTCAATCCTTGAGGAGAGTGTCTCCTGCATCTCACGTGAAACTGAATATACTTCCCCCGATCCGGACGCAACCGCATACGCGGAAAGGATAAGCAAAGCAAAGGTTAGAACTGCCGCTGCAATCCTCAAACTGTTTTTAATCATAAAACCACCCCCATCCTGAATAGAATGTGATCCGCTGTCTCTGTTTTTCAAAACATACCTCTACCGGTCCGTAACTGCCGTATTCTGATCTGTATACCCCGTCATACACGTATGCCCTCAGAGTATATGTCCGCACACCGATATATTCATCAGGCCCTATTGAAAAAATATCCACAAGCCAGGATCCGTCGCTCTTTTCGGTATCACTGTCCAAAGTGCGGTCCACCGAGCGTACGATACAGTCATCACAGCCTTCCTCATGGCAGCTGATCTCATAATGGATACTGATGCTTCCGTCATCCGGATACATTTCGGCTGCGAGTACCGGCAGCAGTGCGGTATCATAGTGATAGCTGTATCTTCCTCCGCCGGGGAGGGACACCTCCGGTGGAAGAAGACCTGATGCACTGCATACGAGATCCAGATCCTCAAGCCCCGCAGTGATCACGGACAGCTCTGTGTCCGGATGTTCGATTTCTTCAGGCAGACCTGTTATCCTGGTTCCGCAGTATCCCGGTCTGCGGAGGATCTTGAGATACTCCAGCCGGATTTCCTCCCCGTACTCAAAAGTCTTACGTATGGTGCCGCTGTCCGTATCCCATTCATCCGCTCCGAGGGACTCTATACCTCTGCCCGGAGCGATACTTACTGTGCATACCGGCAGGGTATCCTGCCAGTCACCATAGTGATGCCCAAGTTCCGTCATATCCGGATACGGGTAACGCTTACCCTTCAATCCTTCTGAGACCGGATATGTCTCGGATGCGTCGAGCAGGAGGCCTTCATACAGCTCTTTCAATCCTCTTAAGGATGATCTGATACCGCGGCTGTCTGTCTGAACATCTTTATTCGAATAAACCTCATCGAAGAAGCAGTCTGCAAATATGGAGTTTATCGCCTCATCACTGTCCGCAGCTTCAACTGTTCCGATGATCCCGCCGGCGAATACCCTGTCCCCTCCGACTATGACAGGAGCAGTATGATAGCTCATCTCATCAAGCTCGATATGAATGCTTTCTCCTACGACACATCCTATGAATCCCCCTATACGGATCTCTCCGCAATCATCTGTCATGACAGCCTTTAGTGACTGAACAGAATATGACGATCCAACGCATACTTCCGTATCCAACCCATCATCTCCGCACATTCCGGCAAAGCCTCCCATGCAGATCGCAGCACATCCCGAGCCTTTCGTATCCAAATTGCCAAATTCATGATCATACATCCCGCCGGGCGCATACCCTCCGCAGTAGCTTCGCCGTATATCCAGATACTCACCTGCCTTTCCAATAAATCCTCCGATGCACACATTATCCGGCAAACTGCTTTTCCCCGAGATTCTCATCGTGGAGTAGCATTCCGATATCTTCATCATCCCGGCACTGCCTGCAAAAGCACCTGCGCAAACCGTATCGGGCTGAAGGTACAGCAGCGGAGTCGACAGCGCCAGACCCGATCCCACGATGCCCAGCGATGTGATCTCCAGATCCTCTGCCCTCCCGAATAACCCTTGGCACGACATGAATCCGCCGCCTATGCACAGGTCATATATCTTCCTTCCGCATCCGGCAAGGTTCACCTTGCATACGCAGTCTATCGGCACAAATGCGTCTTTTCCGCTGCCGTCCTGCATACAGATACCGTAAAGAAGATCACAGTAGTCTCGCGTCACCTGATCGTTCTCAGGATACCTGCCGGAGTACGAAAGGTCTTCTCCGAGTATTACCCGAAGAGTCTTCCCTCCGGAATAAACTCCCGGATCAAATCCGCTGACAGCTCCGGAGATGTTCTGAAGATGCCTTATTGCGGTGACCTCCAGCGTCCCGTTTACGGCGCGTTCAAACAGAGAGTTCACAGTTACCTGGCTGCAGACCGGAAGAGCCAGATAATCACCGGCCGGCGATACCGTAACGCTGATACAGAGATCTTCCCCGGGGATAAAACCGTCCCCCATGATCTCAGAGATATGACAACCTTCTGTTTCCGGTTCGTTTCCGCTGTTTCCCAGGAAAACAAGTGAATCCAATACTATTCCGGTCTCAAATATCCCGTCCTCGTCAAATCGTGCGTATTCTATCTCTAAAGGAGTCCCGTCAGAGGTCAGTGCGCAAAGGCCAATCCTTCTGTCAGTATCTCCGCTTTTCAGCATGCAGCTATTCTTGTCTATAGAAAATTCCCTGCTGCATCCACTCTGTACTCCGACGATCTTAAACGATAAATCCGTACCTGCTGTATTCGGATCATAGATTTCCAGCATCAGATCCTCTCCGTTTGATACAGACACGACCGGAGCATCAAGGCTGATACTCTTTACATCTGAAACAATCCCTCCTCCGTAGTATCCCAGGATCACCTGCTGATCTCCGCTGACATATGTCTGTCTGTAATGCCTGGCGTCCTTTTCGCTGATGTCTCCGTTACGGCGACCGCCCCGATTCAGGTATGCGGCCACATGAGCATAATCCAGAGGCGCATCCGTATCAGCGTATATCACTCCGTACACGGCCATTGCCTCTGCATTATATTCGATAAAGAATCTGTCGTCCCCACTGCGGCTTACAAGCACGCTGCTGCCGTCCAAAAGTGTGCCGTCTACGAAAGCAGAATCCTCTTCATCCATACTGTCCAGAAACCGGCAGTTGCCTGTATCGCCGAAAGTGTATTCTATAAGAGCTGCTCTGTCGTATCCTGAAACATCAGACCAGTAGTCAAAATCAGACGGTGTCTCATCCATAGTATGCCCGTATCTTTCCATGCTTTCTCCGGAATGGTTCAGACGTAACTCTCCGATTCGATTCTGTGCCGTGATATAGATATTCCTGGCAGTCTCATCCGCTTCACGCGTACGGCTCTCAAGCCTGATACTGCGAAGTGAGACCGCGGCAAGAACCGACAGAATCGTGATCACAGATACCGTTATCAGCATTTCCGCAACAGTGAATGCCCGCCTGTATACAGACGTTCTCATATCCGCACCTCCTTTCCTTTGCCTGCAGTTCCGACAGCCCCAGTATAACTATCGGCATACTCAATAAAAAACAAAGATAAAGTCACAGATACACAGCATTTCCCGGAGATACTCCGATCTGTCAGGTCTGCCTGTGGTTCGGGATCCACCGCATTGACCGCGATAGATCTGAATACCGTCCTGCACGGAGATCCGATGATAAGTCCCATTATCTTTCTCGCTTCGGTATAGTTTTCCGCCTTGAAATCTATACTGACTCCGCGCCTTATATATGCGCCGTCCGGTCCTGACGGTTCATCAAATGCGATATCGTATGTGATAGCCTGTTCCATTACAGACGACAAATAGGCCAGTTCCTCCTCGGCGCTGTCATATCTGAACACCTTTTTTCCGAGTGACATGCCTTCCGCTATCTCACTTTTCATCTGTGCCAGTCTGGCTGCGCGCAGTTCCTCGGCAGATCTGTCCTGTTCTATCTGCGTCAGCTCTGCCTCAAGTCCAGCCTTCTGACCGTCTATATATGAGTCAAGCATACTAAAGCAGGTTATGCCCGCTAAAACGACGAACAGAAACGAGACTGCGGATATAACGATCAGTTTTTTCTTTCTTTCCTTCATTCGGTCATCTCACTCCCTGTCTGCAAAACAGACTTTAAGTTCAATCGTCGGAACACGGACCGGTTCTCTTCCTGCGCCGTTACTGTATACAGCCATATTACTTGCTGTCCTGGTCGCCGCATATGATATAAGCTCATCAGCGGTCAGAAGCCCGATCATATCCGAAGCTCCCCAAAGCGATACATCAAATACAGTAGCCGAAAGATCATTGCCTGAAAGACGATATTTCATGACAGCACCGTTGGAAATGATGTATTCGTCGATCTTGTCCAGCACTATGTCTCTGTCAGCAAGCATGCGCTCATCGTCCGTCAGATAGCCTGTCCCGTACTCGGTATACATAGCTGCGACATCACCGAAATCTGCATTAGCCTCCCGCAGGGCCTCCAGTTCTCTCAGTGAGGATTCTCTGTGAGATCTGAGCCCGGAGAGTGAATTATACGCAGGGATCATCAGGAAATAGACTGCAGTAAGTACTGCAGCCAGAAGCGCCAGAAAAGACAGAATGATTGCTATCTCTGCGCGAAAGGAGCTGTTTTTCCTGACAAGATTGATCGAATGCGCGGTATGTACTTCTCTCTTCATATCGCTGCGCCATCCGCCGAGACCACACCTATCGCAGAGAAAAGCAGCGATGCGTCATCACTGTCTATGGCGCACCCGAGCAGATTCCTGACGGAATAAATACTTCTGCCCAATTCCTTCTTAAGCGATCTGAGCGTGCTCTTTACGGTAGCTCCTTCCCCGTATACATAGACGCCGGAGCTGTCGCTGTCGGCGATATTGTTCTCATCGTAATAATCCAGAGTGCCCTTGATCTTTCCTATCTGATCCTCCACGCTTCCCGCATCCGAATTGATCTCATGCTGTGCTATGCACTCACTTCCGCTGTAGACACGTATCAGTGTCCTCCTGGGATTCAGATCTACAAAGATCGGATTCTCCTTTGACAGTCCAGAGTTCCTGACTATATTGCCTATAGCCACGCATTCCGGTATCAGATAGTCCAGTCGGAGATTGTTCCTGACAAAGGCAGCCTGATAATCCGTGACCAGTGAACGCCTGGTGATTACACATAGATATTCGTTATCGCTTCCCGTGACTTGCTGACAGTCGAATACATAGTCCTCATCGTCGTTCATACGCATTTCTTCACCCAGACTTTCCATCAGCTTGCGGAAGATCCTGTCACGATCACCCAGGTCGTCCCTGACTGTCCTGAATATGCACTGCTCATCTGATATGATCGTCCCGGCAGAACAGTTCCTGACGCCCTCTTCCCGGAGCATCGCGCCTACCTTTCGCATATTTGAATCACACAGCCCGCTTCCGGGCTCGATAGCTATGGTCATCGTCTTCCTGATCTCATTTCCCGCAAGGACGGATACATATATTTCCTCTTCACCGGGCTTTACAATGACTGTTTTTCTCATAATTGCCAAACCTCCATATTAAATATGCCTAGATAAATACTGATAAGCGTCGGCCCGAACACAGAACATACAAATGTAGACAGGCAGATAGACGGCACGAAAGCGAAACTCCTGTCTGTCGCATCCCGCCTGAATGCCGCATACAGCAGTCCGAACAGACACATAAGAACGATGTTAAGCAGGCTGCCTGCAAGCCCCAGAAACAGTCCCGTGGAGAACAGAAGCTTTACGTCAGCTCCTCCGAGGCAGTCCTTTTTGAGTATCATTTTCAGGGCAATAGCCGCTGCAAGTATGAGTGCAGGTATCAGCAGCCCGCCCAAAGCCGCGTTTATCAGGTATTTTGACGTATCCTTCTCAAAAGGTATCATCGCCGTCCAGATCAGGGCCATTAGTACAAAGAAAATGTTAGGCACGGTCCTGGTATCCAGATCGGTCAGCGACGCCGGAATAAGAAGCGAGAGCATCACCAGAGCCTTTGCCAGCTGAAGTCCGTATCCCAGATACAGATAACACAGCAGAAATGACGCAGCCGTAAATAGTTCTGTCATAAAATGTCTGACAGGAATACGCTCTTTGCAGTATCTGCACCTTCCGCGCAGTATCAGATAACTCGCTATCGGCAGCAGATCTGCGGCCGACAGCAAATGCATGCAGTGGTCACACACACTCCTTTTTCCCGACAAAGCTGTATCGGCATTGACATATCTCCATGCGCAGCAGTCCAGAAAGGACCCCATGACAGCACCTGAGATAAAGAATAAAAATGCGGAAAAAATCTTAAATCCCAAAAGATCGGTAATCTCCATCACATCACCTCCGGGGAGAGGGACCAGCCCTCTCCCGTGTATTGCCCTGAAAACCGGATCAACCTTCCCAAACGAGCTGGATCGTTCCGGTATCATTCATGAAGACCTTGATATACTTGCCTGCCACAGCGCTGGTACCGGAGTAGGTGGCCTGAGCAACGGTCTCCGAAGGATTGACGACCATATAAAAGTCCTCGCATCCGCCGTCTGTAGCCGTACCTCTGCCGTAACCGACCGGAACGTCAGCTACAAGCATGCCGGAAGCCGCATCAAAATAGCACGTGGTGCCGGTTGAGGTCAGTGTCTGGTTCTCGAGATCTTCACCAGACAGATACATGGCTACTGCAGCGGCCTTTGCCGAGCGCATGTTTGCTATGTCCGTTTCTTCTCGCGCATTCTCAAGTCTCGACCCGAATACCGGGATCGCAATGACAGCGAGCACGGCGATGATTGCGACTACGATCAGAAGTTCGGCCAGTGTAAATCCATTCTCTTTTCTTTCTTTTCTTTTCATTATTTCCTCCTTTTATATCCCGGCAAAAGCAAGGATGGTCCCAGGGCCTGACCACGTCTTTGCTCCGCCTGTTTCTTCTAAAACAACTCATACATCTGAAATAAAGGAATATAGATAGCAAAAACTATAAAGCCTGCTATAATCGCTACAGCTATGAGCAATGCAGGTTCCATAAGGGACAGAAGCTTTTTGACCTGACTGTCGGCTTCGTCTGAAAAGTGTCTGGCACACATATCCAGCATGTTAGTCAGATCACCGGTCTCCTCCCCGATAATGATCATCTCCGTCAGAATATCCGGAAATACTTCTTCTCCTCTCATACTCACGCCCAAACCTCTGCCTGTCAGAACTCCCCTGCAGGATCTTGATACTGCTTCCGAAAAAGACGTATTGGTAATAACGGAAGACGTTATCTCGAGCGCTCTGGTGATCACTGTTCCTGAGGAGAGAAGCATGGAAAGCGTAGACGCGTACATAGATGAATATCTGTTCCTGAGCAGTCCGCCCAGCATGGGCAGAGACAGTCTGGCTTTATCTATCTTCCTTCTCCACTGTATCTTCCTTCCCATGGCGATCCTCACCACGATCACAAGAGCGGCTGCGCCCGCGATAAGCAGCGCATTTCTGCCGAAGAATCCCGATACTGCAACGATAGCCTTTGTAATCCCCGGGAGCTCGCTTCCCATTCCGTCAAATATCGCTGTGAGCTTGGGCATGACATACAGCATTACAACGAGCAGTACTGCAATGGCGATCAGGATGACAAACGAGGGATAAATCAGCGCGTTCCGGATCTGTCTCTTCATTCCGGATCGCTTTCTGTAGTATTCTGCAAGGCTGTCAAATGCTCTCTTAAGCTCTCCCGAGCTTTCACCCGCCCTGACAGTTTCTATGAAGAACGGCTTGAAAAGCCCCTCGCCGTTATTTGCGAAAGCAGACGCTACAGTACTTCCGGACCGGAGATCCCTGTATACCGACTCAAGAAGCGGACTAAGCTTGCGGTCGGATGTCTCCCGCTGTATCATCCCGACGCAATCTGTGATCTGCAGTCCGCTCCCGAGGAGTCCCGCGATCTGTGTACACATAAAACTCATGGAATCATCCTTTATTGCAGGACTGATATCCTTTTTTAATAAGCTTGTTTTTCTATCAGAAACATTCATATCATTCAACCGTATTAAAGACTCTGACCGCTTCCGACGAGGTGGTCACACCGTCAAAAATCTTGTCAAGGCATACCTGCTTGAGTCTCCTGTATCCCGTACGCAGTGCCATATCCCTGACAGTCTCTATATCTGCCCCCGCAGCAATACATCTGCGCAGCTCCCGTTCCATGAGCAGAATCTCAAAGACTCCGCTCCTGCCCTTGTATCCCGTACCTGCACACGCAGGGCAGCCTGTGCCTCGATACAGCCTCACCTCGTCTGTGGCATCCTCTCCTGCGGCCAGCTCGGCAAGCTCTCCGGCCTCGGCCTCATAAGACACCCTGCAGGCAGGACAGATTTTTCGGACAAGTCGCTGGCTGATTACACCTATCAGCGAGGAAGCGATCATGTATCCCGGCACTCCCATATCCAGCAGACGTTCAAAGGCAGCAACAGCGCTCGACGTATGGATCGTGCTTATTACGAGATGACCTGTGATAGCCGCCCTCATGGCGATCTCAGCGGTCTCACGGTCACGGATCTCACCTATACAGATTATGTCCGGATCCTGTCTCAAGGCTGCCTTCAGTCCTTTGACAAAAGTCATCCCGCTCTTTGTATTGATCTGCACCTGTGAAATCCCGTTCATATGGTATTCGACAGGATCCTCCAGGGTTATTATGTTCACGTCCTTACGGTTCAGAGTACTGAGCATTGCATACTGAGTCGTGGATTTGCCGCTCCCTGTCGCACCTGATATCAGGATAAGTCCGCTGTGATTGGAAAGGAGCTTTTCGTATTTGGACATATTATCCTGATCCATTCCCAGAGAATCCTTTTCCAGTATCCCGATGCTTTTGCGCAGCAGCCTGATGACTACCTTCTCGCCATATACAGTAGGCAATGTGGAGATTCGCAGATCCGTCTCCTCTTCGCCGCTGCGCACACTCGTGCGTCCGTCCTGCGGTACTCGCTTTTCCGCGATATCCATGCCGGCCATGACCTTGATCCTTGCTGTTACGGAAGGGTGCAGTCTCCTCGAAATACGCTGCATCTCTCTGAGCAGTCCGTCCACCCTGATACGTATCACACACTCACGCTCACCAGGCTCGATATGAATATCCGATGCGCGCTGCTCAAGTGCCATAGTGATCATCGAACTGACATACCTTGCCGTAGCTGAATCGATATCTTCCGTCTCCGCACCGGGATCGGGAGCAGCAGCTGTTTCCATGCTGTGTCCGTCGTGATCCTCTGTCATCTCGGCTATCGCTCTGTGGCTCTGTTCGACACCGTACACCTCGGTGATACGGCGGTCTATGGCAGACGGGAATGCCGTACAGGGTCTGATCCTTTTCCCCGAGTATTCCCTTGCTTTCTGTATGGCCAGCAGGTCCTGAGGATCCTTCATGGCGAGCAGCAGCCACTGATCCGAGATTCTGACCGGAAATATCCCCTGGCTCCTGCATATCTGCGGCGGAAGGCTTCTGACTGCTTCCCCGTCTGTTTTCTCCGCATCTATATCAGCAAATACTGCCCCGGAAATCTCCGTATATATCCTGACCACGTCGGTCTCTGTGAGAATCATCATCTCACACAGATACTCAGCCAGAGTCCTTCGGATCGTCTGTTTCTCGCTTCCTGAAAACCTGAGTGCTGTCTCTGCTTCCTCGAGCTGCTGTCTGCTGACAAGGTTATGCTGCAGGACGTATTTCCTGAAACTGATCTGCTCCATCATTTCCTCCAAGGATCATTGATTCGGGCCATACTCTGAAGCAGCCGTCAAGGATGGCGCTGCCTTCATCATCCGTGATCCGGACGGACAGATCGACAGCTCCGTCCGGCCCCAGACTGTAGTCCAGCGATGTATTCAGAGTCACAGGCCTTATCGCGGTAAGAAACCTTGCGCGTTCCGGACAGAGACTTACCAAGTCTCCTCTTTCACTGCAGAATCTGATACTTCCGTTCACGCTCTCCAGATATCCCCTGCAGCCCCTGCTGCGGCTGGCAAACGTCAGTTTCCCGCTCACCGGATCTTCTGTGAAATCCTCCGCTGATTCAAGTTCATGCATCAGGGCGTATTCATAGTCAAAAAGGATCGCTCTCGCATTTGCCTTTGCCGTGCTTTCCGCGTAGACAGAAACTCCGGAATATATGGCGGCGACGGCTATCAGACCGCTCAGCGCCGCAAAAAAAAGCGCGGTAAGTGACTCAGCCAGCGTAAAGCCGGCTTTTCTCCTGTCAGCCCTTATATCTGTAGCCGCAGAAGCCTCCCGTTTCCGCAAAAAACGTTTCCACCGTGATCTCATCCCTTATCCCGTCCTCGCTTTCCGTATAAAGTATGCAGGTTCCGTTTGCATCATTCTTCCCTGATATAAAACTCCTGACTTCGCTTATCGAATCGCAGAGTCTTATCCTTTGATCTGTCGACGAACTGCCTATCCTCGTTCCCGTCAGTGTGCACGTCAGAAAAAGCACCGAAGAAAGTACTGTGATCAGGAATGCCGCAAGTGATTCTGCAAGCGTCTCGCCCCGGGAGCTTCTCATGTGTAGGTTCCTCCCGTGAATGAGAGCATCCTTTCCCCGCCTTCATTTGCACTCTCATACAGATCGGCACCAAATAAAACGGTTCGTTTGCTCGGAAGCGGCATTTCTTCTCCATCTCTTTCTATCTTTCTCACGCTGACGCTCACACTGTAATCGGAGCTTGAAATCCTGAAGATCAGTCGCATGACTATCTTCTGACTGCTCAGACGCATGATGAACGGAAGCTCGTATTCGTGCTCCGGTTCGGCACACAGCCTGTATAGTCCGTGCGCAAGGTATTTGTGGAACACACCTGTCCCGGCTTCCTTGGTCCGCATCTCCAGCTCGGCAAGCCCCATATTCTCAGAGTAGCAGACTTCCTTTCCGGAAATGCTGTCCGAGATCAGTCTCAGCGCCGACTCGGTAAAGAGTTTCGATTCGTATTCGTCGTTCATTTTTGTGTTTCCTCCTGATAAAGCAGATGAATTAGCTATAATCATAAGCCCCAGTGAGCTGCATATGAGCAGCATGAAAAGGGCTGCCGCGAGCGATGCGCCGCGATCTTTTCCTGTTCCTCTCATCATGGCCTGACATACCTGACCCTGTAGCGAAGGCCGTTGTCCAGATCGTTTTCGAGCCAGTAATAATTCGCGAACATGTTTATTCGTCCCGATATATCCTGGTCAAAGCAAGCTCCCGATGCTCCTCCGATCTTCTGAGCAGCGCTGAAATAAAACGTACAAGCGTATACGCCTCCCGAGGTCATCGAAACACCGCGTTTGCCCGTTATGCAGATGTCACCGTCGTTCTCAGATGTGCAGTCTCTCACCGTAAGTCCCGACAGAGTGCACTGACAGTCCTCAGCCAGAACCAGAGCGGCGCCCCTTGAGGCGGTGCAGTTCACTATAACTGCTTTTCCCGTCGTGCCGAACATCTTCCCGTCCGAATAGATTGCCCCGCCGCCTGCGTCAGAAGAATTGTGTCCGTTAGTAAGAGTGATATTGCCTATATACATGGTGCCATGATTGGCGATAAGCGTTCCGCCGCCTTCGTCAAAGCTGCCGTCAGCTCCGACGATGCTGCCGCCTCCCGCTGTATCGTCTATATCGAGCCGGTTGCGTGAAGCATTCTCTATAAGCCTCATTGGCTTTTTTGCAGAGATCGTATGCCCCTGAAGATAAAGCTTGAGCGTGATCCCTGAAGGGCTGTCAGGATTTGTGACCAGAGTGCTTCCGGACGCGGGGATGGCGATATCCTGCTCCAGATAAAAAGTCCCGCCCCTTCTGAATGCCTCAACGAGCTGACTGTATGTATAGACCCGTCCCTGCCTGAAGCCCTGAGCATACCGGACCGGGGTGATCTCGGTGCCTGCCCTGGTTTCTCCGTCCTCATTGACCCACCTGAGCGAATGCACTCCCGAATCATTCAGATAGACCTCCAGCACACAGCCTTCCACGTCGTTGTCGGAGCGGTAATACTCCCTGTCAAAGTACTCAAGGGGATCCGTAATGAGACAGAAATCCTCGCATCCTCCTTTCATGGAAGTACCCCTGCCATAAGGCGCAGGCATCTCTCCCACGATCGAGCCTGAGGCAGCATCAAAATAGCAATAGACGCCTACATCATCCAGCATCTCTCCCCCGGGACCGCGTCCGGAAAAGATCATGTCCTCGGCCGCAGCCTTTGCGCTCCTCATGTTTGCGATATCGGCCGCCTCCCGCGAGCCTTCGAGCGAAGAGGCAAAGACAGGGATCGCTATCACTGTCAGTACAGCTATCACCGCAACCGTGATGAGCAGTTCACCTAGAGAAAAGCCGTATGCAGATGATAATCCATGTTTTCTCATGTAACATTCCTCCTTTACTGTTTCAGCCGGCTGCTCACGCGCCCGTGCGGACTTCTGCCGCATCAGGGTGAACTTAACAGACCGGCGGTCCATCCCGGATCCCGGCTGTAATAACATATTCATGTACCTTCCCGTTCCGGACCGAACCGGTCCGATATAAGACAGATACTTCATCTGAATCAGGTCTCGCCTGCTGTAATAAAACTGTATCACAAAGGCAGTGGACATAAAAGGCCGTCATCGGTGACATAATCTGCCATTTTTTATGACATAACCGGACATTTTCCGAACGTCTTTTTTATCCAAAAACCGCCTTTTTATGCGGTCTCTCGGTGTGCACCCTCTTCCTGACATTACTCATATATGCATAATTCTCATAATTTATGCTCAAAATCGATCGTGCATTATCGATCAGTCGCTTGATCTGCCGCGTGGAATATTCCATGAGTTCCGCTGTCTCACTGATGCTCATCCCGTCTACGTAAATGTGAGTTATCACATCTATCATCTCTCTGCGCGGCAGATCTCTGATCATGAGATAGAGCACCTTTTTCATGCGGCTCTCCTCTTTTACGAGCCTCCTGATCTCCTCGTAGTATTCACGGATCTCTCTGACGTCCGCATCGGCGAAGGATGGCGCCTCGCCTCCGTATCCGCAGTGCGCCACCCCGGCTTCCCTCATAAGCGCCTTGATATGCCTGAGTTCCCTCCCCAGGTACTCTATCCTCGAATCGACTGCCGCTATCTCATGTAACAGATCCATCATTTTTCTCCATATCATATGTATTTCGCTTTTTCTGCAGGTCCGCCCGGAACCGGGCAAATAAAAAAGATCCGTCATCGACGGATCTGCTCAGACATATTCAGATAAATACATGGAAAACCCACATCAGTAAGAACAAATAATCTTACTGTCAAAAGCTGCCTGAAGCAGACCTGCGATATGGTGTTTTCCTGCTTTGGCCAGACATGAGAGAGGCCTCCACAACCCTGAAGCGAGTGAGAAAAGTATATCAGAACATATAAAAACCGCAAGACTTTTTTTAAAAAAAGCGGATGGGATTATTTCATTAAAAAAGCCGGAACCATCGGATTCCGGCATAACAAAGCAAATTCAGCTACAAGGATTACGATTCTGTATTAACCGTCTCTATCTGAAGGGCTCTGACACGTACTGCTCGTATGTGTGCTTTATCTCATCCTCCACCTGCTGATGCACGGCGCGCAGACCCTCTCTGTCAAGCCCGGCGGTATCGACAGGTTTTCCGAAGACGATGATCGGCTTTGTCGGCAGAATGAGAGGCGACTGCTTTTCATAACATTCTTCCATGTGTATAAAGGTAACGGGCACGACCATGCATCCCGCTTTGTCTGCTATCTTGAAGCTTCCCTCGTGAAACTCCCCAAGCCCCTCGTGACGCACTCTGGTACCCTCGGGACAGATCCACATGGACGTTCCGTTTTTGATCTTTTCGGCGGCTGCATTTATGGATTTCATTCCCTCTCTGGGATTCTTCCGGTCAACAAAGATGCAACCGAGCCACAGAAGCCAGATCCTGAAGGGCAGGATCGAGGCAAATTCCTTTTTGGCGACAAAGCCGAGAGGGCGCTTCATGATCGGATAAACGCAGATCATGTCGAAAAAGCTTTTATGATTGCTGATAAAAGCTGCTGTCCCGGCCGGAACGTTCTCAAAGCCTATGACCCGCGCTTTCACGCCGAGCACGGCGGTTATGATCCGCAGTGCGGTCATGGCGATGGCGCGCACTGCCCGATCCCTTGCCTTTTTTGAAAAAAGGCCGGTTATCCACAGCAGAGGCAGTGTGACGAGACTCCAGACCGAGAAAAACAGTCCTACGAGTATATACGCGATAAACGATCTCAGGCAGGCTATTACCTTCATCCCGTACTCCTTATGAGCGTGTCTTGATGCTTCCGAGAAGCTCGTGCTTCATGGCGTAAAGGCGGTCCGACAGATCCACGTGTGCCTCATGGGGGTTGACCAGACGCCTGGTCTCGTCCCAGAGCGTGGCCAGATCGGCCTTGCAGTAATCCATGATCTCACGAAGCGAAGGCGATTCATATACGCAGATACCATTCTCAAACACGGGTATCAGGAGCTCCCTGAGCTCGTACTGCCCCGCCTTGAGATCCGTATGCTTCCAGGTGTATATCGGGTCAAAAATGGTCATGTCCCTTGAGGAGTCAAAGCTGTCGTCTACGAGCGAAATCAGGTCGGCGATCATCATATGATTGGAGCTGTCATATATCCTGTATACCGTCTTGTTGCCGGGGTTCGTGACCTTTTCGGGATTGTCTGATTTCTTGATCTTGGGGATCCAGTTGCCGTCATCATCCATGATCGCGGCGAGCTTGTAGACTCCGCCGAACGAAGGACAGTCCTTTGAAGTGATGAGATTCGTACCGACTCCCCAGGAGTCGATCCTGCAGCCCTGGAGTTTGAGATCGGCTATCAGATACTCGTCAAGATCGCACGAGGCCGTGATCTTCGCGTCTGTAAAGCCGGCTTCATCCAGCATGGCTCTCGCCTTTTTCGACAGGTAGGCAAGGTCGCCGGAGTCAAGCCTTATGCCGATCTTTCCCTTGATACCGGCGTCTCTCATCTCCTTGAAGACCTGAATGGCGTTGGGCACGCCGGAGCGCAGGGTATCGTAGGTATCCACCAGCAGCGTGCAGGCCGTGGGATAATACTTCGCATACGTACGGAAAGCGGTCAGCTCGTCCGGGAAGCTCATGATCCAGCTGTGGGCGTGCGTTCCCATTACGGGCACGTCAAATACCTGGCCGGTCAGGACGTTGCTGGTGCCTACGCAGCCTCCTATCATGGCCGCTCTGGCCCCGTATATGCCCGCGTCAGGGCCCTGGGCCCGGCGAAGGCCGAATTCCATTACTCCGCCTCCCGAAGCCGCCCAGACGACGCGTGAGGCCTTTGTAGCGATAAGGCTGGCGTGATTCACGATATTGAGCAGGGCCGTCTCCACAAGCTGCGCTTCTATGATGGGAGCCACGACCTTTACCAGCGGTTCTCTGGGAAATACGACCGTGCCCTCGGGGATGGCGTAGATGTTTCCGGTAAAGTGGAAGCCGCTCAGATACTCGAGAAAGTCCGTATCAAAGATACCCAGCGATCGCAGATAGGCTATATCATCATAGTCAAAGTGCAGATTTTTGATGTAGTCTATCACCTGCTCAAGACCGGCGCAGATCGCATAGCCGCCTCCGCACGGATTGGACCTGTAAAAGGCGTCAAAGACGACCATGTTGTTCTTTTTTTCTTTGAAATAGCCCTGCATCATCGTCAGTTCATACAGGTCTGTCATCATGGAAAGATTTCTAGACATTGTTTCTCACCTCTGTATCAGAAAATCGATTCGTATATAAGTACCATGAGCGGCATCGTCACTATACTGAAGATCAGGCCCATGGAATTGAGAGCGCTTGCTTTTTTTGCCTCATCTATCCTCCCGCTCATGGCGGCAATATTAGTCAGAGCCATCGCAGGGGATGCCGACATACCGATCATGAGGATCATCAGCGCCGTATGTCCGTCGGGTATATAACGCTCCAGCTTAGTAACATACAGAAAAAGGATGACCAGCAGCGGACAGACGACCAGTCTGATCCCGTCGATCAGATAGTATTTGAGATCCGTAAAGACTTCTCTGTAGTTTACTCCGCCGAGAATGATACCTACGGCAAACATATTAATGGCGGCGTTAGTCTGGGATATCTGCTCTGCAGTGTCGGTGATCAGCTCCGGCAGCGTCAGCCCGGTGACAAATACTATGATCCCGAGGATGATCGCTATGATATTCGGTGTCAGCAGTATACGTCTGACACTGACCTTTTTCATGCCGCTGACGAGCACATAGCCGTGCGTCCAGAGAAACAGATTCTGGGATACCAGAAAAGCCGAGCAGTAGAATACCGCTTCGCTTCCCAGCATGGCCTGAACCAGCGGTATGACCAGATTGCCGGCATTTGAATAGATGATGGACGCACGGTCTATATCATCCAGCTTCAGAGGTCTGCGCAGAATACGCAGGACGAGTATCGCAGCAATCTGCAGTGCGAGCCCTATACCTATAAGGATCAGCAGGGTACGGAGCTTTTCAGCGTCATATTCGATCAGAAAAGCATTGAAGAGGACTACCGGATTGACTATATACGTCGCCACGACAGAAACGATGCGTCCGTCTTCCGGGCGCAGGATTCTGGTCTTTACAAGGAGCATGGCCGCGACGACCATGATCCCCATCACCGTTACCTGCCTAAGCAGCAAAAGGCTCAGTTCCATATCCTCCTCCAAAATCAGCGGACAGACCACCTAAGGGCCTGTCCGCTGCGTACCGCTCAGTCCTTTTTCTCTTCAGGAGCTGTCACTGTATAATCAGGCTTTTCGACCTGAACTATGGCCTCTCTCTGCATGGGGATACGGCAGTTCTTGTTGTTGCCGAACTCAACGATGACCGTATCGTCGGTAAGATCGATGATCACTCCGTAAAATCCGCTGGTGGTAAGGACCGAATCACCGACAGCCATGGAGGCGTACAGCTCTGCCTTTTCCTTTTTCTGCTTCTTGTTCGGACGGATCATCATGAAATAGACAAACGCGCCGATGATCACGATATAAACGATCCAGAATGTGATACCGCCGAGTCCGCCTGCCGCCTGCGTGCCGTCCGCGTTGGTAGCTGCCGCCGCATCTCCGCCCATGGCACAGGCCGTCATCGAAAGCGACATGACCGCCGTAAGAACTGCTGCAAATAATTTTTTCATAAAAAACCCTCCTGTGCGCTTTTGCGAGGCTACTGACCGTTCACTGCCGCGAGTTTTGCCTTCTTGTATTCCGGCCAGCGGTCCTGATCGAGCGCATCGCGAATTTCGCTCATCATCTTATTATAAAAATACAAATTATGCAAGACGCAAAGTCTCATTCCGAGCATTTCCCCGGCCTTGAGCAGGTGCCTTATATAGGCTCTTGAATACCTCCTGCAGACCGGGCAGCCGCAGCCCTCTTCTATCGGGCGGCTGTCATCCCGGAATTTTTCGTTAAAAAGATTTAATTTCCCGTGATTTGTATATACGTGTCCATGGCGTCCGTTGCGGCTGGGATATACACAGTCAAAAAAGTCTATCCCGCGGTCCACACCCTCGAGGATATTTGCCGGCGTGCCGACTCCCATGAGATACGTAGGTTTGTTCTGAGGGAGGAAGGGCACGACCTCGTCGAGGATCCGGTACATTTCCTCATGGCTTTCTCCCACCGCCAGCCCTCCTACCGCATATCCGGGAAGGTCCAGCTCCGATATCTGCTGCGCGTTTGCGATACGGATATCAGCATACGTTCCGCCCTGGTTTATACCAAAGAGCAGCTGATGGGGATTGATCGTGGTCTCCAGATGCGAGAGCCTCTCCAGCTCCGCCTTGCAGCGCACCAGCCACCTGACCGTTCTGTCAGCGCTGCGCTGCACGTAATCTCGGGGCGAAGGATTTGCGCAGCATTCATCGAAAGCCATCGCTATGGTAGAGGCGAGATTGCTCTGGATCTGCATGCTCTCCTCGGGGCCCATAAATATCTTTCTGCCGTCCACGTGCGAATTGAAATTGACGCCCTCCTCCGTGATCTTACGGAGGGAAGCCAGAGAAAAGACCTGGAAACCGCCGCTGTCTGTCAGTACGGGTCTGTCCCAGTTCATGAATTTTCTTATGCCGCCCAGATCGTGTATCAGCTGATCCCCTGGCCTTACGTGCAGATGATAGGTATTTGACAGCTCGACCTGACAGCCAATCTGTTCCAGATCCTCCGTGGATACAGCGCCCTTTATAGCTGCTGCGGTACCCACGTTCATAAAGACCGGAGTCTCAATGACGCCGTGGACAGTCGTCAGCCGGCCTCTCTTTGCCCGCCCTGCGGTTTTTATCAGAGTGTACATATATTCCTTCCGTTTCATTACAGACTGCCGGCTGCCTGCCGGCCGTTAAGAAAAATATCAGCTCGGATCGTTTTCTCTGCTCTCATTCTCCCTGCGGGCAAGCTCGTTTGTATCGATCGTGCCCCGGAAGACAACGAATTTCTGGAAAAGAAACTCCGTGATGAAATTAAGTATCATGATCAGCGCCTGCACAAGCAGCTCGGGCCAGCCCAGATCCGCCTCCAGGAAATTAGCCAGAAGCGTGGAGAGCGGCGTAAAGACGCAGTAAAAGGCCGCGACCTTGAGCATTGCTATCGGAACATTATTTGCTGATCTGAACGTATATCTGCGGTTGAAGGTGAAATTCCAGATGACCGAGATCACAAGACCGATAAGATACCTGAGCCAGTATGGCCAGTCTGTCAGAAAATTCAGTATGACCTCAGTGGTCAGGATCTGGATCACACCGGCCGATATCGAAAAAAGCGTAAATTTGACTGCACGCATCAGTTCTTTTCTGCTGCCGTTCTTCATCCTCTTGCTTTACTCCTCTTCCTGCTCTGCAGGTTTTTTCTCCACATGGACCTTCTCTACGCGTCTATCCTCTGCCTCGAGGACGGTGATGTGCAGGTCTCTGTAATCAAACTCCTCGCCGCCTGCCGGGAAGCGGTCGAGCATCTCTATCACCCAGCCTCCGACAGTCTCGGATTCAAATTCGAATTCATCCTCCGGGATCTCCATGAGCTCGAGAAAATCGTAGACCGTCATATCTCCGTCGAGATCGTACGACGTCTCTCCCGTCTGAACGACCTCCTTTTCTATCTCGTCGCTCTCGTCCCAGATATCTCCCACGATCTCCTCAAGAACATCCTCAAAGGACACCACTCCGAGAGTACCGCTGTACTCGTCAGTCACGATCGCAAGGTGCTGCTTTGCCGCGCGGAGTTCTCTGAGTACTGACGGCAGCTTCATGGTCTTGTAGACGTAGACCGGAGGAAGCAGCAGCTCTCTGATATCGACCTCCTCGCTCTCGGCCAGTGCCTGGAAGAGCCGGTTCAGATGGAGCGTTCCTATGATATTATCGATGCTGTCCTCGTACACGGGAAGCCTCGAATACGTCGTCTCCTGGACCTGGATCAGTATATCCGAGAGCGGATCGTCTATATCGATCGCGTCCACATCGACTCTTGCAGTCATTACCTCCGACGCCGATGTGTCATTAAACTCTATCGCCGCCTGCACAAGCTCGCTCCGGTCCTCGTCGAGCACGCCTTCATCCTCGGCGGTCTCTATTATCGACTGGAGCTCGCGTACGGATTCATCCTCGTCAGGCTCCTCCGCATGGCTCTTTGATTTTGATCGCGTGATAAGATCGGTAAGCTTTACCACGATCCATACCAGCGGGAAAAAGACTATGCGCAGGATATAGATGAACGGCGCGCAGAAAAGCGTAAATCTGTTCGCGCTCTTCTTTGCGGAGATCTTTGGTATACTCTCGCCGAATATTATGACTATGACCGTAGTGACTATGGTGGCTATCCACGTCATATCATCGCCGGCTATCAGTATGACGAATACGGAAGCAAGCGAAGAAGCGGCGGTATTTACGAGATTGTTGCCTATAAGTATAGTGCTGAGCGCGTCGTCAAATCTGTCGATCAGGCGCAGAGCCTTTGACGCGCGGCGGTTTCCGCCCTCAGCTTCGTTTTCCATACGGATGCGGTTTGCCGAGGAGAGCGCCATTTCGGAAGCCGAGAAAAACGCCGAAAAAACGATGCAGAGCGCAAAGCCGCAGATGATCAGAGTAAGTGTCATGACTTCTCACCTCCCTGATCCGCCGGAGCCCGGTCTGTTTCGTCATAGACCTCTCCGACTATCTCCTCGAGGATATCCTCTACCGTAACTATTCCAAGCGTGCGGCCCTTTTCGCCGCGTATAACGGCCATGTTCAGCCTTCTGGCAGTCATTTTGTCCAGCAGCTCGTCGGCGCTCTCGCTCATTCCCGCGTAGTAGACCTTGTCAAGCAGGGGCCTGAGCGCCGGATATGAACGGTTTTTCAGGTATTCCTTCATGTATCTGCGTATCTGAAGCATACCTGTGATATTATCTATGCTGCCGCAGTATACGGGGATGCGGCTGTGGGTGGATGTCCTGACTATGCGGAAAATATCCTCGGGAGGCAGGCCAGAATCTATGGCTACGATCTCCTCGCGCGGAGTAAGGATCCCGCTGACCCTGACGTCTCCGAACTGAAGCACCGACGAGATCAGATCCTCCTGTTCTTCGTCTATCGATCCCTCCTCGGCCATATCCTCGATAATGTCATATATCTCATCTTCCGTTACCGTCAGCTCCGGGTCTCCCTTAAAAAGCCCGGCAAGACTCTGCCCTATCCGGCTCAGCAGCCATGAGAGCGGCGTAAAGACTTTCATGAGGAAACCCAGCACGCCTGATGTGGCGAGCGCATACTTTTCCGGTGATTTTTTCGCTATGCTCTTGGGCAGCATCTCTCCGGCGAAAAACACTACTATGGTAGTGAGGAAAGTGCTGAGGGTGACCGCGGAAAGACCGAAATGCTTTGTGACGATGACCGTGACCATCGTGGCGGCACAGATGTGGACTATGTTTGTGCAGATGAGAAGCGTAGTAATGGCGCGGTCAAAACGGTCCAGGATCTTCTGAACGCGCGCCGCACGCAGATCGCCCCTGTCTGCGTAGGTTTTCATTTTTGTGCGTGATACGGCTGAAAGCGCCGTTTCCGTAAGCGCGAACAGCGCGGCAAGCGCTATTAGCAATAGGATGATTATACACGACAATCGATCGTCATCGTCCATTTTTTTAAAAAAGAGTTTCCTTTCTTGTGTAAATACCGGAAAAGTATAACATACGCGCCTGTTTATGGCAAGCAGATACCGGTTTGGCCTTTATGTACGATCCCGGACCGCCGCCTTTAAAACTCTACTGTCTCTGAATTTTCCGCGGGCGGGGCAACGATCAGCCTTACGCCGTTTTCCTCCAAAAAAGCCAGCTCCATATGTACCGCCTGCCAGGCGAGCTCCGGGTAATTGTTTATCTTGCTCAGGTGGCCGAGGACCACGGCACCAAGCGACGGACACATGATGGAAGAGAGAAGCCTTCCCGCGGCCTCATTTGAAAGATGTCCCGACTCTCCGCTGATACGGCGCTTCAGCGGATACGGATACGGTCCCGTCTGGAGCATCCGCAGATCATGATTGGCTTCGATGACGATTGCCGAAAGGCCCTGCAGCCAATCCGTGAGCGCGTCATCATAGCTGCCCAGATCCGTAACGACGGCGCACGCAGACCCGCCGCTTTCAAAACGATAGACCACGGGATCAGCCGCGTCGTGCATAACGCTGATAGTCCTGACCGAAACATCCCCGAATCCGAAGACAGCTCCCGTCCTGAAAGGTCTGAATACCTCAGAAGGCACGCTTCCGAGCATTCTTCCTTCCGTTACGGCCTGATACGTCCCCTCAGAAAGATAGACCGGTAACGGATATTTTCTCAGCAGGACACCGAGACCCGATATATGATCGGCGTGTTCATGAGTGATGAAGATCCCGTCCAGATCTCCTACGCCAAGACCAAGTCCGGCAAGACCGTTTTCAATACGCCGCAGCGAGATGCCTGCATCTATAATGAAATTTCTGTTTTCCGAACCGATGTATATGCAATTGCCGCTGCTTCCGCTGGCAATGGTAACAAGCTTCATAATATTTTTTTCAATATACTCCTTACCTGAGATGCAGTCTCTTCGCGCGTGCCGTTATTGTCTATGACGCGGTCGGCAAGCTTTCTGAATTCGCTGACGCTCAGCTGTCTGGACATGATATCGGCGCATTTACGTCTGCTGTAGCCCCGCGATGCGATAAGCCTGGCTATCCTCTCCTCGCGGCGGACATAAACATACCAGATCTCATCACAGATCTCTCTGAAGCCGCCGCCCTCGGGCAGCGCCGCCTCAAGGACAAGCAGCCCCCTGCAGCTGCGCGCGCTCTCCTCCAGGACTTTCCTCACAGCAGGGTGAACGATCTCGTTCATCGCCTCTGTAAGAGAGGGATCGGCAAACATCTTTCCGGCTATATACGCGCGGTCAGGACGCCCGTCGGGGCGCAGCGCTTCTTTTCCAAAGAGCTCCTTTACCTTTTCATACCCCGCGCCGCCGGGCTCGATGACCGCCCTGCCTATATCGTCGGCGCGAAGCACTACCGCGCCGTACTCCTCTCTCAGAATGTCAAGCACGGTGCTCTTTCCCGAGCCTACGCCGCCCGTTACGCCTATGACGAAATTGTCTTTATTTAGTTTCATACCAGCTTTCCCCGCTCTCGACGCTCACCTCCAGAGGAACTCTGAGCGAGGCTGCGCCTGCCATGGTCTCTCTGACCAGCGCGCAGACAGCCTCCTTTTCCTCCAGCGGAGCCTCTATAAGCAGCTCATCGTGCACCTGGAGCACGATCCTCGCCGCAAGTCCCCGCTCGCGCAGCGCCTTTTCGGCAGCTATCATCGCCATCTTCATAATATCCGCGGCAGTGCCCTGTATCGGAGAATTCATGGCGACTCTTTCCCCGAACTGCCTCTGCATGAAATTACTGCTTTTCAGCTCCGGTACCGGTCTCCTGCGCCCAAAGAGCGTAGTGACAAAACCGTTGTTTTTGGCATCGGCCACCTGCCGGTCCAAAAACTGCTTCACGCCGGGATATGTGGCGAAATAATCGGCGATATATGAATTTGCTTCTTTCCGCGATATCCCGAGGCCCTCGGCCAGACCGAATGCGCTCTCGCCGTAGACTATTCCGAAATTAACGGCCTTTGCCGCGCTGCGCTGGTATCTGGTCACCTCCGCAAGAGGGACATGGAATACATGCGACGCAGTGATTGCGTGGATATCTTCCGCGCTGTTATATGCGGCAATCAGCCTCTCGTCACCCGAGAAATGCGCCAGCACACGCAGCTCGATCTGCGAATAATCAGCATCCACAAATATGCAGCCCTCAGCCGGAATGAATAGCTTTCTTATCTCGCGTCCGAGTTCCTCCCTGACGGGTATATTCTGGAGATTGGGATCTGCGGAGCTGATGCGTCCGGTAGCAGTGACTGTCTGAAGGAAGTGTCCGTGTATCCTCTCGTCATCCCCGATATACTCGGCAAGACCCTCCGCGTAGGTGCTGCGAAGCTTTGTATACGTACGGTACTCAAGCACGGCCGGGATCAGCGGATGCGAATCCCTGAGCTTTTCAAGCACATCTGCAGCCGTGGAATACCCGGACTTGGTCTTTTTTCCGCCGGGAAGTCCAAGCTTCTCAAAAAGGATCTCTCCGAGCTGTCTGGGTGAATTGACATTGAAATCCTCTCCCGCCAGCTCATAGATCGTCCTCTCGAGCCGTTCTATTTCATCTCCGAGCCTGCGTGAATACGACGCGAGCTCGTCCCGGTTGACTCTGATCCCGGCTTTTTCCATCTCGTGGAGCCTGAACGCAGTGGGCATTTCCACATCCCTGAAAAGTCCGAGCATTCCCGCCTGTGAGAGCTGCTCCTCGATCCGAGGCCAGGCAAGCAGCGCGGTAAGCGCCTGGCGAGAGAAATATGTCCTGTACTTTTCGTCCTCGTCGGACGGAACGGTCTTCTTGTCAAAAAGCTCCTCGGCAGCGGGAAAGACCGTGCCGAGATAATCTCTGGCTATATCCTCATATCTGTATGAATTTTTGAGCGGGTTAAGGAGATACGCGCCTATAGATACATCCGTATAGGCTTCCGACTCCTTCAGATCAAATGTACGCAGGAGCGCTGCCAGATCCAGAGTCCTTATGCTGGCTCCGCTCCCGGCCAGCGCTTCTATATGCGCCTTCAGGAGCTCTTCGTCTGTCATCCACGCGAGCCTTATGTCATAGACCTTTTCCGTTCCGACTGCCAGAGCAAGTCTTTTCTCTCCAGCGAGCTCAACGAGGCAGACGGCGCATTCCCTGCCGGCAGCCTCTTCAAAAGCGGCATCTATCTCTCCGATATCCATTCCGCTGCATACGACCGGTACGATATCCGGGATGGACGTCTGCTTCACGGAAGGAGCCTCTGCGTTCATGCCCGACTCCGAGAATTTCTTCATCAGAGTCTTCAGTTCGAGCCTGCCTATTATTTCGTAGGCTCCGGGGGTGTACATATCGCCCAGACGCAGCTCCCCGGCCTCCACATCCAGCGGCGCATCCAGCGCGATAGTGGCCAGAGTCCTGCTCATGAGCGCCATATCAAAATGCTCTCTTATGGCGTTCTGGGCGCGGGATGGCTTAATCTCATCGAGATGGTCCCTGATATTCTCAAGGCTGCCGTACTCGCCTATCAGCGCTATGGCAGTCTTTTCGCCGACTCCGGGAACACCGGGTATATTGTCCGAGCTGTCTCCCATGAGTGCCTTTATATCTATAAAGCCCTTCGGATCCGTACCGTAGAGGGCTCGAAGCTCCTCGGGTCCGTAGATCTCCGTAGTAGTGGTTCCGTTTTTGGTCTTGGGAATGAACTGCGTCACATTTTCTCCAACCAGCTGGAGCAGGTCCCTGTCTCCCGAGAGGATCGAGACCTTTATTCCTTTTTCCGCGCAGGACCTTGAAAGCGTGCCGATGATATCGTCAGCCTCGTATCCCGGGCACTCTATCACTCTGATGCCGCTCGCAGCAAGCAGTTCCTTGAGCACGGGGACCTGAGCGCGAAGATCGTCGGGCATGGGCTTGCGGGTGCCCTTGTAATCCGGGTACATCCGGTGTCTGAAGGTGGGCTCATGCACATCAAAAGCTACCGCGATATACTGCGGCAACTCCTGATCGATCATCTTGTACATGATATTCATGAAGCCGTAGATACCGCCCGTCGGCTCATGCCTGCTGTTGGTGAGTGCAGGCAGGCCGTAGTAGGCGCGGTTGAGAATGCTGTAGCCGTCAATGAGAAGGATTTTTTCCGACATGGTCTGTCTCCGAAATAAGGACGGTCAGCGCCGTCCGTCAGTCTGTTCGTACAGGGCAAAGCGGATGAAGGTAACGTCAGCAGCCCCGCTGCGCGATCACGCGCTTATCGGATATATAATACCGAAACAGGTCCTTTTTTTCAAGATTAACCTTGATTCAAAGAGATATTTGCGGTATCTTTTTCAGGTAGCTTTCAGGAGGAAAAATATGGATTCGATCTACACTCAGAAAATGCTTTTTCCGGCTAGCCGGTGCGACGCTTCCGGTTTTCTAGGTCTAACCGATGTTTTCTATATGTTTCAGGATCTTGCGACCGACCACGCAAAATTACTCGGCTTCGGAGCCGACGTGCTCACTCCCCAGGGACGTTTCTGGATATCCATCGCGACGCGCGTAAAGATACTGGACCGGCCTACCTTTTCGGAGGAGGTGACCCTAGAAACGTGGCCGCACACCCCTTCAGGAATCCGCTGTCTGCGCGATTACCGGATGCTGCGCGGCAGTGAGGTAATGGTGCTCGGACGCTCGCAATGGGGCGTTTTCAACCGTCACACCGGGCGTGTCGACAGGCCTGATACTGCTTTCCCGATGGATCTGGCCTGCCCGGATGAGATCACTATCGACGAGCCGTTCCTGCGTATCCGCGACGACGGCTTCGGAGAGCCGTTTGCCAGCTATACGATCCGCTCTACCGACATAGATCTCAACGGCCACATGAACAACGTCGCCTATGTGCGCGCCTTCCAGAGTCTTTATTCCACAGAGGAATGGAAGCGCGCCGACATCCGCGATATGGAGGTCCACTACAAAAACCAGTGCTACGAAGGCGAGGTGCTGAGCTTTTCGGAAAAGACGGCTGACGGCATCCGCATCGTCAGAGCTGCCGTCGGAGACCGTACTGCTCTCTACATCGCTCTGCGCCAGGACGCCTGACCGCGTTTTTCCTGCCGCGCCGATCCTACGCCTGTCCGGTACTGCCAAGGCTCTGTCCGTTCCTTTTTTTGAGCATGAGACGGGCGAAGAAGGATGAATGCATAATAAAAAAGCCGTATATTCTGCGTACGCAAGCGTGCGGGAGCAGAAATATACGGCATTTTTTATTCAGCGTTCAGCCTTCGAGCCAAAGTCTCCGTGAAAAAAAAGGAACGGACAGGGCTCGGGCGTGACCGGCTGGCAAAGGATCAGTTCTTCTTAAGCAGGTCGCGGATCTCGGTAAGAAGCTTTTCCTCGGCGCTGGGCTCGGGCTCGGTCTCTTCCTCAGCGGCAGCCTCAGCCTCGGCAGCTTTCTTTTTAGCCTCAGCGGCAGCGCGCATCTTGTTGATGCCCTTGACCACACAGAAGATCACGAGCGCAACGAGGATGAAATCAACTATGGTCTGAATGAAATTGCCATAGTAGATCGCGGACTCGGCCACGCCGTTAGCCTCATCGGCAGGAGTGATGATATAACGAAGCGTCGTAAAATCAACACCGCCGAAGATCATTCCGATAGCAGGCATGATGATGTCATTTACAAGAGAAGTAACGATCTTGGTAAACGCGCCGCCGATAACGATACCGACAGCCATGTCCATGACGTTTCCCTTGGAAACGAACTCCTTGAATTCCCCAAAAAACTTTTTCATAACTACATCCTTTCCGGCGCGGAGAAGCCCAGCATGCCGATGCAGTCTCCGAGCACTTTTTCTGTAAGACTTAGAAGAGCTATATAGCCACTTCTGATATCTTCATCAGCTTCCGAGAGGATCTTCGTCTCATGATAGAAGCTGTTGAAAGCATTTGAAATCTCATACACATACTGGCACAGACGGTGAGGAGCGTACTCGGCTGCAGCGTTTTCTATGACCTCGTTTGCTCTGGCCAGAGCGAGCTGCAGGCTCTTTTCCATATCCGAGCGTGCCGGCTGTACGGCAAGTCCACCATCGCCTCCGCTCTCGCGGAACCTGCGCAGTATGGATTTGATGCGCACCATGGTATAGAGGATATATGGACCGGTATTGCCCTCAAATGAAGTGAACCTGTCGAGATCAAAGATATAATCCTTTGTGGCCTGATTGGACAGATCGCCGTATTTGATGGCAGCCATGGAGATCAGCGCCGCAGTGGACTTCATCTCCTCCTCCGGGAGGGAAATGCCGCTCTCACGCATTCTCGCAAGGACCGCTTCGTTCGTATCCGAGATCAGGCTCTCGAGTCTCATGACTCCCCCTTCGCGGGTCTTAAAGGGCTTTCCGTCCCGACCGTTCATAGTGCCAAAGCCCAGCAGGTACAGCCAGGTCTCAGGTCTTACGATCCCCGCCCTTCTCGCCGCTCGAAAGAGCTGTATGAAATGCATTTCCTGACGCTTGTCTACTACGTAGAGCACGCCGTCCGGACGGTAGTCCCTCTCGCGCTGCACCAGGGTGGCCAGATCCGTGGTGGCATACAGGCTGGCTCCGTCGGACTTGATCACTATGCAGGGAGGGATCTCCTTTGCATCGGATTCCTCGGCCACATCTATGACCATGGCGCCCTCGCTCTCGCGCAGTATACCTCTCGACCTCATATCGTCCAGCATCGCCGGAATGAATTCCTGCGCGTCACTTTCACCCTTCCATACGTCGAAATCGACCCCGAGCGCAGCATAGTTCTTCTTAAGATCGCTCACGGAGACGCTTATGATATGGCGGAACAGGGCAAAATATCCCCTCTCGCGCCTCTGCAGGCGCGCCGTAGCTTCATGCGCCTTTGCTGCGAAAGCCTCGTCCGTCTTTGATTTTGCACTCGCTTCGGGATATATCCTTTCCAGATCACCGATAGTAAAGGGCGCCTGCGCAGGATACTCTCCGGTAAACTGCGGATCAAAATACGGAAGCTCCGGCCTGAGCTCCTGCAGCCTCGCGATGATCAGTCCCATCTGAAGACCCCAGTCGCCCAGATGCACGTCGCTGACCACTTCATAGCCGTTGTACCGCAGGATACGCTTCATGGACTCGCCTATGATGGCGGAACGCAGATGACCTATATGCAGCGGCTTTGCCACATTGGGACCTCCGTAGTCGATGACTATCTTTTTGCCTTTTCCGGCGCCGTCAAGTCCGAGCCTTTCCTCGCTGTTCTCACGTCTCAGATACTCCGCAAGGAATTCACCGCGCAGCTTCAGATTGATGAATCCGGGCGCAGCAGCCTCCGCCGATCCGATGATACTGCTCTCCGAAAGCTCCTTTACGACTCCGGATGCTATCATCATCGGCGCACAGTGATAGAGCTTTGCGCCGGCCATGGCACCGTTGCACTGGTATTCGCACAGGTCCGGACGATTCGACATGCTCACCCTCCCCAGCGATCTGTCCCAGCCAGCCCTCTCAAAGGCCGTTTCAAGCTCTCTGCCTATCAATTCGATCAGTTTATCCATTTTTACCTCAAAAGCCCTCAGAAGGCAAAACTGAGCCCTTCGGAGCCGTTTTTATCAAAGAGTAAGCGTCAGGTTGTTAAGTCCGAGAGAATTCACGTACTTGGCGTCCTTGACCACTGCAAATACCATGCGGATGCCCAGATGTGACGTAGGGTCGTCCTCGGTTTTATGCAGCTCCATATAGTGTACCGGATCAAAGCTCTCGCAGTTGTCACGCAGACGCAGTATCCAGCGGTCTTCCTTTTTAATCAGACGAAGTTCTATAAGATTGTCGCGGCCTTCGGTAAAACCGTAGCTGACGACATTATTTGCCATTTCCTCTATGCACAGAGCCATAAAATAACTCATCCTGGCGCTCTGCCCCTTGGCCTTGCAGAACTCTTCAGCCGTCCTCGATGCGCTGATGACCTCGTCCGCGCTGCGGATCGAAAGCTCGAGAGAATCCTCGGGAGCAGCTCCGAAGTCGGCAGGCAGATATGAATACGTCTCCGCGCTTAGCGATACTCCGCCATGGAACTTCCAGAGGACTGCCGAGAATATGACCAGCGCCAGCAGCTCTCCGCCGGCAAATGCCATCCAGATGCCGTCAGTGCCGAATATCTGGGCCAGCGCCACCGCACATACAGCGGGCATCAGGAAATTCTGAAGGAAGCTGATCGAATTTGCAAAAGCGATCCTCTTAACTCCGGTATAGTAATTTTTGAACGTGGTATTAAGGCAGCTTGGCAGGATACTCAGCAGGAAGATCCTGAAACCGTGTGCAGTAAGTGCAAGTGTATCCGGATCATCGGCAATAAACAGCGATGCCACCGGCCTGGCGATGAGCATGAATAAAGCTATAACCGCGATATCGAGTATCAGGGCATACCTGACTGCCGTCCTGACTACGGTATAGATCGATCCGCGGTCTTCCTCACCGTAAAAGATGCCTCCGAGCATCAGCCCTATGCTGCCGACCCCGCTGCCGAAGGCATAGCAGACATTGGCCATAGTGCTGATGACTGAATATGCTGCCACAGCAGTATTCCCGCCGAAGGAGCGCAGCAGGTTATTGACCAGAAGGATCAGGAATGTAAAGCTGGCCTGATTAACCGCGGCGGAACCTCCGCCCACGGCTATACCCTTCATCTGACTGAAATCAAAAAATCTGAAATTGAATTTGTAGATGCATCTTTTGCTGAGAAAATACGTAAGCCCTATGCCAAATGCAAAGATATAGCTGAGCGAGGAAGCCAGTCCCATGCCGAAGATCCCCATATCGAATGCCTTTACGGCGAGAAAATCAAACAGCACATCCGCCGCCGTCATGGCGCCCACAGCTATGATCAGCATCTTCTGTTCTCCCGCCATCTGCAGATACGGAATCATGATCTGCGCTCCTATGACCGCCGGCGCTCCGATAAGGAAGCCAAGGAGATACCTCTGAGTCATCTCATGTATCTCGGTGCCTTCAGTCGCTCCAAGCACTCCTGCCAGAGGGCGGATGAACGCAAAGATCAGGGCCATGCCCAAAACGGCGATCCCTATACCCACGATGAGCACGGTGGTATAGCATTTGTCTATGGATCTGGTATCGCCCTTGCCCATATACGAAGAGCATACATACTGGATACCGTTCGAGAGCATGCATCCTATCGCGGTAAAAGCAAGCAGTATGGGATTGGCAAATCCGTACGCCGCCATCGCGTCCACGCCGAGAAAACGTCCGATCATGATGCTGTCTATAAGCATGCAGAGCGTAACGGCAAGGGTCGACAGAATCTGCGAGAACAGCATCTGACGGAATACTCTTTTGATCATGGTCTCCTCCGATATTAAAACGACCGGATAGGTGATCCTACACGGTCAATATACCAAAATGCCGGTGGTGGGACTCGAACCCACACGGTTTCCCACACGATTTTGAGTCGCGCTCGTCTGCCATTCCGACACACCGGCTGACGCGTGTGATTTTATCACAAGCAGAGGGCTCTTTCAAGAAAAAAATGAGGGGCGGCTGCCGCCGCCCCTCAAGCAGAGGGCTCTTTCAAGAAAAAAATGAGGGGCGGCTGCCGCCGCCCCTCAAGGGTGATCCTAAGATCAATATTATTTTGCCATGATGGCTCTTACAACTGCATCAGGCATAGCGCTTTCACCGCCGAATACCAGGAACTTCTGTACATTGGCTTCCTTGGCGTATGCAGCTGCCTTGGCATAGTCAGAAGCGGCCTTATTGGTAAGTACCATAGGAGCGTTCAGGGTAAATGCAAGAGGTCCGCCGGTCAGTCCGTCAGGGAAGTTCGTGCCTGTAGCCAGGGTCATGCAGACAGTGGTAGGGAAGAACTCCTTGGCTATGACTACCGAAGTATCGTATCTGCTCTTACCGGAAAGTCTCTTGGGCGTAACTCCGGTAACACTCGACAGTGCGCTCACGAAGGACTCCGGTACAGCGCCGGTACCGCCGAGGATGTAGATCTTTGAGAAGCTGTGGCTGCTGAGCCATGCTATCTGCTCTGCGGAAAGAGAACCCTTGTCCTTTTCAACCAGCAGAAGCGGTCTTCCGAGTGCAGATGCAGACAGAGCATCCGCGAAGTTGGCTCCGTTCGCGATGAGAAGCTCGGCTCCGGCATCCACGGTGGCCTTGTTCAGGATCTCGATGTTCGTGATGTACCTGTTCGCGCCTTTGATCCTTTCTACGTTCACGGATCTGGCCTTAAGGGCATCCTCAGTACTCTGAGGCACAGCGCCCGTGCCGCCCAGGATGTAAACTGTGCCGCCCGAAGCAAGGTTCTCGGATATAAAAGCAAGTGCATCGGCTTCACCGTCGCCGGTCTTACCAACCATCAGGATGGGAGCGCTGAATCTGGCGGCCAGATAGGACCCTGCAAGAGCATCAGGGAAGTTGGTGCCGCAGGCGATGATGATGATCCCGAAAGAATCCACGCCGAGGGCCTTCTTGAGTCTGTTTGCTGTCTCGACAGCTGTGTTGTAACGGGACTTGCCGCTGGAGCGCTCATAGTCGCTGTCGCTGTTACCGAAAATGTTCTCGATCGGATCGTTTACAGGGACAGGCTCTGCCACGGTAACAGTGAATGTAGCAGTCTTGTCGCCCACGGTAACGGTAACTGTCTTAGTGCCTGGCGTAGTGGAATCAAATCCGCTTACAAGTTCGGGAGTGACATCGATCTCGGCAGCGGTGCCGTTATCGTAGGTGACTGTAGCCTTCGCGCCGGTCAGATCCAGCTCCTCACCTGCCTGATACTCAGTCTTGGCAGGATTGGTCTTGATCTCTACGGAAGCAACACTCTTGGCCTTGATGGTCACGTCAAAGGTCGTCTCCTTGCCGCCGCACTTGACGGTCAGAGTGTTCGTACCGGGTGTGGTATTGTCAAAACCGGTGACTGCGACCTTCTCGCTATCGGAAAGATCCACGGTCTTTGTGGTGTCGTCATCAAATGTAAGTGTCAGCACGCCGCCGGTCAGATCCAAAGCATCCTTAGCCTCGAGATACTCGGTCTTCGTGGGAAGTGTGGTAACCGCGATGGAAGCAAGATTTGCGATCGGATCCTCGGGAGTGATGATGGGATCGGTGCTGCCGCCTGCCACGATCGAGATATCAAACGTAGCGGTCTTGCCCTCGTAGGTGACGGTCAGGGTCTGGCTCGCCGCTGCTGCGGAGGAGTCAAATCCGCTCACCATATCGGCTGTGATGGCCACGTCTGCAGAAGTCTCATTGTCATAGGTAACGGTG
>JAFSTX010000066.1 GCA_017445585.1 Lachnospiraceae bacterium
GCCGCCCTCGACGGAAGCAGCCAGAGCGCGGGCTTTGTTGTGGCCGTTGATCAGGATCAGGACTTCCTTTGCGTCGGTGACAGTGCCTACGCCCACGGAAAGGGCCTGAGCAGGAACCTTCTCGGGATCGTTGCCAAAGAAACGGCCGTTTACGATGCGGGTGTCGGTGGTCAGGTCGCGGACTCCGGTACGCGAGGTCAGCGAAGTAAAGGGCTCGTTGAACGCCAGATGGCCGTCCACGCCGATACCGCCGAGGAACAGGTCGATCCCGCCGTAGGAAGCGATCTTCGCCTCATAGCGCGCGCACTCCTCTACGGGATCGGGATTCATTCCGTTCAGGATGTTGATATTCTCAGGCTTCATGTCCACGAGATGATTGAAGAAATTGTCGTGCATAAAATACCAGTAGCTCTGGTCATGCTCGCGGGGGAGGCCCAGATACTCGTCCATATTAAAGGTGACTACATTTGCAAAGGACAGCTCGCCGGCCTGGTTCATGCGGGCAAGCTCCTTGTATACGCCTATCGGGCTGGAGCCGGTCGGCAGACCGAGCACGAAGGGGCGCTCCTCTTTGTGAGCCTTGATCTTAGCAGCGATATAGGCGGCAGCCCACTTGCACATCTTCTCATAATCGTTCTGTATTACTACTCTCATTTTCTTATTCTCCTTTAATCAAAAATACAAGCACGTAACGCCCGCAGCTTTGTCAGCGATCGCTGATCAACAGCACACGGCCGCCCGCTATGATTTAAGTGCCGGGAGATTTTCTGTTACAGTGCTGATTCTGCTTTTTGTTTTCTCCCTGACGACACACTTCTGCCGTGGCAGCACCCGCCGAGTCTTTCGATAACTGCCAACCTCGTCGACCTTCCGGTCCTGGCGCTAATACCGCTCTTACTCCTTTCCGCGGAGCAGTATTTACATATGGCTGATTATATCACTTATCTCTGAAATAAAAAACTGTTTTTAAATGTCAGCTTAAGCAATCCTACAATCTGCGGGCTTCCAGATAGTAGCGCTTCTCGCGGGCATGCCCGAGCGAGAAGGTCTTGCGGGGGAGGGGGCCGTTAGCAGCGATCCAGCGGAACAGGCCGGCTTTGTCTATATCCGGCAGGAGCAGGCCGACTGCACCCGGTCTGCAGGCAAGATGGCGGACAGTATCCGCACCGTGGATATAGTCGATGTCTCCGGGATGAGAGCCCAGATAACTGTCCAAAGCATTCTGGATGAGCATCACGGGCAGATCTCCTCTGCGGGCAGGGATCTCCAGTGTCTGTTCGCCTTCGCAGGTGCAGACGCCGAGGCAAAAAGTGTCAGCGCCCTGTGCCGCAGCACTGTCTCCGTGACCGAAACCGTCAGCTGTGCGGCAGTCTGCCTCCTTTGCTTCCGCACCGAGTCCTCTCCGCAGAAAACCGAGCAGATCATTAGTATCAACTCCTGTCAGGATCCTGTGTATGGGTTCAAAGACCATGCTCTCGCTGCGGATATTCACGAGCTCCACCATAGCATAGCGGGCCCGGGCAAGTGCGGCGTCATCCGGCCTTACGGTACCTGATCCAACGGTCTGCTCACTTTCGGCACGCAGGGCCTTCAGACGCTCGTAATTGGCTTTTGCGGCTGCGAGAGAATGATTGCCGTCGCCCACGGCAAAATATATAGGGTCGGTACCGGCCATCTCGGCGGCCTTGCGCGAATAATACGAATCCAGCGCGGCGCGAAGCCGCCCCGCCCTCTCGCCATTCACAAGCCATCCGGCGATGTGCCCGCCGCCCTGCATCAGATCGAAATCATACAGGCAGGTCAGAGAACTCTTCTCTCCCGCGAACGGCTCAATCAGCGAGAACTCGTCATCATCGCACAGCAGCAGCACATGCGAAAGCTCGATCAGGGCATTGCTGCGGATGCGCAGACGCGCGGGGATGCGTTCCTCCACTGTGCGTTCCGTGGGACGGATCAGCGAAACCGAACCAGCATGGTAGTCAAAGGCCTCCAGATCGATGACACCCACCAGCCCCTGACGGACGCTGCCGTCCTCCAGAGTACGCTCCACGTATACGAAACCGTCCGGATACCCGGCGAGCGAGCCGTCATCCAGATATTTGCTCATGCTCCTGCGGATACCGGCATATCGATCATCGCCCGCCTCGGTCAGCTCGACCTCCGGCAGGATGCAGTGATAAGCCGACGGTGCATCTCCCACGAGTTCTTTCACGCCGTCCCAGTACTCGGGCTCGGAGGTAAACTGATCGCAGGCGATCACGGCCCATTTATCTGCCTGAGTGCGCGGAAGCAGCACGTCAAAAGAATCAAAGAGTCTGTTCATATCGTTATCTCCTGAAAAACAGTATATTTGCACATATCGGAATAAAGCGTATTCTCCGTTTCCATACCGGAACAGCTGTTTGTCACATCCGGCTGTAAAGGCGCGGGGCTAAACTCTTCACCGCGCGGGACCGATTCTCCCTGAATCAGGTGAACTCCCCCTTCACCGCACAGGATACCCAGACTCCGCGACAGTCCGATATTGAGCACATCCCACGGCGCGGCGCCGAGATTTGCACGGATCGTCAGATAAACCCCAAAGCCGTTGACAAAGAGGCTGACCGCCGCGAGCAGCATATTGAGGAGAATAGACGAGACTGTTCTGTTTTCGTGAATATGTGTTTTTAAGTATTTGAAGCGCACATTCATACCTGGCTATTCCGTCGTATCCGTCCTGTCACCAAAGAGCCTGTGAGCCAGCTTCCAGAGGCCGAAGCCTATCACGGTGCCAAGGACATTATGGAAAATATCGTCAAATTCAGCAAAGCCGCGCTTTGTAATAAGCTGCATGACCTCGATAAATACGGAAAATCCAAGTCCAAAGAGCACCGTGGTTCTGAAACTGTATTTCTCATTCGCCGCCGGCAGCAAGAAACCGAACGGCATAAAAGCCACGACATTGCCGATCATCTGCGGCAGGACCGATCTGTCTCCCGAGAAGATCGCCGCATACGACCAGAACGGCGTCAGATCGTAGGCAGCTGTCTCGGCAGCACTCCTTCGAAGCACGCTCTCCGCCAGGATCAGAAATACATACGCGCCGAATGCGCTCCATGCCAGACGCCTGCCCACGGGCAGGGATCTGCTGCGCAGCCACCATATCACCGCGACCGCAGCGCTTATAAGGTAGTAATAATATGGAATCCCTATAACATAATTAATGAAATGTGACATATCTGTATCGCCTGATCATCAAAATATCATCAAATATATAAAAGGTTCAGCCGCTTGTCAACAGTAAACTGAGCTGGAAGCAATCTCATGACTGAGAGAAAGACCGCCACGGCGCGATGGCAAAACAACCCTACTCAAGCACATCCCTGTACTCGTCCTTGCCATACATCTTTTTTGCCGCATACGAGCAGAGCGGGCGGATCTTCTTTTGACGCTTACGGGCCTCGTCAATGACCTTTTCAACAAGCAGTCCGGCTATCCCGCGTCCGCCGAACTCCGGGCGCACGCCGGTATGTGTGATAGTCCAGACTCCGTCATCTTCTATAAACTCGCACTCGCCTATCTGCTTTTCGTCTATATAGGCTGCGCTGCGGCTGGAATCGGGCTCAAAAGTGATCATGGGATCAGAGTCCCTTGCAATAGTTGACATGGATCATATACCTTTCTGTAATTTTTTATACAAAAACAGAAACAATATCA
>JAFSTX010000067.1 GCA_017445585.1 Lachnospiraceae bacterium
GCAGTTACAGGGTATGACAGCCGAGGAGCTCACCAAGGAGCTTACCGACGCGAAGAAAGAACTCTTCAATCTCAGATTCCAGAACGCGACTAACCAGCTTGAGAACACCGGCCGCATCAAGGAAGTAAGAAAGAACATTGCCCGCATCCAGACAGTTCTGGCCCAGCGCGCAGCCGAGAATTAAGGAGGTAACGAGTCGTGGAAAGAAATCTTAGAAAGACACGTACCGGCAAGGTCGTCAGCAACAAGATGGACAAGACCATCGTGGTTGCCATTCAGGATAACGTTAGACATCCGCTCTACGGCAAGATCGTTAAGAGAACCTACAAGCTCAAAGCTCATGACGAGGAGAACACCTGCAATATCGGTGATACCGTAAAGGTCATGGAGACCAGGCCTCTCTCCAAAGACAAGAGATGGAGACTCGTCCAGGTGATCGAGAGAGCGAAGTAAGGAGGAGGAGAGAAATGATACAACAGGAAAGCAGACTTAAGGTCGCTGACAATACTGGTGCAAAAGAGCTCCTCTGCATCCGTGTAATGGGCGGATCCTTAAGAAGATATGCTCACATCGGTGACATTATCGTAGCTACCGTCAAGGACGCGACTCCCGGCGGTATGGTTAAGAAGGGTGATGTAGTTAAGGCAGTAGTTGTACGTACGGTTGAGACCACCCACCGCAGCAACGGTTCTTACATCAGGTTCGATGAGAACGCTGCAGTTATCATCCGTGACGACAAGACTCCCCGCGGAACCCGTATATTCGGACCGGTAGCCAGAGAGCTTCGTGACAAGCAGTTCATGAAGATCGTCTCTCTCGCTCCCGAAGTACTGTAAGGAGGGAAAGTCATGGCTACATTAAAGATCAAAGTCGGCGACAACGTCCGCGTCATCGCCGGTAAAGACAAAGGTAAAGAAGGCGAAGTCTTAAAGATCGATCACAAGGCCGGCAAGGTTATCGTCAAGGATCTCAACATGATAACCAAGCACAAGAAACAGCAGGGCCAGGACCCTACCGGCGGCATCCAGAAGGTCGAGGGACCCATCGATATCTCAAACGTCATGCTCGTCGTGGGCGGCAAGACCACCAGAGTCGGCTTTGAGGTCAGAGATGGCAAGAAAGTCCGTATCGCCAAGGCTACCGGCGAAGTCATCGGTTAAGGAGGGACCTGAAGTTGAGCAGATTAAAAGAGACATACACAAATGAGATCGTTCCCGCTCTTCAGAAGAAATTCAACTACAAGAACGTGATGCAGATCCCGAAGATGGACAAGATCGTCGTTAACATGGGCGTAGGCGAAGCCAAAGACAACGCCAAGGTCCTCGAGAGCGCAGTTTCGGATATGCAGCTCATCACCGGACAGAAGCCCGTCATCACAAAGGCCAAGAAGTCTATAGCTAACTTCAAGATTCGTGAAGGCATGAACATTGGCTGCAAGGTCACCCTCAGAGGTGAGAAGATGTACGATTTCATGGATCGTCTCATCAACCTGGCACTGCCCCGTGTACGTGACTTCCGCGGCGTCAATCCCAATGCATTCGACGGCAGAGGCAACTACGCTCTGGGTATCAGAGAGCAGCTGATCTTCCCCGAGGTCGAGTACGACAAGATCGACAAGGTCCGTGGTATGGATATCATCTTTGTTACCACGGCCGAGACTGACGAAGAGGCTCGCGAACTGCTTACGCTGTTCAATATGCCTTTCGCGAAGAATTAAGGAGGCAGATCATGGCAAAGACTTCTATGAAGATCAAACAGCAGCGTACTCCCAAGTTCTCCACCAGAGCTTATACCCGCTGCAGGATATGCGGACGCCCTCACAGCGTCATCAGAAAGTACGGAATATGCAGAGTTTGCTTCCGTGAGCTGGCCTACAAGGGCCAGATCCCCGGAGTACGTAAGGCAAGCTGGTAAAGGAAAGGAGGAAATATCATGACATTCAGTGATCCCGTAGCAGATATGCTCACCAGAATTCGCAATGCAAATACTGCTAAGCACGACAGCGTGGAAGTTCCTTCTTCCAAGATGAAACTGGCTATCGCCCAGATCCTCAAGGACGAGGGCTACATCGCCGATTTCGTCGTAACAGGCGACGGCGCGGCAAAGACCATCAACATTACTCTTAAGTACGGCAGGGACAAGAACGACCACATCCTTTCCGGACTTAAAAAGATCAGCAAACCCGGTCTGCGTATCTACGCCAGCGTTGACGAGCTTCCCAAGGTCCTCGGCGGACTCGGTATCGCCATCATTTCCACAAATGAAGGCATCCTGACCGACAAGCAGGCCCGTGAGAAGAAGGTCGGCGGCGAAGTGCTGGCCTATATTTGGTAATCATTAAAAAAAGGAGAAAAGGCGAAATGTCACGTATCGGAAAAATGCCTATCGCGATCCCTGCCGGAGTTACGGTAGAAGTCGCAGAAAATAACAAAGTGACTGTTAAGGGCCCCAAGGGAACGCTCGAGAGAGTCCTTCCCGCAGAGATGACCATCAAGGTCGAGGACGGCCATGTTATCGTAGAGCGTCCCAATGATCTCAAGAGGAACAAAGCCCTTCACGGACTTACCCGCAGCCTGATCAACAACATGGTAGTGGGTGTACATGAGAGCTACAAGAAGGTCCTCGAGATCAACGGCGTAGGTTACCGTGCCGCGAAGGCCGGCAAGGTCCTCACTCTTACACTCGGTTATTCACATCCCATTGAGATGACCGATCCCGACGGTGTCGAGACTGCTGTTGAGAACAACACCATCATCATCACCGGTATCGACAAGGAAAAGGTCGGCCAGTACGCCGCCGAGATCCGCGGCAAGAGAGGACCCGAGCCTTACAAGGGCAAAGGTATCAAATATCAGGAAGAGCACATCCGCCGCAAGGTCGGTAAGGCCGGAAAGAAATAAGGAGGTAAAGCGAAAATGGTTAGGAAAGATTCCAAAGCGGCTAATCGCTTAAAGAAGCACTCTCGTATACGCAATCGCTTCCAGGGAACTCCCGAGCGTCCCCGTCTCGCTGTTTTCCGCAGCAACAACCATATGTACGCTCAGGTCATTGACGATCTCGCAGGTACCACCTTAGTTGCGGCTTCCACCACCGAGAAGGAAGTCAAGGCGGAGCTCAAAAAGACCAATGATGTAGAGGCAGCTTCCTACGTAGGAACGGTAATCGCAAAGCGCGCCCTTGAGAAAGGCATCACTACTGTAGTGTTTGACCGCGGCGGTTACTTATATCACGGAAAAGTTCAGGCTCTGGCTGATGCAGCCCGCGAGGCCGGACTTGAGTTCTAAGGGGAGGGCAGTATGAAGAGAAACATCATTGATACAAGCGTACTTGAGATGGATGACAACGTCGTAGCCATCAAGCGTGTCAGCAAGACCGTCAAGGGCGGACGTAATTCCCGTTTCTCGGCTCTGGTAGTCGTCGGTGATCACAACGGTCACGTAGGCGCCGGAGTAGGCAAGGCGGTCGAGATCCCCGAAGCTATCCGCAAGGGTAAAGAAGCAGCCATGAAGGCTGTCGTCGAGATCTCCATGGACGACAACAACTCCATCCCTCACGACTATATCGGCAAGTTCGGCAGCGCTTCGGTCATGCTCAAGCGTGCTCCCGAAGGTACCGGTGTCATCGCCGGAGGTCCTGCCCGTGCGGTCATGGAACTCGCAGGCATCAAGAACATCCGTACCAAGTCTCTTGGCTCGAACAACAAGCAGAACGTCGTTCTGGCCACCATCGAGGGACTCAAGGCAGTCAAGACTCCTGCGGAAGTCGCGCGTCTGCGCGGCAAGTCCGTCAGCGAGATCCTGAACTGATAGGAGGAAACTGCAATGGCTAATATCAAAGTAACCTTAGTGAAATCCACCATCGGTGCTATTCCTAAGCACAAAAAGACTGTAGAAGCACTCGGCCTCAGAAAGCTTCACCACAGCAACGTCCTGCCGGACAACGAGGCAACTCGCGGTATGATCGCTCAGGTCAAGCATCTGGTCAAGGTTGAAGAGGCATAAGGAGGCGCGCTATGAACTTATCGAATTTAAGACCTGCCGACGGCGCAACGCACAATGACAATTTCCGTCGTGGCCGCGGACACGGCTCAGGCAACGGAAAGACGGCCGGCAAGGGTCACAAGGGTCAGAAGGCCCGTTCCGGAGCACCCCGTATAGGCTTCGAAGGCGGACAGATGCCTCTGTATCGCCGTCTCCCTAAGAGAGGCTTCACGAACATCAACACGAAGCAGATCGTTTCCCTTAACATGGACGTCCTTAACAGATTCGAGGACGGCGCTGAGGTGACTATCGAGAAGCTTGTCGAGGCGGGAGTAGTCAAGAATCCCCGCGACGGCGTCAAGATCCTCGGCGGCGGCGAGCTCACCAAAAAGCTCAATGTCAAGGTAACTGCTTTCAGTGAGAGCGCAAAGGCAAAGATCGAAGAGTTAGGCGGTACCGCCCAGGAGGCTTGATCCTATGTTTAAGACATTCCGTAAGGCACTGGAAGTAGCTGAGATCCGTAAGAGGATGCTTTTTACATTCCTCATGCTGGTCCTCGTGCGTGTAGGCTGCCAGATCCCTACCCCGGGCATCAATCCCGAAGTAGTATCCAGCTGGCTTGCCAGTCAGAACAGCTCGGCGTTCAATTTCTTCAATACGATCACAGGCAGTTCTTTTTCTACCATGTCGATCTTCGCGCTGAGTATCTCTCCGTACATCACCAGCTCCATTATAGTTCAGCTGCTGACCATTGCCATTCCTAAGCTTGAAGAGCTCAGCAAGGAAGGCGAAGAGGGACGGAAGGTAATAAATAACATCACCCGTTACGGTACTGTGGTGCTCGCTCTGATCCAGTCCATATCCATGGCCATCGGATTCGGCAGCAGCTACCTGACCAATTACACCTGGTACAACGTGATCATAGTCGGCATAGTTATGACCGCAGGCTCCGCATTCCTGATGTGGATCGGAGAGCGTATCACGGACAGGGGAGTAGGCAACGGCATTTCCGTTATCCTGCTTATAAACATCCTCTCGTCTCTGCCTCAGGATTTCATGACCATGTACAACACCTTTATCAGGGACAAGAACGTGGTCGTCGGCATCCTGATCGCTCTGCTGATACTCGTACTTATCTTTGCACTTGTTGTTTTCGTAGTTTACCTGCAGGATGGTGAGAGAAGGATCCCGGTCCAGTACGCACAGCGTATGAGCGGCAGGAGGCTCGTAGGCGGACAGGCCAGCAATATTCCCGTCAAGGTGAATACCGCCGGCGTTATCCCCGTCATCTTTGCTTCCTCACTGCTGTCTCTTCCGGGAATCATCGCAGCGTTTGCCGGTGTGAACACCACTAATCCCACTTCTGTGGGCGGCCACATCATCAAGGGACTTTCCCAGGGAAGCTGGTGCAACCCCGAAGAGCCGATCTACACTCTGGGACTGCTGCTCTACATCGGACTGCTGATATTCTTCGCTTACTTCTACACCTCCATCACCTTTAACCCGATGGAGATCTCGAACAACATGAAGAAGAACGGCGGCTTCATCCCCGGTATCAGACCCGGCAAGCCTACCTCCGAGTACATTGAGAAGATTCTGAATTACATCATCTTCATCGGAGCCATCGGACTGCTGATCGTAGCCGTCATCCCCATTGTGCTTACAGGCATTACGGGAGTGGGCAGCTCGCTCTGCTTCTTTGGAACCTCACTTATCATTATCGTGGGCTTAGTTATCTAGATCATCAAACAGGTCGAATCCATGATGGTGGTCAGGAACTACAAAGGTTTTTTGAACGATTGATCTAACGGAGGTGCCTTATGAAACTGATACTTCTCGGTGCGCCGGGCGCAGGCAAGGGTACTCAGGCCAAACGAATTTCGCAGCATTATGACATCCCTCATATCTCCACCGGAGATATCTTCAGGGCTAATATCAAAGCAGGAACTGAGCTTGGTAAAAAGGCACAGGAATACATGGAGCGCGGAGCCCTGGTTCCGGATGCTCTCACGGTGGACATGCTCCTGGACCGAATCTCACAGGACGACTGCACCAGCGGTTATATCCTGGACGGTTTCCCCAGGACTATCCCTCAGGCCGAAAGGCTTACTGAGGCGCTGGCCGCGATGGGAGAGGACATCGATGCGGCACTTGACATCGAAGTCCCTGACGAGGTCATCGTGGAGCGTATGGCAGGCAGGAGAGTCTGCCCGGACTGCGGCTCCAGCTACCATGTAGTCAATATCCCTCCGAAAAAAGAAGGTATCTGTGACGTGTGCGGTGCTCAGCTCATCACCCGAAGGGACGACGCTCCCGAGACGGTGCTGTCCAGACTTGCCACCTATCACGATCAGACAGAGCCTCTCATCGAATACTATCAGGGAAGAGACAAACTCATTACGGTCGACGGAACCACAGGCCTTGATCCGGTATTCGAAGAAATCATAGAGAAGCTGGGATAGAGAATGGCGATAACGATAAAATCAGAACGCGAGATAGCTCTCATGAGAGAGTCGGGACACAGGCTCAGCAAAGTCTTTGACGGTATGCAGGCCGCGCTCAGGCCCGGGATGTCCACAAAGGACATCGACGTCATCGGAGAGAAACTGATCCGGAGCCTCGGAGGCATTCCGAATTTCCTGAACTACAATGGTTTTCCCGCGTCGATCTGTGTATCGGTTAACGATGAGGTGGTGCACGGCATCCCGGACAGACACCGGATCATCCGCGAGGGTGATATAGTCAGTCTGGATGCGGGCATGATATGGAAAGGCTGGCATTCCGACGCCGCGAGGACTTTTGCGGTAGGCAGCATTTCTCCTGAGGCGGAGCAGCTGGTGCGTGTCACCAGAGAGTGCTTCTTTGAGGGAATCAGGATGGCCCGCGCCGGCAACTACCCGCACGACATCAGCAATGCCATCGCCGATCACGCCGATAAATACGGCTACGGCATAGTCGAAGATCTCGTGGGACACGGCATCGGTACCCACCTCCACGAGGATCCGGAAGTACCCAACTTCCATATGAAGTCCAGAGGACCGAAGCTCCGCGCAGGCATGACCCTCGCGATCGAGCCCATGATCAACATCGGCACGAGCGAGGTCGAGTGGCTCGACAATGACTGGACGGTAGTCACCATGGACGGCTCGCTTTCGGCCCATTATGAGAACACAATACTTATTACGGACGGAGATCCGGAGATACTTACTCTTGTTGATTGATTTAAGGAGGAAATGAATGTCTAAAACCGATGTCATCGAGATCGAAGGCACTGTAGTGGAGAAGCTCCCTAACGCAATGTTTCAGGTGGAGCTTGAAAACGGACATCAGGTACTGGCTCACATAAGCGGCAAGCTTCGGATGCATTACATCAGGATCCTGCCCGGGGATAAAGTCACACTGGAACTTTCCCCCTATGATCTGTCAAAGGGCCGCATCATCTGGAGAGATAAGTAAATAAATACTTGCCAAAAACGGCATATAGTGATAAAATCTAGATTCGTCCGCAAGAAAGGAGCGAAACAGTTATGAAGGTCAGATCTTCAGTCAAACCGATTTGCGAAAAATGCAAAGTAATTAAGCGTAAGGGCTCTATCCGCATCATCTGCGAGAATCCCAAGCACAAACAGCGCCAGGGCTGATAAACGCGTATCACTCATCGGATCGGAAGATACCGGTGGGTTTCGTGCGTTTAGACGCAGGATAGCTGTATCGCTTAATAATAAAATCATTATAGGAGGAAAAAGGGACAAATGGCTCGTATTTCAGGTGTAGATTTACCGAGAGAAAAGCGCGTTGAGATCGGTCTCACGTACATCTACGGTATCGGAAGAACATCTTCCAACAAAATCCTGGCGAAAGCTGAAGTTAACCCCGACACCCGTGTCAAGGACCTTACCGATGACGAAGTAAACAAGATTCGTGAGATCATCGAAGGCGAATACATGGTAGAGGGTGATCTTCGCCGTGAGACAGCTATGAACATCAAGCGTCTCCAGGAGATCGGATGCTATCGCGGAATACGTCACAGAAGAGGTCTCCCTGTTCGCGGTCAGAACACCAAGAACAATGCGCGTACCCGCAAGGGACCTAAGAAGACGGTCGCTAACAAGAAGAAGTAACACACCTGATAGATGATTGAGACCCTTTTCATATACGGTCTTTAATTCATTTATCAAAGCACGCAACACATCATTCAGAAAGGAACCCATAAGGGAAGGTTAGTTTAGAAATGGCAAAGAAAGTGTCAACTGCGAAAAAAGTGACAAAGAAACGTGTCAAGAAAAACGTTGAACACGGCCAGGCGCACATTCAATCATCCTTCAATAACACGATTGTTACCCTTACTGATGCACAGGGTAATGCTCTTTCGTGGGCAAGTGCGGGTGGCCTCGGATTCAGAGGTTCAAGGAAATCTACACCTTATGCAGCTCAGATGGCAGCGGAAACTGCCACGAAAGCCGCTTTGGTACATGGATTAAAGACCGTCGACGTTTTTGTTAAGGGACCGGGCTCCGGTCGTGAAGCTGCTATTCGCGCTCTTGCTGCAAGCGGCTTAGAGGTTGTCAGCATTAAGGACGTTACTCCCGTTCCTCACAACGGATGCCGTCCGCCCAAGCGTAGAAGAGTATAATGGAGGTGCATTAGAATGGCAGTTAATCGTGTTCCGGTACTTAAAAGATGCAGATCGCTCGGTCTGGATCCCGTACACATCGGTATTGATAAGAAGTCCAGAAGAGCAGCTCATGATTCACACCGCAAGAAGAGCGAGTACGGCCTTCAGCTTCAGGAGAAGCAGAAAGCCAAATTCATCTACGGCGTACTTGAGAAGCCCTTCCGCAATTACTATAACAAGGCCCGTCAGATGCGCGGCATGGTCGGTGAGAACCTGATGATCCTCCTCGAGATGCGTCTCGACAATGTGATCTTCCGTGCAGGTTTTGCCCGTACCCGTATGGAGGCCCGCCAGATCGTCGATCACAAGCAGGTCCTCGTCAACGGCAAGTGCGTTAATATCCCGTCCTACGAAGTCAAGGCCGGCGACGTAGTTGAGATCAAAGAGAGCAAGAAGGGTTCTCAGAGATACAAGGATATCACTGAAGCCACCGCAGGACGTACTACTCCTACCTGGATGACCAGCGATCTCGAAGCTCTGAAGGTCACGATCGACGAGACTCCCAACAGAGAAGCCATCGACGTCCCCGTGGACGAGATGCTTATCGTCGAGCTTTATTCCAAGTAATAGGTTAGTTTAGTACGCTATAAGGAGGTAAAGCACGTGTTAGATTTTGAAAAGCCCAGCATTGAGATTGCTGAGATTTCCGAAGATAATAGATTCGGTCGTTTTGTTGTCGAACCCTTAGAGCGCGGATACGGTATCACACTTGGTAACTCACTTCGCAGGATCATGCTGTCCTCTATGCCCGGCTGTGCCATCAGCCAGGTGAAGTTTGACGGAGTTCTTCATGAGTTCACGTCCATTCCCGGAGTCAAGGAAGACGTGACTGAGATAGTGACCAATCTTAAAGGCGTTGCTGTCAAGAACAACAGCGGCACACCCGAGCCCCGCACCGGCTATATCCAGTTCGAGGGTGAGGGCATCGTTACTGCCGGAGATATCCAGACCGACGGCGAGATCGAGATCGTCAATCCCGATCACGTCATCGCTACGGTATCCGGCGGTAAGGACTCCCGTTTCGCAGCCGAACTCGTTTTCACGAACGGCAGAGGTTATGCGGGAGCAGAGCGCACTCATTCGGACGACCTTCCTATCGGCGTTATCCCCATCGATGCTATCTACACGCCCGTAGAGCGTGTGAACATGATCGTCGAGGATACCCGCGTAGGCAAGATCACCGATTTTGACAAGCTTACGCTTGACGTCTTCACCAACGGCACCATGGCTCCCGATGATGCGGTAAGCCTTGCTGCCAGGGTGCTCAGCGAGCACCTGAGCCTCTTTGTCGATCTCTCTGAGAATGCCAAGTCAGTGGACGTTATGGTAGAGAAGGAAGACGACGAGAAGGAGAAGGTCCTGGAGATGAACATCGATGAGCTCGAGCTCTCGGTGCGTTCCTACAACTGCCTCAAGAGGGCAAACATCAACACAGTCGGCGAGCTGATCGGAAAGACTCCCGATGAGATGATGAAGGTTCGCAATCTCGGACGCAAGTCTCTGGAAGAGGTTCTTGCAAAACTAAAAGAACTGGGATTAGAGCTTAATTCCAGTGAGGAATAATCGGAGGATAAGATAATGGCAAATTACAGAAAGCTCGGAAGAACTTCAAGCCAGCGCAAAGCCTTGCTCCGCAGTCAGGTGACCGCTCTTATCGAGAACGGCAAGATCATCACCACCGAGACCAGAGCCAAGGAAGTACGCAAGATCGCTGAAAGTCTTATCGCTCTTGCCGTCAGGGAGAAGGATAACTTCGAGAACGTCACTGTGACCGCTAAGGTCCCTCAGAAGGACAAGGATGGCAAGAGAGTTAAGAAAGAAGTCGACGGCAAGAAGGTTACCGTATATGACGAAGTCCAGAAGACCGTTAAGAAGGACGCCCCTTCCCGCCTGCACGCACGCCGTCAGATGCTGAAGGTCTTCTATCCGGTAGTTCAGGTTCCCACCGCTATCGCAGGACGCAAGAAAGCCACCAAAGAGCTGGATCTCACCGCCAAGATGTTCGACGAGATCGCTCCCAAGTATGCCAACCGTCAGGGCGGCTACACCCGTATCGTTAAGATCGGACCCCGCCACGGTGATGCATCCATGATGGTCGTTCTTGAATTAGTTTAAGTTTTTGGTTATGATAAAGGCCGACTGACATCAGTCGGCCTTTTATTTTAGAAACATCACAGAATCAAACGGATACTTGCGCGGCACGCTCTCGCTACCTTCGTCACGCAGCGGATGCTAAGCTCATTCGTCGCTGCCGCTCGAATTCGCCAAGCACCGGCGGCCGAAGAGTACCGCGCTGCGTTGATCCGTTTGATCCTGCGCTTCCGGATCCCGAGGCAATGCAAGAGGTGGAAAATGAGAGCATACGAGAGATTGATGAAATACGTACAGGTCTGGACGACCAGCGACGACGATAATTCCTGCGTCACGCCGTCGACGGCGCGGCAGTTCGATCTGGCAAACATGCTGGATGAGGAGATGAAAGAGCTCGGCATCAGCAATGTAAGGGTCGACGGGCATGCCTACGTCTACGGCGAGATCCCCGCGACAAAAGGCTGCGAGGACCGTCCCGCTGTCGGATTCCTGGCGCATATGGATACCGCTCCTGATTTCAACGGAGAAAACGTGCGCCCTAAGCTCCACGAAAACTATCAGGGCGGAGATATAACGCTCGGCAGCGGAAGAATCATCGAAGCTGCTAAGTTCCCGGATCTTGCCGAAATGATAGGCCATACTGTCATGACGGCGGACGGCACGAGCCTGCTCGGCGCCGACGACAAGGCCGGGATAGCCGAGATACTGACTGCCGCAGAGCGGATCCTTCGCGAAGGACTGCCTCACGGCAAGATATGCATCGCCTTTGTTCCGGACGAAGAGATTGGTCACGGCGCGTCCCTGCTGGACATAGACGCTTTTGGAGCCGATTTTGCCTATACGCTCGATGGCGGCGCGCCAAACGAGGTGGTCTATGAGACCTTTAATGCAAGTCATGCGCATCTTGACTTTATCGGATTCAACATCCATCCGGGCGAGGCAAAGGATCGCATGAAGAATGCGGCACTCATAGCTGCAGAATTTGCCGGGCTCCTTCCTGCGGACGAGATACCCGCAAAGACTGAGGGCTATCAGGGCTTTTTCCATCTGACCGATATGAGGGGCGATGTGGAGAGTGCTACCCTCGACTATATCATCCGCGATCACAGTGCTGAGCGTTTTGCCATGAGGGAAGAGCAGATGAGAGAGGCTGCGGACGAGATCAACCGCCGCTACGGCGAGGTCTGCAGGCTGACTGTTACTGAGCAGTACCGCAATATGTATGAGGTCGTAAAGGATCATATGGAGGTAGTGCGGTATGCGGAGGACGCCGTGCGCGCTCAGGGCATGACAGTGGATAATTCTCCGATACGCGGCGGCACGGACGGATCGCAGCTCTCGTACCGCGGCCTGATCTGCCCAAATATAGGCACGGGCGGCTTCGCCTTTCACGGCCCTTATGAGCATATCTCGGTGCAGTATATGGATATAATGGTCGAAGTCGTGCTTGATATCATAGGAAATATTTGCCGATAAACATGCAGGCGAAAGGTCAAATCAATGCGGCGTGCCGCGCAGGTATTTGATCGGAGCCTGCTCAGGAAAGAGCTCAGGAGGCCGTATGTCCTTTGAAATTATTTTTACTCAGATACTGGTTATGTTTCTCATGGTGATCGTAGGATTCATCATGGGCCGGCGCGGAGTGCTCTCGGAACGCATCAGCCATGATATATCGGTCATTTTGCTGGAGGTGGCGACACCTGCGCTGATCATCAATTCCATGATCCGTGAGTTTGACCTGGATCTGATACGAGACGCGCTCTTATGTTTTGCCATCGGAATGGTGTATTTTCTGCTGATGATGGCGCTCAATCTGGGCCTTTCCAGAGTCCTGCGCGTCAGGAAAAACCACCGCGGACTCTGGGTGCTCGCGGCAAGCTTTACCAACCCCGGCTTTATGGGCTTCCCGCTGGTACTGGCCATACTCGGAGGCGAAGGGCTCTTCCTCGCATCTTTTATCAATATGGCATTTAATATCGTGATCTATACGCTTGGTGAGCGGCTGGTGCTGGCTGACAGCGACGGTTCGCACGAAAAGCCGCCTCTGATCAGGACGTTCCTTTCACCGATCAATATCGCGACGCTCATCGGACTCGTGATCTTTTTCGGGCAGGTGCCGCTCTCAGGATTTGTCGCGAATGCCCCGGGGTGGCTGGTGAGCTTCTGGGGCGTTATCACTACGGTGCTTAAGAATCTCGGTAATCTGGTAACTCCGCTTGCGATGTTTCTGGTAGGACTTGCCATTTCCAGAAGCAGCCTGCGGCGCACGGTCACCGACCGCGACGCCATTACCGCCGTGATCATAGACATGGTGGTCGGTCCGCTGCTTCTGCTCGGTGTGCTGCACTTTATCCCGTTCAGGGAAGGCTCGCTGGTCGTGCAGGTCAGCATGCTGATCATGCTCATGTCCGTCGCCACCGCTGTTCAGATGATGGCAGACAGATACGATGGGGATTCGGAATTCGCCGGGCATGCGATCTTCCTTTCAAACGTGCTGTGCCTTGTATCTGTCCCGCTTATAATGATGCTCGTATAAGGCCGGCGCATATATCTGCTGCGCATGAAATGATTCTCGTATAAGTCCGTCATGTATATCCGCCGCACATGTAATGATGCCAGTATAAGCCCATCATGCATATCCGCCGCACATGTAATGATGCCAGTATAAGCCCATCATGCATATCCGCCGGTATCGTACGGATCTGCAGCAGCTGCCTCTCCTGATATACAAACGCACACAATATCTGAATAGACTGCAAAAGTACTCACCTGTGTTTTTGCAGTTTTTTGAGTGGGCTGTTTTCTGCAAAAAAACGCAGACGAATAAGCAAAACTTCTGCATTGATAGAGTTCTTCAGGCCTGAGATCAAAAAACGCCATCCAGGCCTGCATGTCAGGAGAAAAAAACAGGCCTGAGATCAAAAAACGCCGTTCAGGCCTGCATGTCAGGAGAAAAAAGCAGGCCTGAGATCAAAAAATGCCCCTCAGGCCTGCATGTCAGGAGAAAAAAACAGGCCTGAGATCAAAAAACGTCCTTCAGGCCTGCATGTCAGGAGAAAAAAGCAGGCCTGAGATCAAAAAACGCCCCTCAGGCCTGCATGCCGGGAGAAAAAAACAGGCCTGAGATCAAAAAACGCCCTTCAGGCCTGCATCTTAATTATTTCCGATTTTTTTATCTGTAAGCAGGCGAGCCTGCAGTTCCCCCAAATCCGTTTCGCAGAAAAATGTTTAATTATTTGTATTTTTTGCTTGATTTTTGATATACAAGCTTTTTTGACGCATGATAAAGTAAAATGAATATTTTGGGGTACCACGCGCAAAAAATGCATGCGATCCGGAAAGGAACGGGTGCATGAAGGCTGGACCGATCGGAGAGAGGGTATGATGGAAGTCAGGCCGCCATATCTTGGGGCAGCTTACTATCCCGAGGATTGGGATGAATCGGAGGAGGACAGAGACATCGAAAAGATGCTCTCTGTTGGTATAAACGTGGTCCGGATAGGTGAGTTCGCCTGGCGGAAAATGGAGCCCCGTGACGGTGAGTTTGATTTCGGGTGGCTTCACCGCATAACGGACAAGCTAAGAAACGCCGGAATTGGCGTGATCATGGGCACCCCCACAGCTACCCCGCCTATCTGGCTCACAAAGAAATACCCCGATATGCTCGTGGAATTCAAAAACGGCAGGGTGATGCAGCACAGCGGCAGACGCCACGCCTGCTCCAATCATCCCGAATATCTGAAGTACAGTGCCAGGATCGTCGAGATGCTGGCGCGCGAATTCGGCAGCGACCAGGCAGTCATAGGCTGGCAGATCGATAACGAGATCTATCTCGCGAACAACGAAGGGTGCTTCTGCAAAAACTGCGCTGCGAGATACCGCGGGCATCTTAGAAAAAAATTCGGCACCGTCGGAGAGATGAACCGTCGCCTTAACCTTAATCTTTTCAGTCAGGCGTATGACAGCTTTGACGAGGTTCCGCTGCCTCGGGATACCTGGGAAAACCCCCACCTCAAACAGGAGTTTCTGATAAGCGCGGGAGAGGCACATATAGATTTTGTGGCGATGCAGGCCGGGATCCTGAAAAAATACACAAAGGCTCCTATTGGGACGGATCAGATGCCGCTTGGCGGGATGAACTACAGACAGCTTCACGCGCCTCTGGATGTCGTGCAGTTCAATCATTACAACACTCCGGACGACCTCTGGGAATGCTGCCTGTGGTTTGATTATCTGAGGACACTGAAGGACCGCCCGTTCTGGAACACGGAGACAGCGACATGCTTTTCGGCTTCGACCGGGACTCACGGCAGCATTAAGCCGGATGGCTTCTGCTATGCGAATTCATGGCTTCCTCTGGCTCTTGGAGGAGAAGCAACCATGTACTGGCTGTGGCGTACACATTGGGCCGGGCATGAACTGGTGCACGGCGCGGTGCTTGATTCGAGCGGCCGCGAGATGTACAGCACGCAGGAAGTCAGAGACGTCGCTCGCGATTTTGCCAAATGTGCCGGCTTTATAAATGAAACGGTGGTTGATACCTCTGTCGCGATGCATTATTCCTCACTCTGCTGTAACATGTTCGAGACGCAGCCGATAGTCGGAGGGTTCCGCTATGACGGCAGTCTGAAAAAGCATTTCTATAAGCCGCTGCTGGACTGTGGACTGCGTCCTGACATTATAGATGAAGGAGCGGACCTGTCAAAATACAGAGTCGTTTTCTCACCTTTCATGATAACTCTGGATCAGGGAGATCTGAGGGAGAGGATCGCGGAATGGGTCAGGAACGGCGGCGTCTGGATCACCGGCCCCATGACTGACATCCGCAGCGCGGAAGGCACGCGCTATACGGACAGGCTTCACGGCATGCTCGAAACGCTGACGGGAGCCGCGTTCAAATACTGGTTCCCCGATAACGAAAAAAGGATCAGCTCGAAGTGGCGCGACGGAGAGGACTTTGGAGGCAATACATACTATGAGACCTTTGAGCCGGCGGACGGAGCCGATATCGTAAATGTTTCTGCGGGTCACAGGGCCGTCTGCGGAGATGCCGTGCTTCAGCGCTTTGCTGTCGGAAAGGGATTCGTGTACATCCTGGGAACGATTCCCGATGAAAAGGACATGAAAAAGCTGATCACGCTGGTCTGTGATGATGCCGGTATTCCCTGCGGACTGACGGAGGGCGATTCGCTCATCGTTTCGCCGCGCACCCCGGTAAAAGCCGGCTCTGCGGACGAAGGTCAGCTCGGCGGTGCGGACAGATCCGGAGTGATCCTGGTCGATGTCTGCGGCAGGGGCGGAAAGTACCGAAATAAAGCAAAATACAGAGATATCATTTCCGGAGAGGTCTTTGAAGACGATATCAAGGTCGGGCCCTACAAAGTCATGGTCCTCGAGAAGATCTGACCCCCTGCCGGAAATGAAGCGAAGATATCATGTCCCTGCCACAAACGGCAGAGAAAAAGAACCTCCGGTTTTAAACCTAATATTAGTGCGAAGGAGTTCCTGTAATGGCTGAAAAATACTACCTGATCGGCAATGCGCATCTGGATCCTGTGTGGCAGTGGAAAATATCCGAAGGACTGTCACTGATAAGGTCGACTTTTCGTTCGGCACTCGACAGGATGAACGAAGACGGGGACTACAGATTCACGAGCGCGTGCGCGGCGTATTATCTCTGGATCAAAGAGAGCGATCCCGGCATGTTCGATGAGATCAGAGCGAGGGTCAGAGAGGGCCGCTGGGGACTCACCGGAGGCATGTGGGTCCAGCCGGACTGCAATATCCCGTCGGGCGAGGCCTTTTGCAGGCATTTCCTGTATTCCCAGAAATTCTACAAAGAGTATTTCGGAAGGATCACAAATATCGGATATAACGTGGACTCGTTCGGACACAGCGCGGCGCTTCCGCAGCTGCTTAAGAAATCCGGAATAGACTGTTATGTGTACATGCGTCCTTGCAGAGAGACGGAGAATCCCGCCTTGCCTGTCGAAAACCTCCACATCTGGAAGGGACCGGACGGCAGTGAGGTGACGGCTTTCCGCATACCGGACCTGTACAACGGCGACCTCTCAGAGGAGCGCGTAGATATCTACCGTGAGAAATCACAGGATCAGATGATCTTTTTCGGGATAGGCAATCACGGGGGAGGTCCCTCCAGAGAGCATCTCAGACAGGCCCGCGAACTGGTAAGGGATGAAAAATTCGTCTACGCGATCCCGGAAGAATACTTTGAAAACGTATCAGGAGCAGAGATGCCCGTAGTATCCGGAGATCTCAAACACCATGCCTCAGGCTGCTACAGCGCGAACAGCAGGATTAAGTACGCGAACCGCCGCGCCGAGTGCGAACTGGTCAGGGCGGAGATATTCGATACGCTGGCATCTGTGCTGACGGGCGGACGGCTTCACGGCGCGAGAATCGAAGATGCCTGGCAGAGAGTCATGTTCAATCAGTTCCATGACGTGCTGGCCGGCTGCTGCATAAAGGACGCGTATAACGACGCATATAATGCCTTCGGATATGCGAGGCAGATCGCACGGGAGATCGAGGATCTCGCCCTGCAGAGTATCGCCGGCATGATCAGGACTACGGACTTTCTGGACGCGGACGTGTCCGAGATGCGCGACAGACTGTGGCTTCGCGAGGGCGAGGGTTCGCCGATGGCCGTTTTCAATCCTCATCCTTTTGCGGTCAGGACTGCAGTAAGCTTCGGCGCGTACAGCGTTTCGCAGGTATTGGATCACGTAGGAAAACAAGTGCCCTTCCAGATGGTAAGAGCGCCTTATACTGACGGTACCAAGTTCGAAAAATGTCTGTTCACGGTGGAGCTCCCCGCAATGGGCTACCGTGTTTACTACATCTACAGCAAGACGCAGGATCAGACGGTCAGGACCGCCGTAACTGGGCTTAAAGCTGCGGAATGCACGCTCGAAAACGATCTTGTAAGGATCAGCTTCGACAGGGAAAGCGGCGCCGCGATCTCCTACATATTAAAGTCCGAAAACCGTGAATTTGCAAAAGGACCGCTTGGCAAAGCGATCGTCTGCGACGATACGGGGCATGATACGTGGTCTCACCTGATCAATTATCTGAACGACGATATCGGCGCTTTCGGCGGGGGAACCCTTTCCGTGATTGAAAACGGTCCCGTCCGGGCGACATTGAAATCCGTAACCGGATACGGCAATTCCGTCCTGAAAAGGTATTACTCCCTTTACAGAAACGATCCGAGACTGCATATCCGCTGCGTGCTGGATACCGATGAGGAGTACAAGCTGATAAAGCTCTCTTTCCCCGTAAACGTCGAATCGCCAAAGGCTGTCTACTCCATGCCGTACGGCTTTATCGAAAAAGCGGCAAACGGAGAGGAAGACGCGGCGCATGAGTGGGCGGATATGGCCGATAAAGATACCGGAGCAGGTCTTGGTCTTATCAACGACGGCAGATACAGCCACTGCGCTATCGGAAACGATCTGAGGATCATGGTCGCGCGCTCGTGCGCTTATCTGGACCACTACGGCAGAGTGTCGCGTGACGATGAGATGGAGTTTATCGACAAGGGCGAGCAGGAGTTCAATCTGATACTCTGTCCTCATACGGGAGAGATACCGGCGGAGCTTACGAATCAGGGCAGGCTGCTGAATATGCCTCCGGTCCTTGTGCAGGAGAGCCATCACGGCGGAAGCCTGCCCCAGGAGTGCAGCGCCATGAATATCGACCGGGATAATATAAGTGTTTCCGCACTGAAAGGGAGCGAAGACGGCGACGGCTTAGTGCTGAGACTGACTGAAACTGCCGGGAGAGCAGTAAATGCGACGGTGAATTTTACGGCAATGGAAAAGAGCTTTGAGCTCGGCTTTGCGCCTTTTGAGGTAAAAACTGTCAGGATAGGCAAAGACGGTTCGCTCAAAGAGATCCCCATCATAGAATAAACGGCGCACATGATCATAAGCTTAAATGACCGCTTTAACGGCGGTCATTTTTTGAAAACACTGATCCCGGCAGGCCGGACATTTTGATTTTATGATTCCAGATGGTAATATACGCTTGCGGGCGGATCGTTGTAGATCTGCTTGAAGCCCATGGGGGTTATCTCCATCTGGGTCTTGAAGCAGTTGATAAAGTAGCTGGTGCTGGAAAAACCGACAGATAGCGCGATCTCCGAGATGTTCATTTCGGAGTTGATCAGCATCCGCTTAGCCTTGCAGACTCTGACGTAATTAAGGTATTCGTTGAAGCTCTTGCCGGTGATCTTTTTGAAATAAGCGGAAAAATCCGACTGGCGCAGACCGAATTTCTTTGCGATCTGGACGGCGGTCAGCTTTTCGGCATAATTACCGGATATATAGTGGAATATATCGGTGAACTTGTTTCTGATCGACTCGCTGATCTCTTCCTCGGAAGGATTGACGGTATTGACCTTGCGGATAAGATCGAGAAGGATATGGGATATATATATACGGATCGCGAATTTATACGCGTAGCCCCGCTCCCGGTCCTCCTTCATGATATTGTCGATGCAGCTCTTTATATTCGAATTCTCGACTTCCTCTTTTGTGTAGCGGGTCTTGAAATCCGAAAAGGCCATGATATAGGGGATGACGTATTTGAGCTCCATCAGTGACTGGGTATCGGAGCAGATGGTCTCCGGCAGGAATTTTACAGCAAAGGACCTGTGAATGCCGTGGTCCGGAACTATGACGGAATGGACCTCCTTTGCATTGATGAGTACCATTTCGCCGGGGCTGAGGGTATATTTCGCGTCATTGACGGTGACTACGAACTTTCCCTCCAGAATATAGATGATCTCGATCACGTTATGATAATGCGGTGAGGTCATCAGTACAGGATGGTCGCAGATCTGATACACGAGCTCGTAGTCCTCGAGCCTGGATTCACCCTTCTCTTCGTAAATGCTGTTTGATGTCAGATCCTGCGCCATGGTACCCTCCGCATTTTATAAAAAGTAGATATTGAAGTGTAAAAAGTTATATTTTAATTCGCATTTGATTTAATTATATATCAGTCTCCCGGCAAAGGCAAGCCCGTTTGATTTGTGCGTTTTAAGTGATTTTCAGCCCCCGGAAAAGCAGATTAGTAATATATTTTAATTAAAAAGGAAAAATGTTTAAATTTTTGCATAATTTGTGTAGTTATTGATATACAAGCTTTTTTCGCGCATGCTACAATGCAGTCAAAGTATGAGGGGGTATTATGCCTGTATGAAAAAATCAAGGCTTGAGAAAAAAGAAAACGCCGGCATAATGAATGTTCTGTTCGTCCTGTTCATCATCTACGGGGCGACGCTCCTTCTGCCGCTTGTCTGGATGCTGATCAATTCGTTCAAGCCGGATAACAATGAGTTCTTCTATGATCAATGGAAGTTCACGAGCTTCACTCTGGAGAACTACAAGCTGCTCTTTACCGGCGAAAACAATATCCTCGGGATGCTCGCGAATACGCTTATCCTCTCGCTGACCATCCCCACGGTCTCGGCCTTCTTTTCACTCTGCGCGGCGCATGCAGTCGCCAGCTTTCAGTATAAGCTGAGGAACGTCGTCTATTTCATCTTTATCATGCCGATGTTCGTATCCGTGGCAGGCACCACGCCCTATGTATACAAGCTCCTCAATGACCTCGGGCTTTTTGACAAGCATATCGGACTGATCATCATGTCCTGCGGCGTATCGGGCTTCGGTTTCCTGATGTATTACTCGGTATTCCGCAACATCTCGCACACATATGTGGAGGCTGCGATGATAGATGGCGCGGGGTACTGGAGGACCTTCCTCCAGATTCTGGTCCCCCAGGCAAAGAACATGGTCGTCGCGCAGTGGGTCATGGGGTTTATCGGGACCTGGAACGATTTCTCCGGACCGTACCTGTTCATGCCCTCGCATCCGACACTCGGCGTAGGAGTCAAGGAGATATCCGACAAGATCGACCTTGGCCACAGCTATCCTGAGCTTTTTGCAACCATTATCATAATGCTGATACCTATCATCATACTGTTCTTCGCCTTCCAGAAAAAGATCATGACCGTATCACTGGGCGGCGGCATCAAGGGCTGAGACCGGAATAATACTATCGAAATAACACTAAAAGGAGCGATAAACATGAAGCTGTCCAAGAGAATACTGATATTTGCACTTGCGGGAATTATGACTGTCTGCACGGCCGCATGCGGCGGTTCGGACGATAACGGCACCTCGGGCACCGGTGAGGAGGCCACTAAGGGAGCATCGAACCAGAGCTACGATCTGGTCGTGAAGTATTACTCCGGAGCCTACGGAGACGAGTGGATCAAGCTCGCAGCGGAGGAGTTCGGCGCGGAAAAGGGTGTTAATGTCCAGACGATCCCTTCGAGCGACATGGACTGCGGCGCTGAAAACAGCCTCACGGCCGGAAAGAACCTCGCCGACGTATACATCGGATCCTCCAAGCGCTGGCAGAGCTGGGTCCAGAACGGATACATCGAGAATATCACCAGTGTATATGAGTCCACCGTAAAGACCTCATCCGGCGACGTCAAGATCTCCGAATACATCGATCCCGACGTGGTAGGACGCTACTATACCGAGAGACAGGTCGGTACCGGCGACGCCTATTACTGGGTCATGCCTTTCTCCGCGATGCCCATGTCGCTGGCCTACAACGCCGGCGTGCTGACAAAGATCCCTCACGTTTCGTCCACGGCGGTCTCCGCTCAGTCGGTCGACGCTTCCAGTGGCAAGTGGATCGCGCCGCCCGCAAATCTTTCCGAGTGGCTTGCCCTCTGCGAGGACGTGAACGCGTATAAGAGCGACGACGGCCACAAGTACGTCCCGTTTGGCTGGACGGCTCTGGCCCCTCAGCAGATATACTACTTTATGTTCACCTGGTGGGCTCAGTACCAGGGTCTTGAGACTTCGAACATCGACGGCCAGGGCAGCTTCTACGATTTCTGGAACTTTGGAAATACCTCCCAGACCACGCTGGATCAGACGTTTTCAAGCAATGTCTTCGATCAGAAAGGTCTGGCGGCTTCGCTCGATGCAATAAAGCAGCTTATAATCGATCCGGAAGCGCAGGCCTACAAAAACAGCCTTTCCGCTGTTAATACCCTTACTACCCAGGAACTTACCCGTGCGCTCTACGCCGAGCGCAACGAGGAGCGTCCCGTCATCGCCATGGCCAGCTCGTTCGGCGAGTCCGAGGCCAGACTGACCGGAGTCATCGACAGCGATTCCGACGGAAAGAACGATTCAGACATCCGCTTTATGAATATCCCCGCTCTCGACGGACATGAGAGCGAGAAATATCTCTACTGCGCGAACGACGATATCATGTTCATCCCCAGCGGCGCCGAGCACAAGGATCTGGCCAAGGAATTCCTCGCCTTCCTGTGCAGCGAGGACCAGCTGATGAAGTTTACCATCCGCTCGGGCGGCGGCATCCGCCCCTTTGGCTATGATGCCAGGACGATCACGGACGAGTCCATGACCGAATATAACAAGAGCGTATTCGAAGTCTACTACGGCAGCACGAGGATCTACGATTTCCCGATGAATGCGTACCGCCAGAGCCCGTTTGCGATCTCCCTGATCTATACTCATGAGCGTCCCATCGCCTTTGCCGAGGTTACGCCGTCCACAGTCGTAAATATGCTCAAAAAGACCGACGGAGCGGCGGTCATGGCCGAGGCCAAGAGGACTTTTGAGCTTTCAAAGCAGAATTACATCAAGAAATTCAGAATGACAGAGATACAGTAGCACGGCGGGTACCCCTGATTCAGTAAGATCGTTCCGGAGGCGGAAAACAGTGAACAGCAATGACAGCAAAAAAGTGAAAAAACGCGGAAAATATACAAAGCGGAACCTTTTTATAGCCTCTTTGCTTGTGGTTCCGATGCTTCATTTTGTCGTATTCTGGCTGTATATAAACCTGAGGACCATCTCGCTTGCTTTTACCGAGTGGGACTACTTTGAGAATACCTACAAATTTGCCGGCATAGATAATTTTATCGAGCAGTTCAGGCAGTTCCATGAGCGTCCGGAGACCATGAACATGTTTATCAATTCGTTCAGGGCCATCGGCATCAACCTTGCCTGCCTCGTGCTGGCCATCCTGATCGGTTACGCATTCTCAAAGCATATCCGCGGCGAGCGTGTATTCAGGATCATTTTTTACCTGCCTTCCATGATCTCGATCGTCATACTGACACTCAGCTACAGATATATGTTCGCCTACAGCCCCGGAATGCTCCAGGGCCCGGCGGCCGAGCTGCTTCGTCTGATCGGAGTTAACTACAATGGCTGGGAGGCCTCGCTTGACGATCCCGAGGTCATAAGCAGGCTCTGGATGCTGATCTCGGTCTTCTGCGTATGGGCCAGCGCCGGCGTAAACATCATCATGATGTCGTCGGCCATGTCGCGCATTCCAAAGGAGGTCATCGAGTCGGCAAAGCTCGACGGAGTCGGTTTCTGGCGCGAGCTTTTCCAGATCCACATACCGCTGATCATGCCTACGGTCAGCGTATTCCTGATCAACTGCATGATGGCGGTCTCGGCCTTTTATATTCAGCCGATGCTTATCCTGGCGGGCAATACCGGCCCGCGCAGCGCATACAGTACGGTGGGCTGGTACATGTTTAACATGACGCCGATCGCCCAGAACTCCGACATGCCGCAGATATCCACGGTCGGTTTCCTGCTTACCGTATCGGTGACTTTCCTCGTGATCGTGACCAGAAAGATCACCGACAAGCTCACCCCCGACGTCGATTTTTAAGGAGAAGGACGCCATGTATATACGCAGACTGACGAAAAAACTCATACCTGTCATGCTCGGTATCGTCATGATACTGCTGTACGCCGCGCCCGCAGCGGCGCAGGGTCCTGTGATAAAAGGCACTCCGGACGGTCAGAACAAGACCGTCGCGATGGATGAGCATTTTTATTCCGGTTCTCTGGAGCCGAGCTTTATGAGCGACAGCGTCCTGGTAAAGACGGATTCCTTCGGCATGCATTTTACGGGCGCCTATCATTATGGCTCCGCGCTCGTGCTGGCCGCGTACAGACTGGGAGATTACAACAGATTCACCTTCTCGGTGGACATGCTCTCGACAAATAACGGCTTCATCTATTGCGGCTTCGGCGGCGAGAGTCCTTCGACCACCGTATCCAAATTTGATTTCAACCTCAGTATCGCCAGCGGAGTTGCGGCCATCTATGAGATGGGCGGCATGGACAGCTGGACAAATCGCGGCGTCACGCAGCTAAGCAACGCACTCGCTGCCGGAAAGGTCACTGATTTTGCCGTGACTCTCCGTAAGATCTCCGGCAACACCTTCAGTCTCACAATGGAGATACTGGAGGAGGGCAAAGCGGTCGTGACGACTGATTTCGGGACAACTATCCGCATGGAGCATCCGGACGGATACTTCTGCATGTGGGGCGGTATCAACGAGATCTTCAGCCTCCGTGATTTCAAGGTGTACGACAGCCCGGATCACCTCGCTTTTTCCGATGATTTCACCGCCAGCAGCCTCACTTACGGGGACGAGGCGGTCGGCGACAGTTTCTGGCATACAAACGAATCCCGTTTTACCAGGGACGAGATCTTTATCGCACGTGATGCAGGTCCCATCTTCGGCAAGGCGGGCGATACCATAACCGCAAAGAACCCTCTCACCGCCTGTGACCAGGTGAGTACGCCCTATGAGCTGAGCTTCAAAGCACAGCTCGGCGAACTGCAGGAGAATGCCATATTTGGCTTTTATCTCGGTGCGGATTCGCCCGGTGACCTTAGGAACTCCACGATCGTAGGTGTGTCGGCCACGCAGGACGGGTTTGCCCGTGTGAATCTGATAAAGAACGGCAGCGCGGTGGACTTCGGTGATGATCTGATCCCGCTCAGCGTGCTGAATATAGGCGGACCGTCCATCGACTTCGAGGCGTCCGTCAGCAGTGATTACACTCTTACGGCGCGCATCGCAGGGGTGCTGTTTATATTCAACGACATAAAATACGACGGCTATTGGGGGATCTGTGATTACTCCCTTGACGGTGTGAGCGCCTCCGACGTGAGAGTCGATGAAGCGAAGCTTATCAGAAATACATACACGCCTTGCGATCAGCCCGATCTGTCAAACGACTTCGGAGGCATCAGGCTCACACAGGACGGCGTTGAGGAGTATTACATCAGCGACCGCACCTACTATATGGGCCCCGGTGTCTCGCTCAGACCCAAGGGTGCCTTTACCCCGGAGCCCTCGCTCTATTTTGAAAATTCCGGCTCCTACAGCTCCTTCGGACCGAAAAAGCCCTATACTGATTTCATCCTGCAGTTCGACGTACGGATGGTCTCCGAGGGCCACAACAGCCAGTGGTTCGGAGTGAATTTCGGTAAGGATTCCTACGCCACCATACCCGACCGATACAGCGGTATCTACTTCGAGTATTACGCCTGGGGAGTCGATCCCTGCACGTACATGACCACAAATCAGTGCAGCTTTGCGGACGGCTCCAAGACGCAGAAGATAGAGGATTACCACTTCTACAAAGATCAGGACACGAAGTACAACTTCATGTTCGTGGCCAAAAACCGCACGGTCTATGTCTATTTCAAGGAAGACAGCGAGGATATCTCTCAGCTGGGCATCTGCCGCGCCGTCATTCCGGATATCAACACTGCCGGGTATGTCACCATATTTGGCGTGAGCGGGCTGTCCTTTGATATCTTCAATTATAAACTGACAAATATAGCTCCCGAAGCGACCGGAGATTCCGCAATCGCGCTCAGGGAGAGCTTTGACGGTGCCGTATCCGATAAGCTTCAGACAGAAGGAGCTGCTGCGGTAAACGATGGTGCGATGAAGCTCTCGGGCGGAAGTCTCGGAATGAAGGAGAGCAGCAGATATTACATCGCAGATTTTACCCTGCTGGGTACAGGCACCGACCTGACGGTCAGCCTGCCCGGAGAAAACTCGCTGACCCTGTCCGGGGATCTGCAGAAGGTCACGGTGCATGAGGGCGAAAAGGAAACCGAATTTGATATATCGGGTTACAGACTTTCGGACTATGTGAATACCGATTTTGAACTGATAGTTCAGTATGACGCGTTATCACTCGCCGCAAAAGGCGTCTACGAGCCTGCCGACAGGCTGTCCGCGCCCATAGTCGAGTATACATTTTCCGCTCCTGTCGGTGACGGGAGGCTTTCTTGGACGTCGGATAACGCAGCGATAGACGATATATCTGTGTATACGCTCGACAGCACCTTTGCTGCGGCGAAAGTCAGCTTTGAACAGGATCCTAACAATACGGATATCTGGCAGCCTAAGCCCGTAGCTCATGCCGCTGATTCTGAGGCTCAGACGCCCGGACAGTCCGATCCTGCGGAGCAGACTCCCTCTTCTCCGGAAGAGAACGAAGGGCTGCCCACGCTCTTTATCATCCTTTATTCGGTGATAGGAGCGGTCATTCTGATACTTCTCGGCGTGATCATCGGCATGTCCGTCAAAAAGAAAAAGAAGAGCAACGCGTCTGCGCCGAAAGCCCCTTCGGACAAGGCCTGAGAGCTTTTCCGGAGAGACTGAACGGAGGTGAAACAGCTTATGAAGAAATATATATCGATCTTACTCGCGATGATGCTTGCTGTCTGCGCTGCCGGCTGCGGACAGACGCCGGAGACTCCCTCGTCCGAGGGGACAGAGCCTTCCGCTCAGAGCGGAGAGGAGCGCGATATGCCGCTTCAGTACGGCATCAACGCCCATATTTACGAGCAGCGCCCGATGGATCCGAGCTCCACGATGGATTATATCGTAGAGATGACCGAGATACTCGGCGTGGAGTGCTACCGACTGAGCACACCGCTTGAGTCCATGTTTTCCGTAGGCGAGGGCGATACTCCCATATTCAAAGAGGGCTTTAAGGAGCTGGTCCATCAGATCATAGAAAAGATGAAGTCGGTCGGAGTAAAGAAGTTCTGCGCGGTCAGCGACTCGTTTATATATCCTTACGGCTACCAGGTGACCAGCAACGGCGCTGTTCCCGATCCTGCGGTAGAGGCGGAGATGTACATGCGCTGGGTGAAGCTCTTCGCGAGAGCCTGGGGAATGATCGCCGCGGAATTCCCGGAGATCACCTATATCGAGCCGATGAACGAGCCGGATATCTCGGGCTCCAATACGTTTACAAAGCAGGGCCATCAGTGGGGTCTGGACGACGGCTACAAATACACGATGACTGACAAGGCGCATATGATCGCCGATCTTCAGTACTACATCAGCCAGGAGGCAAAGACCGCAAATCCGGATATTCTGGTCACGACTCCCGGCTTTGCCACCAGAGGAGAGGGTCAGGATGTACTGGACTACCTGTACGAGGCAATAGAATCGGGAGCGCACCCCTTTGACGGGGAGTACGCGGACACCGATCCGGATCACTACTTTGACGTGATCAATTTCCATTCGTATCTGGGAAGCACGACGATCGACGAATACTTTGAGCATATAGATACTTTCTACAAAGCCTGCGAGCGCCACGGTGACGCCGGCAAGAGGGCGATACTCACCGAGTGGGGTTTCACGGATTACGACAACGAAGCCCAGGAGATCCTCAACGGTGAGAATATGACGAAGCTCCTTGAAATGTTCGATGCTAAGATGCCGTATTTCGAAGGGGTATATCTGTATATGCTGAACGATTACTACGATTTTTCGGTAGATGCCAGCGAGGATAATTTCGGATTGTTCTCTTCGCGCGGCGATCCCGAAAAGCCCGGCTGTCCCAAGCCGGACGCTGTTGCGTTTTATAAATATATCCATAATACGGAAGATATCGCTCCGCTCTATAAATTCTGCCCGGAGCTGATGCCGTAAATGTCCTTAGATACGACAAGTAGTATGCTGTATTTATCCTGCTTTGAAAGGAGAAAACTCATGAAGAAGTTTAAAAGACTGATGACTCTGATACTGGCATTATCTATGATTGCCACGCTCTTTACGGCGCCGACAGTTGCCGACGCAGCTCCACCTGAAGGGGAGACGTATGAGGAGTATGATGTTGTCACGTATAATGACTTATTATATTACGGCAATCCGCTGACAGCATCCAGAATGCCATTGAATGGAAATCCGAAGTTTGCTTACAACCGTACTTCACCTACTTACTCTGTGATATTCAAATACCGTTGGACAGCAGGTTCGTATGATACCGATAAACCGTATTATGTATTCTACTATGACAAATGGTCAGGAGATGCGTATCCCTTTGCCCTTGCTGTAAAATCGCCGAACTATTCGAAGCTTGGCGCGGCTGCAGGTGCAAACGGTGCATGGCATCTTGATCCATCCAAAGCTGATCATATCGTTCAGATGAGCGAACCAATAGTTGCAGGTCAAAACTATGATATTGAACATGGCAGGCTGATGGTTGCAACTGGGTCGAATGCGGGCAAATACTACGTTTATGTCAAGGTTAACGACGAGCTGATTTACGGCTATTACTATAGCGGCGCAAATGGCGACGGTACGTATGGCAGCAATAACCAGGCATTTGATCCTGCATATCTCAGGTTTACAGATGGAACATCTGATAACTATATTTCGGCTGTTCCCGAGCCTGAGACGTTTGAAGATTATGACGAGATCACTTTTGACGATCTGTATTATAACGGCAATTCTGTTGCGGGACAGACGATGGGGGGCAAAGATCCCTTTACATACAATGCCACTTCACCTTCCTATTCCGTAAAATTTAAGTATCGCTGGATACCAGGTGGAGATCAACTGAAATTCACCACCTATTTTGATGCCTGGAAATACCCCTTCTGCTTTGCAGTTAAGACTCCGGGCCAGACAGGTTTTGGTGCCCAGGCAGGGCCCAATGGTTCCTGGCATCTTGTACCGTCTGATGACAGTTTGATCGTAGATATGGACGAACCAATCGTGGCCGGACAGCCATATGACATAGAGGTTGGGCGTCTGAAGGTCAGGACAGGTCCCAATGCGGGTCAGTATTACGTCTACTATATGGTAAACGGTGAACTGATTCAGTCATATTACTATAACGGTGTAAGTAATGGGACATATTCAAACGGTACGGCACTGTCAAATAAGATCATCATCAGCGCACCTGACGGTAATGTGTTCAGCGCCACTCCGATCCCCGAGACTTATGAGGATTATGACGAGATCACCTTTGACGATCTGTACATCGGAAGTACATCGATGGCCGGACAGACACACGACGGTAAGGGTGATTACAATTACACAGCCACCTCGCCTTCGTATTCAGTAAAGTTCAGTTATCGCTGGATACCTGGGGGAAGTGATCTTAAGTTTACTGCGTGGTTTGATTCCTCAGGCCAGTATCCTTTCTGCTACGCAGTAAAGACTCCCAATCAGAGCGACTTCGGCAAGACCGCAGGACCTAACGGCTCATGGCACCTTGTACCGTCCGACGCAAGTCTGATCGTAGACATGGATGAGCCTATCGTAGCCGGGAAGTCATATGACATAGAAATAGGCCGACTAAAGGTCAAAACAGGTTCGCCTGTTCATGTTGGTAAATATTATGTCTACTTTAAGGTGGGTGGTGAACTTATTCAGTCATACTATTATGATGGTGTCAGTAATGGTACCTATGGCAATAATATTTCAATGACTAATAGAATAAAGATCAACGCGCCTTCCGGTAATGTGTTCAGCGCCATCCCGATCCCTGAGACCTATGAGGATTATGACGAGATCACCTTTGACGATCTGTATATCGGAAGTACATCAATGGCCGGACAGACAAAGGACGATGGAAATCATACTTATACTTACAATGCGACTTCACCCAGCTATTCGCTGAAATTTAAGTATCGCTGGACAGCAGGCGGCAGTGGAGAGAATCTCAGATTCAGCACATATCTGGATGATTGGGTATTCCCTTTCTGTTTTGCTGCAAAATATCCTGGTCAAACAGACTTCGGAGCTCATGCGGGTGCAAATGGAGCATGGCACCTTGTACCGAATAATGATAATCTTATCGTGCAGATGGAGGAACCCGTTGTTTCCGGACAATCGTATGATATCGAAATAGGACGCCTGAAGGTCAGGACAGGTTCTTCTGTAAATGTCGGCAAGTACTATGTTTACTTTAAGGTAAATGACGAGTTGATCCAGTCATACTATTATGGTGGGGTGAGCAACGGAATCTACGGAAACGGTACTGCTCTGTCAAATAAGATCATAATAGCCTCGCCTGCCGGAAATGCGTTTTCTGCTATCCCGATTCCTGAGACTTACGATGACTATGATGAGATCAGCTACTATGACCTGAAGCTGAACGGCGATCCTGTTCCCGCAGGCGGCCAGAATATGAGCGGCGCTACCACCTTTACCTATGACCGCACGTCTGAGTCCGGTTCTGCGATATTCAGATTCAACTGGAAGACGGGCGATGTTCCGAAGATGCAGCTTTCGTTTGAAAAGACGTCTGACAGCGCAATGGCTTATCAGTTTGGCGCATGGCTGTCGGAGCAAGGCGCTGATGCGGGCTTTGCCAACGGAAGGATGTGGCTGATTCCCGGATCCGGTCCTCAGGTAGATATGCCTTCTGTTCTTTCCGCAAATGCGTCGTATAACGTTGAGTTCGGCCGTCTGAAGGTCGCGACAGGCACCCCGGCAAATGTCGGCAGGTATTATCTCTACGTCAAGATCAACGATACTCTGATTGCTGAGGACTATGTCGCTTCGGACGTGGTCGATGCAAACGGCGATTACACCTCCAATCCGGGCAGCACCGCCTGCAACGTCAAGTCCGGAGAGATATTCTTCGCCTTCTGGGGCAGCAGCGGCAACGCGATAGGCGCGGTGAGGGAGCTTCCGGTAAATACGCATACGGGCATCAGAGGCGATCTCAACAATGATGCGGTGATCACCTCGGCGGATCTTACCGTTCTCAGGAGCATTATGCTTGGGACGGCTGCTTCAGACGCGGCTGCTGATTTCAACAATGATGCCGCCGTGGATCTCCGTGATCTTATCGCAATGCTTAAGTATCTGTTCCCTGTGAATACCTATTCGAGATCAGGTGAGCCGGTTCTCGGAATGCAGGAGCATCTGCTTGAGGATTCGACCAAGACCGTTGCCTACATAGCTGATGTAACAGCCACTATGGGAGCCGGTATCTACCGTCTCGGAACCCAGCTGAGCACGCTCTTTGATCCTACCATAATGAACGGCGTTACGGCCGACAGCGCCAACTTGGCAAAACTGCAGGAGATGGTCGCCGCGCTGAAGGCACAGGGCATAGAAGAGATACTCTTCGTTTCTGATGATTTTGTGCATCCTTCCGGTTATCTGGGCACCACGCATCCCGGCGTAAGCGATCGCAAGACAGTCCCCGATCCTCAGGCTGAGCCCGAAGACTATCAGGCCTGGCTTGAGGTCAACGCGGCAGCCTACAAGGCGCTTGCAGAGGCTGTGCCGGAGATCAGATACTTTGAGCCCTATAACGAGATCAATCTCACGACCACCGGTATGGAAAGGCCCGGTGTTGCCTGGGATGCCAAGCCTGATTCGGTCCACGATCCTTACAGGTACAGTGTACAGCAGAAGGCCGGTATCATGGCTGACCTGTGCTGGTATGTTTCAAAGGCGGTCAAGTCTGTCGACAGAGCAAATCAGGTGACGACGCCTTCGATTGCTACAGATAACGCATCGATCGTACAGAGCACATTCCTTGGAGTGTTCTACTCGGAGATAAAATCGGGCAATTACCCGACCGGCAAGGCTCTGGGCGATGTCAGGATCGACAACTTCTTTACCATAGTGAACGCCCATGCGTATCCGGAATACAGCAGTTCCGCATCGACCAGGCAGACCAACGTCAATGCCATGGCCACCCGCATAAACAACCTGTATTCCGCGATGCTGCAGAACTCCGACGGCGGACGCCGCGTATGGCTTACCGAGGTCGGAGTGACAGACAACAAGGGCTCGCGTCCTACATCCAACACCGGAGATCTTATGTCAAAGGTGCTTGATAAGATCGATACCGACCTTACTTATATCGACGCGCTCTTCATCTATAAGATCGCCGATATTTCAGCCTCTGCCGGAGCGGATGATTCCGAGACCAGCTACGGTCTGTTCTACTCGGGCGATGCGGGATCCAACCGCTACAATGCCAAGAATTCGGCACAGGTCGTCTACAGCTTCTTCCACAACGGCTCGACCGATTATTCGGCGCTGGATGCTCTTGTGAGCAGATATCGTCAGTAACTCCCTTCGCGGAGATTCCGGGGCTTCAATGCCCCGGGATCCCCGCCGTTGTCATTCTCATAATGATGACGGAATGGGGATAAATGCTTGTCCTTATTCCGGTGTTATTATCAGACAGACAGAAAAGTCTTAGCATTCGTGAGGTAAAAGCTATGAAGAAACTTAAAAGAATCCTTGCATCGATACTTTCGCTTGTACTCGCACTGACGGTCTGGAATGGTCCCGTGACGGCCAGTGCAGCGGGCGAAGATCTGAAGTTTAATGCCGACGGCAAATTCAAGATCGTTATCTTTTCCGATGTTCAGGATCAGTTCCCTGTTTATCAGAGAGTTATAAATATAATGAGGCAGGCGATCTCACGCGAGGATCCGGATCTGGTCGTGTTCCTTGGTGATAATACCGAGCAGAATTTCAAGGAAGCAGATCTGTCTGATCTGAGGATGACTCTGAATCAGATCCTTGGTCCGGTAGTGGATGCAGGCGTGCCCTATGCATTTGTCTTCGGCAATCACGATGACCAGAGCTATTACAGCGGGCAGCGTACGGATAAGGACGCGATGTTTGCAGTATATCAGAGCATCGGCGACTGCCGTACGACCGACCCCGCGCCCGAGATCTACGGAACCGGTACCTGCAAGATACCCATCTACTCCAGCAGCGGGAGCAGTCTTGCTTTCGATCTCTACATGATGGATTCCAATGCATATCAGATACCGAACGATACGCACAGCGGCTACGGCAGCCCACACACCGATCAGCTGGAGTGGCTTGCGGCGAGCAAGGATGAGGGCGTAAACGCTCTGCTGTTCCAGCATATACCCATGCCGGAGAATTATGATCTCCTCGTGGAGGATGCCAACGGAACAAAGAGCTATGGCGGCAAAAAATATCTGAAGCAGCTGAATTCAAATGCCACCGGTTCTCTTAATGAATTCCCGAACCCCTGCCCCGCAGAGAATAATACGGGCGAATTTGAGACCATCAAGTCAATGGGCAATATCCTGGGCGTATTTACCGGTCATGATCATCTCAACGATTATACCGGTACTCTGGACGGCATCAAGCTCACCGCAGTTCCCGGCATGACGTATTTCAATTACGGCGATGAGTCTGTCAGAGGCTACGGCGTCATCGAGCTGGATGAGGCTGATCTGTCTACATATGATTACCACACCGTCAAGTTTTCCACGCTGGACGCGGAAGCAGGCGGCACGACAGAGACGGTCTATGATGTATACGATGAGATAGGCTATGCGGATCTCCGCAAGAACGGCTCCGCTTTGCCCGCTGCGGATTACAATATCCACGGCAGCAATACCTTTACCTATAATGCCACTTCGCCGTCAAAGTCGGCGATCTTCAGATTCCGCTGGACTGCCGGCGCGGATACGGGCATCCAGTTCTCCTTTGATGTGGGTGAGAACGGCAACTGCGCATATCCCTTCGCCGTCTGGGTCAAGAAGCCGAATCAGGGAAGCGCGGGCGTGAATGGCGCATGGCATCTGAAACCAAACGTCAGCAGCATGCTGGTCAATATGAAAAAAGCCATAAAGCGGGGGGATACCTTTGACATAGAGCTCGGCAGGCTCAAGGTCCTCTCCGGCGACCCCGTGTATCTGGGACAGTACTACGTATATCTCAAGGTAAACGGCACTCTGATCCAGGAGGGCTATTCCAATACCAGCGATGACGGTAAATTCAGATCAGGCGATGCCCTCTGCCAGGTCTCCAATGAGATCCGTTTCGGCGACTGGTCTTCAAACGACAACAACAACAGGATCAGCGCATATCAGGAGCCCGTTCCCGAGGTTGAGCCCGATGAGTTTGCACCCTACGATATCATCGAATACAAGGACCTGAAAAAGGACGGAGAGGCTCTGGCGGTGGAAGGAACCGTCCTGACCGCTCAGAACAATCCGTTTACCTATACTGCGGCTTCTCCGACACATTCAGCTATATACAGATTCCGCTGGGTCGCAGGGACCTGTACATATTTCCAGATGTATCCCGGCGTGTACTGCACGAACCCGTTTATGTACCGTATAAATGCGAGCTCCGCGGAATGGGTCAAGAGATATGACCCGGGTATCGCGAGCAAGGCCATAGGGCATGCCGTCAGCGAAGGCGACGAATTCGATATCGAGATCGGCAGGCTCATGGTCTCAGGCGGTCCCAACGCAGGCAAGTACTATACATATTTCAAGGTCGATGATGAAGTCATATTCGAGGAATATGTCTCGGAGAGCGAGATCACGGATGAGAGAGCTCTCGGCGACGGCATCCAGTTCAATCTGAATGCCAATGATTATACCTGTACCATCAAGGCTATTCCCGAGGAGGAGGCGGAGGCTCCCGATGCCCGCTACTATGCTTATGACGAGATCACCTATGGAGATCTGCGCCTGAACGGCAGCTCCGTCCCGAGCAGCGGCTATAATCTTACCGGCGGAAAGACATTTACCTACAATGCCACGTCCGCCACATATTCCGCGGTATTCAGATTCCGCTGGAAAACGGGTTCGGTAGCCAAGTTCTCCCTGTCCTTTGATACGACGGCTGCGGACGGTTCGGGCAGCGTGTCTTTCCCGTTCTGCGCAGTAGCGAAGTATCCTAACCAGACCGGATTCGGTGCCGAGGCGGGGCCGAACGGTGCATGGCACCTTGATCCGTCCAATAACAGCACCAAGGTGGACATGGAAGAGCCGCTCGTTCCCGGTGAGATATACGACGTCGAGTTCGGACGTCTGAAGGTCAAGAACGGGGATCATGCGGGTGAATATTATGTATACCTGAAGGTCGACGATGTTCTGGTCAATTCCTATTACTATGCGTCCGTAGGTGCGGACGGCTCCTACAAGGATACGAAGCTTTCAAACTTTGTCAGATTTGAAGTATATAACACCGAGGGAACCCAAATCAGTGATATTCCCGTTCCCGAGACGTATGAAGACTATGATGAGATAGGCTTTGACAGTCTGTTCAAAGACAATGAATCCATGGCAGGAAAGACGCTGGAAAACGGCAATCACCACTTCACTTACAGCGCCGCATCCTCCAGCTACTCCATGAAACTGAAATTCCGCTGGACTGCCGGCGGCGAAGTTTCGGACCGCAGGATCACTGTCTTCCTGGACGACTGGGTATATCCGTTCTGCTTTGCGGCAAAGGCTCCCAATCAGTCGGGATTCGGCGCGACTGCAGGGCCTAACGGTTCGTGGCACCTTGTTCCGAGCAACGGCAGTATGATAGTGGATATGGACGAGCCCATAGAAGTCGGCAGATCCTATGACATCGAATTCGGCCGTCTTAAGGTTAAGACCGGCAATCCGTCAAATATCGGCAAGTACTATGTATATGTCATGGTGGACGGAGAGCTTATCCAGTCGTACTATTACGACGGAGTGGATGACAACGCATATGCCGGTACGCCGCTTTCAAACAAGATCATCGTTGCCGTTCCTGCAGGAAACAGCATCAGTGCAGTTCCTGTCCCCGTGACCTACGAGCCTTATGACGAGATAGATTACGCGGATCTGAGCAGGAACGGTGAGCCGCTCGCCGAGGAAAGCACTTCCTTAAGCGGCGGTACGGTCCTTACATACGAACCGACTTCGCCCACAGGTTCCGCGATCTTCAGGTTCAACTGGAAGATCGGCTCCGTGCCCAAAATCCAGCTGTCCTTCGAGAAGACCGCAGCTGACGCCATGGCTTATATGTTCGGTGCATGGCTTTCCGAGCCCGGCGCTGACGAAGGCTTTAATAACGGCAGGATGTGGCTGAGGCCTTCATACGGTCCTCAGGCCGACATGCCGTGGATCCTCGCCGCGGGCAGTTCTCATAATGTTGAGTTCGCCAGACTGAAGCTTAAGACCGGTCCTAACACCGGTAAGTACCATGTATATATCAGGATAGACGATGTGTTGATTGCTGAGGACTATGTCGCTGCAGGTGTGGTGGATTCCGGCGGAGAGTACGTGACGAAACCCGAGATAACGTACTGCAATGTCAAATCAGGCGAGATATTCTTTGCTTTCTGGGGAAGCGAAGACAACTCCATAAGCGCTTTCAAAGACAGCATTCCCGGCGGACACGATGCCATAAGGGGAGACTTTGATGCTGACGGATCCTTTACGGACGCCGACGTTTCCACGCTCAGAAAGATCCTGGCTGGTGCGCTGGATGCGAGTGAGCTTCCTGAAGGTATTGCTGATTTCAACCGAGACGGCGTGCTTGATCTCCTTGATATCATCGCGATGAAGAAGTACATGGCTCTGACCGCTTCGGATTCCTACGCCAGGTCGGGCGGTCTGGTCCTCGGTATGCAGGAGCACCTGCTCGAGGACTACACCAAGACTGCGGAGTACATCGCGGATGCCACGGCCGTAATGGGCGCGGATGCCTACAGGCTCAGCATGCCGATCCATCAGCTGTACTATGCAAACGCTTCAAACGGAGCGGTGATGAAGTCAGCCGGCATGAGCACTCTGAAGGATATGGTCGCGGAGCTCAAGGCAAAGGGTATCGATGAGATACTTTACGTGACCGACGCATTCATACTTCCTTACGGCTACTCCGATGCGGAGAACAATCACAACATAACCGTTCCGGATCCTCAGACGGATACCGAGAATTACCTGGCATGGCTCAAGGTCAACTCCGAGGCCTTCGGAGCTCTGGCCGCGGAAGTGCCGGAGATAAAGTTCTTTGAGCCGTACAACGAGATAAATCTCACCGGCACAAGGATGGAGAAGTACGGAGTCAAATGGGACGCTACGGCCGAGGAGCATGCTGCCTATAAGTTTACCGTGCAGGAGAAGGCCGGTATCGCTGCCGATCTGTGCTGGTATATCTCCGCCGCAGTTAAGGCTGTGGATCCTGCAAATCAGGTGACTACGCCTTCCGTCAGCGTACAGACTGCGTCGACGGTAGAGACCGCCTTCCTTGACAGCTTCTATACCGCGATCGAGTCCGGAGCATATCCGACCGGCAAGGCTGTGGGAGATAAGAGAGTGGACAATTACTTCACGATCGTCAACGCCCATATCTATCCCGAGTATACCGATACGGCGTCGCAGCTGCAGACCAAGGCAAATAACTGCGCTGCAAATCTCAGGACTGCCTACTCCGTCATGCAGCAGCATAACGACGGAAACAGCAGCGTATGGCTGACCGAGACCGGCGTATCTTCATGGCACGGGAACGGCGCCGCGAGAAATGAAACGACAGCTGCCACGCTCATGGGACTGGTGCTTGATAAGCTCAGCAGCGAGCTGACGTTTATCGACACAGTGATCATGTACAAGCTGGCCGATATTTCATCGGATCTCGGTGCGAGCGCGGTAGAGACGGGATACGGCCTGTTCTATTCGGGCGACGATCTCGATCACGATCCTTATACCGCAAAGCCTATCGCGAAGACAGTCTACAGCTTCTTCCACAACGGTTCGACAGATTACTCGGCGCTGGAGGCTCTCGCGGGAAGGTACGAGTGATAATGACAGGTAATCGTAATACTATTTGAAGGGAGATACAGTAATCATGCAGAAAGTGAAAAAACCAAGGGCGCTGATCGGAATACTGCTCGCGGCAGCCATGGTCCTGAGCACTTTCACCGCTCCGTCCGTGGCCGAGTCCGCATATGATGCGTCGGGTGCCGCGGAGGTTACACGCGGCGGCTACTACGATCTGCCGGAGACCATAGAAAGCTACGCCGAATCAGGCAAAACGATCGAATTTGACCTTAATACGCTCATTTCCGATTCTGACGTCTGCAAATTCGGACTGTACAACGGCACTTCCTTTGTCTCTTCCGATATCTCTCTCAAGGACGGTGAGAACGGGCTCAGTCTGGTCGTAGAACCGCTGGATGACGGCTGGTATCACTATGCCATCTCTCTGGCGACCGTGCCGCGCTCGGATACTCAGGGCACGGAATCAGTCAACAGACTTCGTGCCAGGACCACGTTCCCTTCCGGGACCATGATCAATAATATTACCGTAGGAGTGGATGTCCGGGCGCTGCCCGAGGCCTTTACCGAGGATTACGATACGGTGACGCTCGCAGATCTGTCGATAGCCGGAACAGACCATGAGTCTGTAGTCTCGGCAGGCACTTATACCTACAGCGGAACGAGTGAGACGAAATCGGTAATAGTCAGGTTCGGCTGGGATGCAAAGCTTACCGCCGGTGTGGATGACGGCTGGAAGATCGCCATCGATACTTACTGGAATGAAAAGTGCATGGTCTGGTTCAGGGGCGACGGAGCATATGCCTTTTTCCCTTCCGATAAGTCGAATATTAGATTTGACGCTGTCACGGAAGGCAGACACGACGTGGAATTCGGGCGTCTGCGCGTGACCGCTGGACCAAACTACGGAATGGATTATGTGTTTATTAAGATAGACGGCGAAGTAAAGGCGTCGGTGTATACTGATTACTATCAGACAGAGGGCGGATATCTGGCCCACAACGGCAAGACCGTATCGCCTTCCTATACCGTATGCTTCCTGGACAAGGCGCTGCCTGCACAGCGCTTTACGGGCTTTGCAAAGCCGGATGTTTACTCTGACGATATCGATTATATAAATATCGGCGAGATAGTCCCGGGCGGAGTCGTAAAGGATACGATACACGACAATCACCTCGGATATACTTATCCCTGTGAGCTTTCTTCGCCTACGAGCTCCACTGTGGTGAAATTTGTTCTCAAAACAGGTAAGTTCGCCGAGGGAAGCCTCGACGGCTCGGTCATGGTGGTCGATATCGGCGGCAACTGCGGTTTCTGCCGCTCATATATTCAGGCCGGTGTCAAAAACAGGGTCATGTTCGGCTGGGAGATAGAAGGATGCTCCAGCGGGACCATGAACTATACCTTTGAGGAAAACAGCTGGTATGCTTTTGAGCAGGGCAGGGTCCGGGTCGCGGAAGGCGTTAACGCCGGAAAAGACTACGTCTACCTGAAGATCAACGGGGAAATCGTCAGCTCCTTCTACGGAAATCCGTCCTCAAGGCCGCTTCAGGGCAAGCAGATATATGTCGAGGCTACCCAGAACTTCCAGGTGATCGGATATAATGAGGTCCGTGCGAAATACTATGTGGACGGAGAGCTTTTCCTTGATCAGCTTGCCCAGAAGGGCCTGCCCGTCAGAAAACCGGCCGATCCGAAAAAAGAAGGCGAGTTCTTCCTTGGCTGGTACACAGCCAAGACAGGCGGCGCGCTCTTTGATTTTGCAAATTCAGCGCCGACCGGAGATATTGAACTCTATGCGCGCTTTACCACCGAAACGGTACAGGTGACCTTTGATCCTGCGAACGGAAGCGCAGCTTCCACGATCACCGCGGGCAAGGATTCCCAGATCTCCCAGCCTGCCGATCCGGTATATTCAGGCGGAGAATACGAATATATCTTTGCCGGCTGGAAAAACGAGACGACCGGCAATATCTTCGATTTTGGGGCAGATACCGTCAGTGCGGATACGATCTTTACCGCTCAGTACAGTGAGAAAGAATACTCTGTCAGCTACTATGCGCTCGGAAAGCTCGTTGAGAAGGTTTCCTTCGTGCTCAGCGATCCGACCGTCGAAGGCAAGGAACCTGCCGTTCCCGCGATTCCCAATGCCGCGGGAGTCTGGGAGGATCACGCCCTCAGCGGCCTTACGGGCAATATGACGGTAAACGCCGTATACGACGTTACGCTCCCCTCTGCCGGCTCCTCGATCAAACTCGGGGCTTTTGACGGAGGCAAGGTCTATCTGAACACCGATACCGTCCATGATTATCTCAGTCTTGAGACGTCTGACGCGCAGACGGCTTTCGTGAAAGAGTTCTGCTCGACGCCGCATGAATACCAGGATCATCAGAATATTTCCTTCGGATGGACCGGAGGAAGCGGCGCGTACACTGTTTACTTTGCGGATAACACTGAATTTGACAATGCATTTATCCTCACTTCGGATAAGGCTTCGCTGACCGGTGAGGCGGGCGTCTTTGTACCCGGAAAGACTTACTACTGGTTTGTCAGCGACGGCAGCAGCGCAAGCGCCGTCGACAGCTTCACGGCCGTGAATGCTCCCGTCCGCTATATCAGTTCCGGCAGCGTGATCAATATGCGCGATCTCGGCGGACAGATGAACGCTGACGGCGGAAAGGTCAGATACGGTCTCGTCTACCGCGGAGCTGCCATGGATGAGTTTACCTCGCATATCGATGACGCTTCGCGCGGCGTATTCAACTATCTGGGTATGAAATCCGAGATAGAGCTTCGCGGCGGCATGAATCACGACTATACAGGCTGGGACGACAATAATCCGAACGTCAATTATATTGTCGGCGCAGCGTATCAGGAGATCTTTTCCCTGAGCGATACCCAGAAGGCGCAGTACAAGGCAGCTTTCGAGAACATGGCGGATGAAAGCAACTATCCGTTCTATTTCCACTGCTCGGCAGGCGCGGACAGAACGGGAACGTTCGCCTATCTGCTCTACGGACTTATGGGAATACCCTATGAGGATATCCGCCCCGAATACGAGCTTACTTCCTTCAGTGCGATCGGACTGCGCGCGGCCAGTATCTACAGCGGCCAGCTGTCGATGGACGGCACTCACGCCCGGATGCTGGAGAGCTACGGCGGCGGCTCGGACGATCTGCAGGCCGCGGTCAGGAAGTTCCTCACCGAATATGTCGGCGTAGGATCCGATACGCTGGATGCCATAGTGAATATCCTGCTGGAGGCCGACGCTGAGCCCAACGAGGCGCCGCACCTGCTCACGGTAGATGTTCTCGGCAAAAAGACGACGTATCAGGCCTTTGACGGGATATACTTTATGCCTGAGAGCCCGAGCGCCATGGGCAAGCTCTTTAAGGGCTTCTATGAGGGCAGCACGCAGTATACCGGCTATGCAGACAGGGATATGGAGCTTACGGCCGTATTCGAGGATATCGAGTACGAGCCCTACGACCAGATCTCGCTTATAGATCTCGGCGTACAGCAGGAGCGGATACTCAATACTGCGAATACGACGCGCAGCTATGTTAAGACCGCTTCCGGCGGCGGGCGTCTCTTCCAGTTTATCCTGGAGCCCGTCGGCGACATGAATAAAGGCGACGGACCTCAGCTGGCGCTGACCAACGACTGGTCGATGAACAGCCGTGCCAGAGTGTGGTTTCAGACCAATACCATGAGCCACGTCTATTACAGCGGCAAAGAGAACACTCCTCCGGACATTTCCAAGACGTTTTCACTTGAGGCTGGAAAGCAGTACGATATCGTATTTGCCATCCGTGTGATGAAGAATGCAGGCTATGAAGGCAAAAAAGTCCTCGAGATCACCGTAGACGGCGAACTGCTGGTCCAGTATATAGGCTGCACTGCCGATCTTTCCGGAAACACTTTCTATTTCCACGGCGGCGCCGGCTCTGCCTGGCTCATCAACAAGCCCGTGGAAGGCAAGAATACGCTGACTGTGGATGTCCTGGGAGAAAAATATGTCTACCAGACCTTCAGCGGCGTGTACTTTATGCCTGAGCCTCCTGCTATCGAGGGCAAGCTTTTCAGAGGATTCTATAACGGAAATACGCCTTATAACGGTTATGCGGATACGGATCTTTCCCTGACTGCCAGATACGAGGATATGGAGTTTGAGCCATATGATCAGCTCTCGCTCTTAGACCTGGGTATCCAGGAGGACCGTATCAAAAATCAGACGAATACGACTTATACCTATGTCAGGACCGCAAAGAGCGGCGGACGTCTGCTGCAGTTCAGACTGGAACCCATAGGCACCATGAACGGCGGCGACGGACCGCAGCTGGCACTGACGAATGACTGGGAAGTGAACAGCCGCGCCAGAGTCTGGTTCCAGACTAATACCCAGACACACGTGTACTACAGCGGAAAGCTGGGTACTCCTCCGGATGTCTCAAAGACTATCTCTCTGGAGTCGGGAAAACAGTACGATATCGTATTTTCGGTACGCATACTTAAGAACAGCGGCTATGAGGGCAAGAAGGTCCTCGAGGTCACTGTGGATGGCGAACTGCTGGTCCAGTATATAGGCTGCACCGCGTCACTGGACAACAATACGTTCTATTTCCATGGCGGCACGGGCGCTGCCTGGCTGATAAACAAACCGGTAGAGGGCAAGAGTACTCTTACGGTTGACGTTTTGGGCCAGACATACAGATATCAGGCATTTGCAGGGACTTACTTCATGCCGGAGCCTCCCGCCATCGCCGGAAAGATCTTCAGAGGTTTCTACAGCGGCAGCACCAGATTTGACGGTAATGTTAAGGGTGATATCTCCCTGACTGCCAGATACGAGGATATGGAGTTTGAGCCTTACGATCAGCTCTCGCTTATAGATCTGGGCATTCAGGAGGACCGTATCAAGAATCAGACGAATACGACCTACACCTATGTCAAGACGGCAAAGAGCGGCGGGCGTCTCCTGCAGTTCAGGCTGGAACCCATAGGAGATATGAACGGAGGCGACGGCCCTCAGCTGGCTGTTTCCAACGACTGGTCGGTGAACAGCCGTGCCAGGGTCTGGTTCCAGACGAATACCCAGTCGCACGTATATTACGCAGGGAAGCTGGGTACACCGCCCGACGTCTCAAAGGCAGTCGCTCTGGAGGCGGGAAAGCAGTACGATATCGTATTTTCGATCCGCATACTTAAGAACAGCGGCTACGAGGGCAAGAAGGTCCTCGAGGTCACCGTGGACGGGGAGCTGCTGGCGCAGTACATAGGCTGCAGGGCAGATCTTGACAATAATACGTTCTACTTCCACGGCGGCACGGGCGCTGCATGGCTGATAAACAAATCGGTAGAAGGCAAGAGCACACTCACGGTCGATGTTCAGGGACAGACTTACAGGTATCAGGCCTTTGCGGGGACCTACTTCATGCCTGAGCCTCCCGCCATCGCGGGTAAGCTTTTCAGAGGCTTCTACAGCGGTAATACCAGATTTGACGGTAATGTTAAGGGCGATATCTCCCTTACGGCCAGATATGAGGATATGACCTATGAGCCTTACGATACCATATCGCTCAGGGATCTGGGCATCCAGGAGGACCGCATAAAGAACAAGACTGCTTCCCTGTATACCTACGTCAGGACGGCGGAGAGCGGCGGACGTCTGCTGCAGTTCAAACTCGAACCCATCGGGAACATGAACAATGGAGATGGTCCTCATGTATCCTTTACGAATGACTGGTCCAAGAACGGCTTCGCCAGAGTCTGGTTCCAGAGCAACACACAGTCGCATGTCTATTACAGCGGCAAGGAGAATGTTCCCGCGGATATATCCAAGAACATCGCCCTGGAGCCCGGAAAGACATATGATATCAGGTATTCGATCCGCGTACTGACAAACAGCGGCTACGAGGGTCAGAAAGTCTTTGAAATCACAGTGGACGGCGAGCTGCTGGTGCAGTATATCGGATGTCAGGCCGACATCGATAATAATACGATGTTCTTCCATGGAGGGACGGGCTCTGTATGGCTGATCAACAAACCTGTGTACAGGACGGTCAGATTCTACGACGACGGCAGATTCATTAATTCCGTCAGTGTTCAGCGGGGCGGCAGGGTGAAAGATCCCGGCGCTCTCGAGGACAGGGACGACATGGTCTTTGCGGGATGGTTTACAGAGCTTAGAGAGCAATGGCATTTCGATACGGATCAGGTCTACATGGATCTCAATCTGTCCGCGGGCTTCCGCAAACGAACATATCCGATCCTGCTCATGATCGACGACGTGCTGTATAAACGGATTGAGGTCGCCATGGGAGAGACGGCAGGGATCTTCGACATACCTGAGATGGACGGTTATGAATTCGACAGGTGGCTGACAAAGGACGGGGCGGAGTATGATATGAGCACGCCCGTGACCGGTCCTGTCACACTGTATGCGAGCTTTAAGCAATTGCCCGAGCCGTCCGCTCCCAAGCCGTCCGGTTCGGATACGGATCCGCAGACTCAGCCCGGACAAAATGAGGATTACCGTGTCAGATCATCGAATCTGTCTCACATACTTTTTAGCGGGCTCGGCCTGCTGGTGATCGCCGGAGAGTCCGGAACCATAATTTATAAGAAGCGCAGGAATAAGAGCGCCTAAGGAGAATCTGTCAGCCGCAATCCATCCGGATTCCGGCTGACAGGCTTACAGGAGAGCGGCACAAAAATGATAATCTGACAGACAGGAGGAAAAACTCTTGGATGCTTACATGTGCAAAACCATAGACAAGGTAAAAAGGCTGTACGGGGAGTACAGCCGATTCCTGTATAAAAAGGTCACATCTCTGACGTGCGAGATAGCGGAGGTCCCGGCGCCTGCGCCCGACCCCAAGTCACGCTCGCACTTCATGACCGGGACGCCGGAGACCGGCTGGCGCGGCATAGCGGACGGAGACACATGGGGAGAGGAGTTCTCATATGCCTGGATCCGCTCGTGTTTTACCGCTGGTGCAGAGCTCGAAGGCAAAGCGCTGTACCTTCGTCCGGATGTGGGTCTGGCAGAGGGACTGCTTTTTATAAACGAAAAGGCCAGCGGGATCTTTGATAAGTGCTCCGATATCCCTTCGGATTTCCGCCTGCATGAGGCACAGCCGCTGGCTTTGGCTGCGAAAGCGGGTGAGACATACAGGATTGCCATAGAGTGCTATGCAGGACACAGGGTTCTGGGTACTGCTCCCGGATCTGACGGAACGGTCGATAAGTGGAGCTTTTATCCTGCGGAATTCAACCGCACTTTCCATAGCCTTGACGTAGTTCTGCGTGACGAGACTGTAGCGCGTTTCCTGACTCTGCACAGGACAGTAACGCAGATTATAGACTGTTTTGAAGAGTACACGCCGGCCCATGCGGCGGCTGTAAACGCTTTCTGCGGGATATTCAGGATCCTGCCGCAGTTTCCGCGCGAGACAAAGGCGGATTGGCATCCTGCGCTGGAGAGAGCAGTGGAGATACTGCAGAAGGTCATGGACAGTCGGGAAAGCGAGAGCGGTTCCTTCGGATACGTAGGTCTGATCGGACACAGCCATCTGGATACTGCGTGGCTCTGGCCCGTGCGCGAGACCCTTCACAAAGCTGCGAGAACCTTTTCCAATGCGCTCAGACTGATGGAGATCTATCCGGATTATCATTTCATCCAGAGCTCGGTCCTCTATATCGACTGGATGAAGCAGTATTATCCGGATATCTACGAGGGTATAAAGAAACGCACCGCGGAGGGACGCTGGGAACCGAACGGAGGCGCCTGGGTCGAATGCGATAATAACATGCCGGGAGGCGAGTATCTGATCAGACAGTTCCTGACGGGCCAAAGATATCTGAAGGAGAATCTCGGATATACGGCGGACTGCTTCTGGCAGCCCGATACCTTCGGCTATTCCGCCGCCATCCCTCAGATACTGCGCGGCTGCGGCATCAGATATTTCCTGACGACAAAGCTTTCATGGAACGAAGCAAATGACTTCCCTCATGACTCGTTCATCTGGGAAGGACTTGACGGCAGCCGTGTGCTGACTCATTTCAATATCACGCACGTCTGGCCGGATGTACATGATATAAAGAATGCGGTCAGGGCGATCCGTCATCCGCAGGTCACTGATATGAAACTCGTATCCTACGGCTTTGGCGACGGCGGCGGCGGGCCGAGCCGGTCCATGCTCGAGAGCTGTGGGACGGTGAAGGATATCCCCGGCATGCCAAGGCTTGAGGATACGACTGTGAGTGCTTTCATGCACCGTCTGGAGGAAACGGCAGTGAATCTGCCTGTCTTTTCGGGCGAACTGTACCTGGAGCTTCACAGAGGCACTTTGACGCAGATGCATGAGATCAAACGCACGAACAGGAAGCTTGAAGAGGCGATACATAATTATGAGTTCCTTTCGGTCGCCGCGGGACGTTTTGATAAAGAACTCCGTGACGGAGCGCTTAAGACCCTGCTGAAAAACCAGTTCCACGACATACTGCCGGGGACGTGCATCGAGGACGCCCATGACGTCGCGATATATGAGAATAAAAAGGCCATATCGGATCTTGAGTCCGGTATGGTAAGGATATTTGAAAATGCCGCTGACTCTGCAGGAGAAGAAAGCGCGGCTGATCCCGCATGCCTGGTGATGAGCATCTGTAATACGCTTTCATTTGGACGAAGTGATCAGGTCATACTTAAAAACACGGGATTCATACCGGATGCCTGTGTGATACAGAAATATACAGATATATACGGAGATCAGTGTACCGCCGTCTCGGGTATCGCGCTTGCGGCTTTTTCGGTGAGTTCTGTCAGAGCCGGTACAGCACGTGAGGCAGGGATCCCTTTTTCGGTTGACGGAAACCGCATTTCGACTCCTTTTGCGGATATCGTCATGGACGGCGGACGTATTACCTCCTACAGGACAAAGAGCGGCCGTGAGGTCGTCTATGATCAGGAATGCCCGCTCAATACTTTGTATTTCGGAGAGGACATCCCGTATGTGTGGGATAACTGGGATATAGATTACGATCAGGCGCAGAAGATGGAGCCTGTCAGTGGGTGCGTATCCCGCGAGGTCGTATCTGTCGGCGCGCTCCAGCTCCGTATCCGTGTAAAATACAGCTTCGGTGCTTCCTCCATGACCCAGGATATAGTGTTCTATTCGGACGAGCCGCGCATAGATTTTGAATCCTTAGTGGACTGGAAGAGTCCTCATTCCCTTCTGAAGGCCGGCTTTAAGGTAAACGTACGATCCGACCAGGCCAGATTCGAGACCCAGTTCGGCAATGTAAAGCGCCCTACTCACGAGAACTATCCGACGGACAAGTCCAGATTCGAAGTCTGCAATCATAAGTGGACGGATCTGTCCGATACGAGATTCGGCGTCGCGCTGCTCAACGACTGCAAATACGGGATCTCGGTCCGCGGCAGTGATATGCGCCTGACTCTTCATAAGGGAGGCTGCCGTCCGGATACGAGGGGCGATGCGGGTATTCACAGGTTTACATACTCGCTGCTAGTTCACGAGACTCCTTTTGAAAGCGAAGCAGTCATCATGCCCGCATATCGTCTGAACTATCCGGTACTGGCATTTGAGGGATCTTTGCCTTCGCAGTGCGAGGGGCATTTCCTTGGCGTGGATGCCGCTAATATCATCATAGAAACGGTCAAACCTGCGGAGGATGGCAGAGGCTTCATTGCCCGTCTCTACGAGGCTGAGGGCAGTTATACCGGATGCAGGCTTTCATACGGTCCTGATATAAAGGCAGTCTCCGTGACGGATATGCTCGAATATGGGGATACGCCTCTGGAGACAAAGGATGGAGGCATCGTACTTGCTTTTGGGCCCTTTGAAATCAAGACGCTGCGATTTGAGAGATAAAGGCGGCGACGACAGAGAACGCAATGAACGATTTTTGGGATAAATTAAAAGATCCGCCAAAGAAGTACCGCCCCGCACCGTTTTGGTCGTGGAATGAAAAGCTTGACGAGGCGGAGACCGTGACTCAGATCCGGCAGATGGATGAGGCCGGGCTGGGCGGTTTCTTTATGCACGCCAGGGGCGGTCTGCAGACGGAGTATCTTTCGGACGAATGGTTCGACAACGTAACCGCTTCGCTGTATGAAGGCGAGGAGAGGGGCATGTATGCCTGGGGTTATGACGAGAACGGCTGGCCGAGCGGCTTTGGAGGCGGCGCGGTCACAGGGCTCGGAGAAAAGTATCAGCAGAAGTATCTGAGGTGCGTCTGCGGGACAGAGAGGACCGGGGATGAGCATACGCTCTGCATTGTCCGGGATGAGGGCAAGGTTTATCACTGCTACTATGATGTAAATCCTTTTTATGTGGATACGTTGAATCCCGAGGTGATCAGGGAGTTCCTCAGATCCACACACGAGAGGTACAGCTCTCACCTTGGGGATGATTTCACGAAGCTGAAAGGCTTTTTTACCGATGAGCCGCAGGCCTCAAGGAACGGAGTACCGTGGTCGTTTCATCTGGAAGAAGAGTATGAGAGGATCTACGGAGAGCCGATCAGGCCGCAGCTTCCGAAGCTCTTTTACAGGATCGGCGGCTTTGAGCAGTTCAGGTTCAGATACTGGAAACTGGTAAGGGATCTTTTTACAGACAGCTTCATGGGTGTGATAGGCGGATGGTGCCGGGATCACGGCTGCGCTCTCACCGGACACATGGTGCTCGAGGAGGGATTCTACGAGCACATCCTCGCTAACGGCTGTTGTATGCCTTCGTATGAATTCATGGATATCCCGGGCATGGACCATCTGTGCAGAGGGCTGCCGTCCGTGCAGACTGAGATGCAGCTTACGTCCGCAGCGAATCAGCTCGGAAAGAAGCAGATCCTGTCCGAGACCTTCGCAGCCTGCGGCTGGAACGTGAGCTTTGAAGATATGAGGAGGCTCTATGAGCATCAGATGGTACACGGAGTAAACCTCCTGTGCCAGCACCTCGAGGGATATTCGCTGCGGGGAATCCGCAAGCGCGACTATCCCGCCTCGCTCTACCGTCACCAGCCCTGGTGGAAGGACTATAAAGTTTTTAATGATATGGCAAGCCGCATAGGTATGCTTATAGCCGAGGGAGAGGTGCGCTTTGATATCCTCGTTCTTCATACGATAGAAAGCGGCTGGCTGCTTACCGACGATCGGACGCAGACCGACGCATACGCAGATGCTTTGCTGGCTGTGATGGAGACGCTGGAAAATGCGCAGCTTCAGTTCCATCTCGGTGAAAGCCGGCTGATGAAGCGTCACGGAAGCGTGGAGGACGGCAGGCTGAGGGTGGGAGTGCAAAGCTACCGGACCGTCATTGTTCCTCCGGCAAAGTGCCTTGACTGCGGTACTTTTGAACTGCTCCGCACTTTCAGATCGCAGGGCGGAACGGTGATATTTACCGGCGAGATCCCGGAGTATGTGGACGGGATCAGGACGGACGAAGTACGGGCCTTGTCTGAGGATTGTATCGTAACTGATCTTTCCGGCCTTGTTAATTGCGTGCCTGCAGGCAGCCGGATGCTTTCTCTCTCCGCGGATAATCCGGGGCAGGAGAAAAACGTCCGCTCTACGGTGAGGTTTTTTGATGAGCAGAGGATGACGATGTATTACCTCTGCAACTTCGGATCTGAGGAGATCCCGGTCACGGTCAGAGTGAAGGGGAAGAGCGCGGAAGCCTTTGATCCGGTCAGCGGAGACACGTCCCCCGTATGCTTTACGGAAGAGGACGGAGAGCTGAGTATCGGGAGCAGGATAGCTTCTGGCCTGGGCGTGATATTTTTTGTATATGAGGACGGAGACCGCGCGGCTGCATCAGCTCCGGAGAGAGATGAGACCATCTGCATCTCGGATAAGCTTGACGGAACGTGGCGCGTGGCAAAAAGCGATCCGAACTGTCTGACACTGGACCGCTGCGATCTGATCGTTAACGGCGAGCAGATCGGTGCGGACATACCAGTCAGCGATGTGCAGGAGACACTTTGTTCGTACGGCAGGGCGGTAAAGGCGGAGGTGATATTCCGCTTCGACGTCCGGGAGCTTGCTTTCGATATCTGCGAGCTTGTGATCGAGACGCCGGAGATATTCGATATATACGTAAACGGCGGCAGGGTTCCGGCAGTAGTGACAGGTTTTGCATATGACGTCTGTTTCAAGACGATAGATATACGCGCTTTCCTCCGGAAGGGCAAAAACGAGATCCGCCTTTGCTGCGATTTTTCGCAGAGCGAGGCTACATACCGTATGCTGGAGGATATAAAGCGCTTTGAATCGGTAAAGAACCGCCTGACCTACGATATGGAGATAGAGGCCGTGTATCTGAGGGGCAGCTTCGGCGTGTTTACGGACGGCGAATTTACGGCGGCACAGCGCGGCTCGCTTCAGACGAAGGGAGGCTTTTATCTGGACAAGGCGCCCGTGACCGCAGACTGCGGCGCACTGGAGACGCAGGGCTATCCCTTCTTTGCGGGCAGCATTACGCTGTCAAAAAGGGTGGTTTTGTCAGCAGAGGAAGCTGAGAAAGCGTCGATAGCCTTTGACAGACTTCCGTCGATCGTGACCGCGGTCCGCGTAAACGGTGTGGATGCAGGCAGGATCATGTGGAAACCTTACTGCATCGATATTTCGGAAGCCGCCCGCGCGGGAGAGAACGAGATAGAGATAACTCTTACGGGAAGCCTGAGGAATCTGCTCGGACCTTTCCACCTCCGTGAAGGCGAGACGTACACGGCACTGCCGTTCTATTTCTTCCGTAAAACAGGCGTCTGGGGCTGGGGCGACGGAGTAAACCGCAACTGGACAGATGACTATTCGTTCGTACAAAACGGATTGTTCTTTGAAAAAGTCAGATGGGAGAGTAAGTGATATGATCAGACTGTCTATGGAAACGGATAGGGATATCCGCATCCTGAATCTTACGGATCCGCAGCTTACAGCCGGAGAGTGGGAAAAGGGCAACAGGACCGGCGATGCCTTCAGGTATACCGTCGGCACACTTATAGAGCGCGTCAGGCCGGACCTGATCACCGTGAGCGGAGACTTGTCATATGCGGGAGATTATGTATCTTACCGGAATTACGCGGATTATTTTGATGATCTCGGCATTCCGTGGACCTGCTGCTTCGGCAATCATGACAATCAGGGCGGGGACGAGCCCGTGCGCAGGGTACTCGATGAGTTTATGAAACGGAAGACCTTTGTCTTTGAAAAGTGTGACCCGGCGCTCGGCAACAGCAATTTCGTGATCCTGATCGAGAAAAACGGCAAAGCCGCCGAGGGAATCATACTGATGGATACGCACGACCGCATACCGTATAAAGCGGATATGTGCGGTAAGAACGAGGCCTGGGCCGGCCTTACGCCGGAGCAGCTCGCATGGTACAGGGATCGCATAGCCGAGCTTAAGGAGGCCGGCTGCCGTGACAGCACGCTGATCATACATACTCCGATCTACGCGTATATCGAGGCGGCAGGGGCAGCATTCGTCAATCCCGTGCCTGAAAAGGGAGAGCCGGATTACGGCTTTGCCGGCTGGAATCCGGGATATGAGGATTCATTCGGCTTCTATCACGAGATCATCAGCGCATATCCGGAGGATGAAGGAGCATTCGAACTGATACACAGGCTCGGCTCCACCGGGAACGTCATCAGCGGACACGACCATATGAACAATTGGGCGGTCAGGTACCGCGGAGTACGCCTGATCTTCGGTACGAAGACGGGGATCGGAAGCTATGGCGAAAGCGCGATAAACGGCGGAACGGTGCTGACTGTGGATGAGAACGGCGTGAAGGACGTCCGCCATGAGTATGTGGACCTCGACGGGCTCCGGTGAAGTGTTCCGGGAGAGGACAGCATGGGCGTGCAGGCAGATATATTCATTATTACTGAGTGATTTTTAATAGATCGACTTCAAAAATTGCATATGACAGGAACATTGGTTTTGCGCGCCGCTGCGCAGATTTGTCAAATTAATCAAGTTGTTTAATTAAAAAGTAAAAATGTTTAATTTTTTGCATAATTTGTTTAGTTATTGATATACAGGTATTTTTTGTGCATGCTACAATTCTGTTGAAACATAGGGGGTGACTGCTATGAGATATGAAGAACCCAAACTGGATATGGTATTGCTTCTGCACAGCTTCGACGTCATGATGCTCGTCTCCGGAGGGCCGGATGACGATGTCGATACGGTCGAGGGCGGCGAGTTCTAAAGAAAGGCGGTATTAGATATGATTAAGAGATTTATGGCCGGTATTATGGTTCTGGCGCTGGTTATGGCCGGTTTTATGCTTGCTCCGGAGAGGGCATGCGCGGCTGGCGAGAGCGCTGTTTACTATGATACCGCCGGTGATTATGATATCGCGGATTACTGGTCGGAGAGCGTTAAGAAGGCTCCGGTGAAGGACGGCTACGTTTTCGGCGGCTGGTTCACCGGTGATGCTGCTGATCCTGTCCCTCTGAAGGAGGAGGATCTCTCGGATGCCGCGATCGGTTCGCTTGGCGCATTTGCAAAGTTTGTGCCCGCAGATGTACTCACCGTCAAGACTCAGGTGGCTTCCGAAGACGGCAAGGCCCACCTCAGACTCCTTTCGACTACGGACTGCATCGACTATCAGAAGGTCGGCTTCGAGTACCAGCTCGGATCCAGAGATGCAGCCGTGAAGGAGATGACCAAGGTCTACTCCGCCATCAGACCCAGCAAGACCAGCACGGAGATACTTCTCCCCGGTGAGACTTTCTCAGCTGTCTCAAAGTATTTTATCGCTCTTGACGTGATAAATATCAACGCATCGAGTTTCTCGAGCATCGTCTATGCCAGGGCGTTCTGGGTGACAGCTGACGGCACCAGAGTTATGGGACTGTCCAGAAACAATCGCGTCGAAGATAACCAGAACAGCTATATCAGCGTGGGAGTGAACCTGATGTCCGATGTCGTCACTGATCTGCCCGTCGCCGCCGCAAAGGTAGTTGTGACGTATAATACCACCGATTATGACGTGGTCACCGAGAGTGAAGGATTCAAGATCGACAAAGGCAGAGTATTTGCAGAGCCTGACTTTGACTATGCGGTAGACGAGACAGCCGGTACTGTCACCTTCGTAGGCAATGCTCCCACGGTCGATGAGAACGTGCTCGCGGACGGCTTGCTCGCGAATATCAGATTTGTAAAAACCACGAGTGCGAATAATGCTCTGAATCTTGTGATCGGATCTTCGGAGTTCGTCAACTGGGCTGAGGAGACAGTCAGCGGCATAAGTGTACGCTGAGCATACATACAGCCCGGAGGAGTCTCATTATGAAGAACCTCTTTAAGAAAAAATACATCTGGATCCCCTGTCTGGCCGTGATAGCAGCAGGTTTGGTCCTTGTGTTTGCGCTGAAGGGATCGTCCGGTGAGCCGGATGATCCTTCCGCGACTGTTTCCACTGTGGAGGCAGCCAGCCAGTTACGCCCCGACGCGGCTGTTCCGGCGGGTCCTGCAGATCCGGCCGGCACCGCAGAACCCGGAGCACAGACCGGCTTATCTGTTATAGATATTGATGATACCGAGACTGCGGAGGTGATAGACGGAGGAGGCTCGTGGGATGATGAACCCGGGCCCGGAGCATCGTCGGACGATCCGGCAGGCACCGCGCCCGTAAATGATCCTGCAGGTACCGCACCTGCAGATGATCCTTCAGGCACCTCTTCTGCAGACGATCCGGCGGGCGCCACGGCGGATTCCGGAGCAGATGATACAGCTGCCTCACAGGGATCGGATGAGTCTCCCGGGGACGGACTGGACGAAAGCAACGTGCTCTCTGATGATCACGAATGGGGTCCGATCTCATAAAATGTGTCAGAAGGATGCTTATCGGTTTTTGCATGGAATCTGAAGAAGTGAGAACCTTGACACTTTACGGAAGAGCTGCAGCTGTTTTGCTGGTTGTTTTGATGGCCTTTTTGATTGCCATCACCGGCGTTCCGGCTGCAGCTTTTGCAGATGACGGGGATACGGGCGGTGATCCAGTCGGCGAAAGCACAGATGACACCGATATTGCCACGGCAGCCTTTTCGTATGCCGCTGTTTCCGTCTTTTCCGATCTGACCCTGTATATAGGTGCCAGGGTAGATGATCCTCTGACGGTCCCCTCCATGCGCTTTACAGGCTCGGGCAGGACGGTCATCTCGGCCGGCACCAGGGACGGAGATCTCTGGAGATTCGAGTATGCGGGCATCTGTCCGCAGTGCATGTCGGACACGGTCGGGATGGAGCTTCTGGACGGCGATGAAGTGCTCGTTTCGGGAGAGTACAGCCTGAGTCAGTATTTTGACGATATTTATCACAGCACGGCCGATGAACTGGACCTGAACGACGAACAGTTTGCCGCGCTTTGCACTCTGATGGCGGACATCCTGGAGTACGGCGCCGCCGCACAGGAGTACACGCAGTACAGGACGTCCGACCCGGCGAACAGTCTGCCGTGGACAGCTTCCGAGAAAACATCCCTGCAGCTTCTCCCGGAGCTTCCCCCGCTGGGAACGCTTCCCGGTCTGGAAACAGACTATATTAAGAGTGCCACGCTCGTTCTGTCAAACAGTGTCCGTATCAGGTTCCGTGTGTATGCAAAATATGCTGACAGACTGATCATAAGCGGCAAAGACGTGACGGAAGCGATCCTTCTGGATGAGTGTACATACGACGGTGGGGCTTACCTGGTGGATTTCGGCGGGATCTATGCCACGGATTTCGATACCGTGTGGGAGGTGTCGCTGGCCAAGGGGATGACCGATGTCTTTTGCTGGAGGGAATACAGCGTAAATTCATATATCGCGTCAAAGTTCCACAGCAGTAACGAAAAGCTTTCACGGATTGTCAGAGCGATGTACCACTACGGCGTATCCGCGGATATGTACCGGACGATGTCTGACGGCTATATGCTGACGGACGAACATGACTGGGGTCCGGTATCATAATGAATTCAAAACGGTTTTGGAATATTTTTTGTTGTTTTGGAATAGTTTTTTGCAGGAGAAAAAGCCATGAAGAAAACCAGAAAAAGAATCGCATGGATACTGTCCTTATGTATCCTTGCCACGTTGTTCTCGGTACCGACCGGCGCCATCGCGGCTCCGCCGGCAGGAGAAACGTATGAAGCTTATGATGAAGTCGGGTATGCAGATCTTCTCGATACCGGCACCAATCATCTGGCCGCCGGCGGTGTCACATTAACGGCGCAGAACAATATTTTCTATCACGAAGCCTCCTCCGAGACGCATTCTGTGATCTGGAAATTCCGTTATGTGGCAGGTGCGGCCATTTATTTCCAGATGTTCCCCGGCCAGTACCGCAGCGGCAATCCGTTCGCATACCGGCTTGCAAATGCCACTACCTGGGAGAAACGATATGCTCCCGATGCGGCGACAAAAGCGGTCGGTTATACGGTAGCCGACGGTGACGGGATCAATCTGGAGATAGCCAGACTCAAAGTCGCCACCGGTGATAATGCCGGAAAGTATTATACTTATTTGAAAGCTGACGGCGTGATGGTGTTTGAGAGCTATGTATCTGCGGACCAGATCGGAAGTACAGATCTGAATGACAGCATTCAGCTGAACCTGAACGGTTCGAACAGCTGCATGATCACGGCGACTGCAGCTTTCGAGGAGGAGACTTTCTGCGAGTATGATGAAGTGAATTATGAGGACCTCAGGATCGGCGGAGCTGCGCTTCCTACCGGCGGCATCGGCCTGGAGTCCACGAGAGACTGCACCTACGCGGCCACATCTGACACATATTCCGCAGTACTCAGATTCCGCTGGACAGCGGGCGATGCTTCGACCTGGAAGGACGGCGAAGGTCAGCCAAAAGCCGGCAACTATTTCGTCCTCTACTATGATGCATGGAGCGGCAGCGCCTATCCCTTCAGCCTTGCGGTCAAGGGACCGAACTTCGGAGGGCTCGGAGCTGCATCAGGCGCGAACGGCGCATGGCATATAGCTCCTAATCAGAACGGCAATATCGTGCAGATGGACGAGCCCATCGTGCCCGGACAGAGCTACGATATCGAGTTCGGCCGCCTCAAGGTTGCGACCGGAACGCACAGGGACAAATACTTTGTATTCCTTAGTGTCGACGGTGAGATGATCTTCTCGTATTACTATTCCGATGTAAGTTCCGACGGGACCTATAACAGCGGAAAGGGGACTCTTTCGAACAAAATCCTGTTTACCTCGGGTCATGAGGGAGATTCCATTTCGCAGATCCCTGATTCCACTCAGCCTGTCGATCCGGATCCTGATGCACTCTATTACGCTTATGATGAGGTATCGTATTATGACCTGCGCGATGGCGGCAGCCCGCTCGGCACCGAAACGCAGCTCGGCACGAGGACCTTTACCTACGATAAGACGTCGCCCACCGGCTCTGTGATACTGAAGTACCGCTGGAGACCGGGACAGGAAGGCACGAAATTCCAGCTCTCCTTTGACAAGAAGGGCGACGGTGTCTGCAACATGTTCGGCGCACAGCTGTATGCGCCGGGCGGTGAAGGCAGCCATGCTTTTACGAACAATTCCATCCGCCTGAGACCCGGGCATGACGGTGATGCCGGATGGGCCGAGCTTGCTTCGAATATCGTGGCCAATCAGGAATATAACGTCGAGTTTGCCAGACTCAAGGTCAAAAACGGTGAGAATGCCGGCAAGTACTATGTATACTTCAAGCTTGACGATCAGCTGGTAAGCGAGAGCTATGTCGCCGCAGATGTGGTCAGTGCAGACGGCAAATACACACAGAGCGGCACAGAGATCACGATGTCAAACGAGATCTATCTCACCTTCTGGGGAGGCGGCGGACAGGACAGGATCCTGGCCATCCCCGAGCCTGAGACCTACTATGAATTCGATGAAGTAAACTACGAGGATCTCAGGATCGGCGGAGCTGCGCTTCCTACCGGCGGCATCGGCCTGGAGTCCACGAGAGACTGCACCTACGCGGCCACATCCGCCACTTACTCCGCAGTTCTGAAATTCCGCTGGACCGCGGGCGATGCCTCGACCTGGAAGGACGGCGAAGGTCAGCCAAAAGCCGGCAACTATTTCGTCCTCTACTATGATGCATGGGCCGGCAGCGCGTATCCTTTCAGCCTTGCGGTCAAGGGACCGAACTTCGGAGGACTCGGAGCTGCATCCGGTGAGAACGGCGCATGGCATATAGCTCCGAACAAGAATGGCAATATCGTGCAGATGGACGAGCCCATCGTGCCCGGACAGAGCTACGATATCGAGTTCGGACGCCAGAAAGTCGCTACCGGACCGAATAAGGATAAGTACTTTGTATCACTTAAGGTCGACGGAGAGATGATATTCTCGTATTACTATGACGATGTAAATGCCGACGGCACCTATAACGGCGGTACCGGCACTCTCTCAAACAAGATTCTCTTCACGTCGGGTCATGAGGGAGATTCCATTTCGCAGGTCACTGTCGTGACGCCCGTCGAACCTGAGATTTCGACCGCGTCCGTGACGGTCGGTTCCGATCTGACTCTGAATGTGGGAGCGCAGGTCGGCAGCGATGTGACCGCACCTGTCATGGTCTTTACCTGCAACGGAGAGGAGACCGAAGTCAACGGAATAAAGGAAGGGGATGCCTGGACGTTTGAATACGGCGGCATCTACTCGCAGCAGATGACCGATACGATCCAGATGAAGCTGATGGACGGTGAGACTGTACTCAAGGAAGAGTCCTACAGCATCCAGGAGTATTTTGACAGACTCCATTCATCGACAGCGTCCGAGCTGGGTCTGACAGATGAGAGCTTTGCTGCGCTTAAGACGCTGCTTGCGGACACCCTCGAGTACGGCACTATGGCCCAGAACTATGCCGATTATATGACCTCGAAGCCGGCGAACAGTCTGTCATGGGTCGCAGCCGAGAAGACTCAGAGCTTCACGGCACCCGCTACGGACAAAGCGATCAAGGTACTTAGCTTTACTTCGGACAGGATCATCAGCGCATCACTGAGCCTGGCAAATGACGTTCGCTTCAGATTCAGCGTCGGAGCCCAGAACGCCGACAGACTTGTATTTGCCTGCGAGGGCGGAAGTACGACAGTGATGCTTGCCGATTGCATAAAGGAAGGCGAGACATATCTGGTCTGCTCCGAAGGTATGAATGCTACTGATTTTGATACGGTTTGGACAGTGACTCTGACCGATGCAGCAGGTAATATCTACAGCCAGGTAGAGTACAGCGTGAACTCGTATGTCGCGTCAAAGTGCGAGAGCGAGAACGTCAAACTTGCGCAGCTGGTCAAGGCGATGTACAACTACGGCGTATCTGCCGATGCCTATCAGCAGATCCCCGCTGCAGGCGGAATGTCGGTTGGCAATGAGGATACGCCCATCGACAATGTCGATGGCGGCGGAGGTTTCTAAAACGTAATAAAAATGATACCGGAGACATTCTCCGGGGCGGGACGCCGGCGTACAGCCGGCGTCTTTGCATGTGCGCAGGCACTTTCATATGCGTGAGCCGGAGCACGTTCGTCTGTGTGAGGAAGCGTGTTCATATGTGAGCGGGAGCATGTTCATATGCGTCATTGGACATACATCCGTTTGCTCATTTTATAAAGCCGGCGGCTGTGTTATAATAAAAACACATCCGCAAACCGCGAACTGTTCGGATGCCGGATGACAAGGAGGCAAAATGGATCATACCGAATGTGATGAAAGCAGGGAAGGCTCGCGCTCCCGTAAGAATAGAAAAAAAGCCGGTATGTGGCTGATCATAGTGGTCTCGCTCCTGGTCTGCGCAGCTGCCGCGGTCGGGCTGGTTTTTGCGCTCAAATACTTTAACGGCAAGGACCCCGCACACGGTACGGACTCAGTGAGCTTCGGAACCGGTCAGGGCGGATCGTCGGGATTCATAGACAGAGGGACTTCTTCACAGCAGGGCACCGCTCAGGGGACAGATCAGATACAGCCTTCGGCGGATCTTCAGCCGTCGACCGAGCAGACGACGGCTCCAAGGACGCCCTTCAATCCGTTTGATCACGCGACGGTAAGCTTTTCGGGGCTAAACGGCGGCGGAATCATGAAGATCACTGCCGACCCTGGACTCGTCGATCCGGAGATGTTCTATGCAGTGGAATTTTCTTCAGGCTCCGGCTACGTCCGTCAGAGGAACGGCCTCTACGCAAATGGTGAGAAGGTTACTGTATATTTTGATTATGAGCAGTTCGAGGCTCTGAATCCGGAATATGTGATCTATATCACTACTATGGACTATATCGTCAGCGGACTGGTGACGCAGACCGACGATTCGCTGCCGGAGGACCTGCGGGTGCCGGGCTCTGCGGACGGCTATATACTGCCGGACTCTGACACGACATACTATTCTGAGGAGTTTCTTTCCACTTTGTCAGACAAACAGCTCCGCTATGCGAGAAACGAGATCGTCGCGAGGCACGGCCGCATGTTCACGGACGTGGAGCTCCAGTCGTATTTCGGCAGCCGCAGCTGGTATGAGCCGCTCTACGCGCCGGAGGTCTTCGACGGTGAGATATCCTCGCAGCTTAACGAATACGAAATCGCCAATCAGGCTGCCGTCAACAGGATCGAGACCGCCCGGCACACGAACTGACGTTCGGAGGAGATGCCGACAGGACAGATGCGGAGAAAAAGACAAATTCGAATAATATGAATTATCAAGGTGGTTGACAGACTTGCCCTGAATTATTAAATACTGGAGATAAAAAGAGATACCGCGGAGGATAGTGTAATGCAAAAAGACCGTTTCCGCTGGCCGTGCAGGCCAGCCGCATCGGACAGGAATATTATCAAAGCGGCGGATTTCCGCTTCACAGTTCTTACATCTCGCCTTATTCGTATGGAGTATTCTCCTTCGGGTGATTTTGTCGATCAGGCGAGCCAGAAAGTCTTTTTCAGGGATTTTGACGCATGTGACTACCGGTGTGATCGTAAGGAAGGTTTTCTTTTTATCTCTACTGACCACCTGGAGATCAAGTACAGGATTGGCCAGCCTTTTTCACGCGATACTCTTAAGATTAAACTCAAAAGCGAACCCGGCTCCGTGTGGCACTTCAGTGATCAGTATGATGATCTGGGAGGCACCGTAAGGACTCTTGACTGTGTTGACGGGCCCATTACTCTCGGCAGGGGACTGATATCCCGCAGAGGCTTTGCCGTGATGGATGATTCGGACTCGCTTCTTCTCGGGGATGACGGTTGGGTAAATGTCAGAAAAGAAGGCGGCATCGACGTCTACTTCTTTGGTTACGGATACGAATACCGTGACTGCATACGGGACTTTTATCGCCTCACGGGTGCTCCGCCCATGCTGCCCGCCTATGCGCTTGGCAACTGGTGGAGCCGTTATCATGCCTATACCCAGGATGAGTATCTGAAGCTAATGCAGCGTTTCCGGGACGAAGATATTCCTTTTTCCGTGGCTGTGGTGGATATGGACTGGCATCTCGTAGATGTGGATGAGCCGAGCCGCATTCCGAAGTGTCTGAACGGATGGACCGGATATACCTGGAATGAGGAGCTTTTTCCCGATCATGTCGGTTTCCTGAGCTCGCTGCATGAGATGAATCTTCGTACTGCGCTTAATCTGCATCCTGCGGACGGCGTGAGAAAGCATGAATGCATGTACCCGGAGATGGCCATGGCAGCCGGTATCGATCCTGCTTCCGGAGAGCCGGTCCTGCTGGATATCCTTTCCAAAGAACGTATGGCGGATTATTTCGATCTGATACACCATCCGTATGAGGAGGAAGGCGTCGATTTCTGGTGGATGGACTGGCAGCAGGGAACGGATTACCGGTGGATACATGAGCCGAATGCACCGGGCACATACAGGGATCCCAGAGAAAGGCTCGATCCGCTCTGGATGCTGAATCATCTTCATATTCTGGATATCAGCAGGAACGGCAAGCGCCCTATGTTCTTCTCGCGTTATTCCGGACCCGGAAGCCACAGATACCCGGTAGGTTTCTCGGGAGATACTTATATCACCTGGAATTCGCTTCGGTTTCAGCCGTATTTTACCGCGACGGCGTCGAATATAGGCTATTGCTGGTGGAGCCATGATATCGGCGGGCATATGGGCGGAAGCTGCGACAGTCAGCTTCAGGTACGCTGGCTCCAGCTCGGCGTTTTTTCACCGATCAACCGCCTTCACAGCTCCAACTCTCCATGGCTTCAGAAGGAATCGTGGTCGTATGATGCTGCAACGGGCGAGATCATGAAGAAATGGCTCAGGCTCAGATACCGCCTCTTCCCATATATCTACACCATGAATCGCAGATGCCACAGCAATCTGGAACCATTGATCCAGCCCATGTATTACAGCCATCCGATGTGTGAACAGGCCTACAGATCAGATAATCAGTACTGGTTCGGGAGCGAGCTCATGGCAGCTCCGATAACATCGCCCGATGATCCTGTCAGCGGTCTCGGGCATGCTCCCGTCTGGCTGCCGGACGGAGACTGGTTCGGTTTTGACAACGGTCTGCATTATACGGGCCTTTCCGGACGCAGTATGGAGATATACAGGCCGCTTGATTCTATGCCTGTCTTTGCAAAGGCCGGAGCCATAGTGCCTATGATGGAGAGAAAAGAAGGGTGCAACGACCTGGGACCTGCTGAAAAAATGGAAGTAGTGGTTTTTCCCGGTGCGGACAATACCTTTACTCTGTATGAGGACCGTGGTGAAGGTATGGATTATGAGGACGGATGCTTTGCGGAGACTGAGATGAGACTGAGCTGGGGACCGGAAGCGGTATTTACGATCGATCCCGCGGCCGGAGATCTGTCTCTGATCCCGGAAAAGAGGACGTGGAAGGTCGTTTTCAGAGGTTTTAACAGGAATGTCTCTGTCGAGGCTTTTGTGGGAGGCAGACGGGTTTCGGCACCCTTGACGCGTGATGAAGCAACTAATTCCGGGAGTCTGGAATTGACTGTTCCGGTCACATCCGGGATAAGAATCAGGATCACCGGAGAGGAACTTATCCACGACAACTGCGATGCCATGGACCGATGCTTCAGGATTCTGTCCCTTGCACAGATCCCGTACAGTGAGAAGGACGACATATGGAGGGTCATTACGGATCCCGCTCTGAACGTCAGACGAAAGGTGTACCGGTTTACCGGACAGAGTCCGAGCCGGCGCGATCTGGAGTGGGCTCTGCGCGAGATGCTGACTCTGACTGAAGAAGCCTGCAATGTGAACAGGAATATGTAATTTTTTATACGGCGCCCTCCGGCGCCGTATTTTTTTGGGGGAAACCTTTGCATTCTCCGCTCTTTTAAAGCCTGTTTGTTTTTTGGTGAGATCTTGGTAATTTTTTAACGATTTTAAATAAAAAAGGGATACTATTTATCAAGTTTATGTTATAATACCTGTCAGTCAAAAACCGGCGTCCCGGATGAGGGACAGGAGTACATAAAGGAGGCATGATAAAAAGGTAAACAGTAGGTGATGTGATAGCTCACGTTGCTGATGTACACTATAAGTACATTGGCAAGGCAGAGTAGATACTAATTCGGCATTTTTGCTGGTCTTCGAGATCGAAAAGGAGAATGAA
>JAFSTX010000001.1 GCA_017445585.1 Lachnospiraceae bacterium
GCAATCATAGCTCTGTCCAGAAAAGTAGCAAGAGTAGTATTCGCGATGTTGATGAGCGGTGAGGAATTCAAACCAGGGCTCATGATACGCGAAACAAAAATATAGCGAACAGCTTGAAAACTGTTTGACTTTTTATAGGAGACATAGAAATGAAAGAATACTGTCTTGCCATAGACATAGGCGCATCATCGGGAAGACATATAGTCGGCTGGAGGGAGAACGGGGAGATAAAGACAGAGGAGGTGTTCAGGTTTCCGAATGGCGTCAGACGTACGGACGGGCATCTTACCTGGGATATCGAGGCGATGACTGGCTTTGTCAAAGAGGGTATCGCGCGTGCAAAGGCGTCCTTTGGCAGTATCAGGAGCCTTTCGATAGACACATGGGGCGTGGACTACGTGCTGATGCGCGGCGACGAGCCTGTACTGCCTGTCTATGCATACCGCGATGACCGCACGAAAGAAGCGATCGATGAGGTCCACAGACTGATCCCTTTTGATGAACTTTATCGGCGGACAGGCTGCCAGTTCCAGCCGTTTACTACGATATACCAGCTCTATGCCGATAAGATGGCGGGACGGCTGACGGGGGTCACCGATATGCTTATGATGCCCCAGTATCTGCTCTTCCGTCTGTGCGGCACTAAGGCTATGGAGTATACGGACGCAACTACCACCGGACTTAAAAATGCCGTTTCAGACAGCTTTGATACGGAAATCATCGATACTCTCGGTCTTCCGCGTAATCTTTTTAAGCCGGCTCTGCAGCCCGGGACTAAGATAGGAGAGTACGACGGGATCGACGTACTGCTCTGCGCATCCCACGACACTGCGTCTGCAGTGGAAGGTATTCCGATGGATGGGAACTGCCCTTATATATCCAGCGGCACGTGGTCGCTGCTCGGAGTTAAGACCGGCAGGCCTGTTCTGACCGAGAAATCTGCCGCAGGCAATTGGTCAAATGAAGGCGGAGTGGGATATAACCGCTACCAGAAGAACATCATGGGCATGTGGGTGATAAATGAGCTTCGGCGCGTTCTCTGTCCTGACAGGGACTTCGGAGAGATCGTCAGAGAGGCCGAGGAAAGCGTCTGCGATATCACCGTAGACGTGAACGGACAGAGATTCCTTTCGCCCGACAGCATGAAAGCGGCGTTTGACGAAGAGATCGGGAATGAGCTGCCCGGTGAGGGGGATTACTTCCGCTGTGCATATCGCTCTCTGGCGCAGTGCTACGCGCAGGCGATCCGTGAACTGGAGGAAAACACCGGAGAGACATACGGGAGGCTTTATATAGTCGGCGGCGGTGCAAAGAATGCCTTTCTGAACAGGCTGACCGGCGAAGCGACAGGCAAGGAGATCATCGCACTTCCGATTGAGGCCACAGCACTCGGCAATCTGAAGATCCAGATGCAGGCGCAGAGCGTGTCCAAAGCGACGGAATAATCATTTGGAGGTTTTTGGAGAAAAATGGATCATCTCGGGATCAAAATCGACATAAGAAACATACCGGAACTGGATCCGGGCTTTATCCCGATCGGGAAGTTTAACGAGGCGTTCCTCGGGACCGCTGCCGTACCCGTCATCATAGCGCTCGAACGCGCGGACGGTCAGGTGGCAGCGGTGAGGACTTTTTTCCACGGTACCCCGGGTATGAAAAAAGCTGACCGCTATTATCTCGAGCGACTGGTCAAGACGATGCTCTGGATGAAGGGCGGCTTTCGTATCTATACTGACAGACAGGAGGTCGCGTCTTTTCTGCAGAGGGTCTACAGCGATGACGGACTAAGGGCATTCGACCGGGAATTTATGGCAAATGTCTACGAGCGCCCGTTCGAGGTCATATATACGGATCGGGTGCCGGAAGCAAAGGATACGCCTATGGCTATGGGCGGTCATCTCGACGGCTGCAGGATAGGCTTTGACGCAGGCGGCTCAGACCGCAAAGTCTCTGCCGTGGTGGACGGCAAGACCGTTTACTCCGAGGAAGTGGTATGGTTCCCTAAGACGCAGTCCGATCCGGACTACCACTATGACGGGATCACGGCGGCTTTCCGCTCGGCGGCGGAGCACATGCCAAGAGTCGATGCGGTCGGCATCTCGAGCGCAGGGATCTATATCGTCAACCGCACGATGAGCGCGAGCCTCTTTATCAAAGTACCAAAGGATGAATTTGATAAAAAGGTCAAGGATATCTACATACGCGCGGTCAGGGATACCTTTGGAGATATTCCGTACTGTGTGGTGAACGACGGCGACGTCAGTGCGCTGGCCGGCGCCATGAGCCTCGGTGACGATTCGGTACTCGGGATCGCCATGGGCACGAGTGAAGCTGCGGGTTTTGTGGATGAAGCTGGCCGGATCACCGGCTGGCTTAACGAACTGGCTTTCGTGCCGGTGGACGCGTCGCCTCTTGCCGCAGCGGACGACTGGTCGGGAGATATCGGAGTCGGATCGAGATATTTCTCACAGGATGCAGTGATCAGGCTTGCGCCGGCGGCAGGTATCGAACTGGACAGGTCGCTCTCTCCCGCAGAAAAGCTCAAAGCAGTGCAGGAGCTGATGGCGGAAGGCGACACGAGGGCGGTCCGGGTATATGAGACGATAGGAACTTATCTCGGTCATACTCTGGCGTATTATCATGAGCTGTATGGTTGCAGGCATGTGCTGCTGCTCGGTCGTGTGATGTCGGGCAGAGGCGGCGACGTGATACTGGAGAGATGCCTTAAGGTGCTGTCGGACGAGTACCCTGATGCAGCGGAGACGATGAAGACAGAACTTCCTGACGAAAAATTCAGGCGCGTGGGGCAGTCGATGGCTGCAGCCAGTCTGCCGGAACTGAAGGACTGATAAATGAAGATAACCGGAGGGCTGGTTTTTACCGGCCATAGATTTGAAAAAAGAGATTTGTGCTTTGACAGAGTGATTGTCAGTGAGAAATGCCTGTCAGATGGGACCGTGTACGATGCGCAGGGCTGCTGTGTGGTGCCCGGGCTTGTGGATATCCATACACACGGGGCGCTCGGGGAGGATTTCTCGGACGGGCGGGATGCAGGGCTCGATATCATGGCCGGGCATTACGCTTCGCACGGCGTAACTTCGTTCCTGGCTACAATGATGACCCTGAAGGAAGACGAACTGACGTGCGCAATGCATACGGTACGCGACCACGTATACGCCGGCGGAGCGAAATGTGCAGGTGTGCATCTTGAGGGGCCGTTTCTGTGTGCCGCAAAGAAAGGGGCTCAGGCGGAAGAGTGCCTGCACAGGCCGGATCCCGATATGTGGAAGCGGCTGAACGAGGCATCCGGAGACCGGGTAAAGCTTGTGACCGTGGCCTGCGAGGAACCGGGAGGACTGGATTTCGTGCGGGAGATATCGAAGTACTGTACGGTGTCGCTTGGGCATTCGGTTGCGGATTATGACACCGCGATGAAGGCTTTTGAACTGGGAGCGTCCCATGCCACGCATCTTTTTAATGCGATGCCGCCGTTCCTTCACAGGGATCCCGGAATCATAGGCGCAGCTGCGGACAGCGGCGCTTCTGCGGAAATCATCTGCGACGGACTGCATGTACATCCGTCTGCGATCAGAGCAGCTCATGCTCTGTTCGGCGACAGGCTGAATCTGATCTCGGATTCTCTGAGGTGTTCGGGGATGCCGGATGGCGAGTACGTCTTTGGTGGACAGCTGATAGAACTGCATTCGGGAAAGGCGACGATGAAGGGCAGCGATACGCTCGCAGGCTCCGTGATCACTGTCATGGATGCGCTGAGGAATGCGGTGCGCTTCGGACTGCCGCTGGAGGATGCCGTGTACGCGGCCAGCACCGCGCCGGCGCAGGCCGCGCGCCTGGATGATATCGGTTCTCTGGAGGTTGGAAAGCGCGCGGACGTGCTCGTGCTGGACAGCGACCTCCAGATAAAAGCCGTCTGGATCGACGGAGTGCGCTTTATCTAAGAAAAACCCGTTTCCGCAGACCGGGAACGGGCTTTTCTTATGTACGCACGTCGGCAGCTCCTGATCTATTGCAGGTTTTCCGCATTTTCAAGGGCTGTTGCAAGAACCTGTTCATAATCGGCGGGGGTTCGCCCTGAGGCAAGAATCTCGGCATAGGAGAGTCTGCCGATGTTTGTGGAGTAGACTGCCCGGATGCCGAGAGCGGGTACGGCGTAGATGGGCAGACCGTCGGCATATGTGCGATCGAGAGCCTGAAGTATTCCGGCAGAGATAAGGTCTTTTCCCACTGCACCCACAATGGCGATGACCGGTATCCCTTTTCCTGCCGCACGGGAGGTAACTCCGCTGATCACCTTGCCGCTGAGGCTCTGTGCATCAAACCTTCCTTCACCGGTGATCACCAGATCCGCGCCGTCCAGTGCCCTGTCAAAATCCGCGGCGTCCAGTACCGCTTCTATACCTGACCGGAGATTTGCTCCGAGGAAAGCCATGCATCCGGCACCCATTGCGCCCGCCGCGCCCGAACCGGGAACAGATGATACCGAGACGCCCAAATCTCTCTCCATCAGTGCGGACAGGTGCCTGAGACTGCGATCGAGCCTGACCACCATATCGGAGTCAGCCCCCTTTTGAGGAGCGAATATATATGCTGCTCCGTTCTCGCCGTACATCGGATTCGTGACGTCACACATTACGGTGATATCAACGCCTGAGATTTCCCTCAGTACCCTGCTGTTGTCTATGGCTGCGATGCCGCACAGCGTACCTCCCGTCGGTATGAAGGATTTGCCTTCTTTGTCGGTAAAAACCGTTCCCAGCGAGGCTGCCATACCGCATCCGCCGTCATTTGTCGCGCTTCCGCCGAGGCCAAGCAGTATATGTTTGGCGCCGCGCTTCAGTGCATCGGATATCAGCTGGCCCACTCCGTAGGTGGTGGTAATCTCCGGATTCCTGCGGCCCTCCACGGAGGGCAGGCCCGCAGCAGCGGCCATCTCTATCACGGCGGTATTGCCGGCCATGGCATAATCTGCGGAAACATCCGGTTCACAGGAGACAGCTCCGTCCTTTACGCCGTATGCTCCGCGCACACTGCAGGTGATGCGCTTTGCCCCGAGTGCAGAAACAAAGGCGTCCACGGTGCCTTCTCCTCCGTCCGCGGCAGGTATGCAGACGGCGCTGCATCCGGGGATGATATCGGGGATGACGCGCCTGGCTATGGCGCAGATCTCTTTGCTCTCCAGAGTTCCTTTAAAAGAATCCGACACTATGACTATCTTTTTCATGGCTTTGACCCTTCTGATCTGATCCTCGTGATTCCGATACTTTTATAACATATCAGTATCCCGTCTGCAACAGTTCGAAAAAAATGAGGTGTTATTTCAGATTCGACAGCAGATGATCCGATCGTTCTTTTCAAACAGGCGCTGCTTTAGTTTGAAAAAATGAAAAAACTATTGACAAGTTAGCCCCGGGTAACTACAATATGAAACGGTTAGCAAAAACTAACCATTTAAGTGATTATTATCGCAATGGCTGCGGTTATTATGCGCGGGACTGCCGCAGAGAAGTCCCACACGCAGATCGGACCTGCTGCCGTGAAAGGATGAAATATGATGCCTCTTTGCTTTGCCGATAAGGGAGAAGAAGTAACGGTAATGAAGATCGGCGGTACTCCCGAAATCAGGAAACATCTGGAGGATCTGGGGTTTACCGTAGGTGGCGGCGTAACCGTGATCAATTCCCTCGGCAACAACGTGATCGTAAAGGTAAAGGAATCCAGAGTAGCTATCAGCGATGAGCTCGCCCGCAGGATTATGGTCTGATTACCCGCGTGGCGGGATCGGTATACAAGTGAATTCTATAGAAGGAGGGTATATATGAAGACATTGAGAGATACTGCTGTGGGCGAGACGGTAAAGGTCGTCAAGCTTCACGGAGAGGGTGCGGTAAAGCGCCGCATAATGGATATGGGCATCACAAAGGGGACTGAGGTATACGTCCGCAAGGTCGCTCCGCTCGGGGATCCGGTAGAGCTTAAGGTTCGCGGATATGAGCTCTCGCTGCGTAAGGCTGATGCCGAGATGGTGGAGGTTGAGTAAGCCTCTGGTCTGACGAATTTTTTATACATTGGTTAGCTTATGCTAATCGAATCTGACAAATAAATCGAGAAAGGAAGCAGAAAAGATGGATATTCGTATAGCTCTCGCGGGTAATCCGAACAGCGGTAAGACGACGCTTTTTAACGCTCTCACCGGATCAAACCAGTTCGTGGGGAACTGGCCCGGAGTTACCGTCGAGAAAAAAGAAGGCAAGCTGAAAAAACATGACGGTGTGGTCATCACCGACCTGCCGGGGATTTACTCTCTTTCCCCTTATACTCTGGAGGAAGTCGTCGCGAGGAACTACCTGATCGGTGAGCGTCCCGACGCAATACTTAACATCATTGACGGTACAAACCTCGAGAGGAACCTGTACCTGACTACACAGCTCACCGAGCTCGGTATTCCCGTAGTCCTGGCCATCAATATGATGGACGTCGTCGAAAAAAACGGCGACAGGATCGATACCGCGGAACTCTCCAGACAGCTGGGCTGCAAGGTCGTTCCAATCTCTGCCCTTAAGGGCACCGGCGTCATGGAGGCAGCCGATGCAGCTATAGAAGCAGCAAAGACCGGCAAGACTGTTCCGAAGCATACTTTTTCGGGCCCTGTCGAGCACGCTCTGGCTCACATCGAGGAGGCGCTCGTCCATGATATGCCTGCCGAGCAGCAGCGCTGGTACGCCATCAAGGTCTTTGAACGCGACGACAAGGTCATGGAGCAGCTTCAGGCCGATTCCGGCAAGCTCGCGCACGTGGAAGAAGATATCAAGGCCGCGGAAAGCGAGATGGACGATGACGCGGAGAGCATCATCACTAACGAGCGTTATCTCTACATAGCCGGCGTCATCAAAGCCTGCTACAGGAAAAAGAACACTGCCGGACTTTCCACCTCCGACAAGATCGATAAGGTGGTCACCAACCGCTGGCTCGGTCTGCCGATCTTTGCGGCTGTCATGTTCCTGGTGTATTTCATCTCCATGGTCACCGTGGGAACTGCCGCCACTGACTGGGCAAACGACGGGCTCTTCGGCGACGGCTTCCATCTTTTCGGCATCGGCGGATCCGAGTATGAGGAAGTCTCCGGCGAATACGGCGACGCCGTGAATGCTGTAAACGCGTTCTATGAGCTGGATACGGAGAGTGATGATTTTGACGCGGATGCGGCGCTCGCGGAGATGAAGGCCGTTGCTGCCGAAGCCGAGACTTCTACGGTTGACGTAGAAGACGAGGAGACTCTTGAAACTATTACCTATACGGTTTATTACGACGAAGTCCCTGAGATGTCCGATAAGGAGATGGAAGAAAAAGGCGTCCTCGGAACATCCTATCAGGACGGCGTTGCCTACTTTGAGGAGAATGGCTTTGACGAGCCCGATCCCGCAAATTACGGCGTATGGGTACCCGGCATACCGGTGCTTGTAGGCGGACTTCTGGAAAATTCTCCCGAGTGGCTTTCCGGCCTGATCCTCGACGGCATCGTAGCGGGCGTCGGCGCGGTCCTGGGCTTCGTACCCCAGATGCTCGTGCTCTTCCTGCTGCTTGCCTTCCTTGAGGCCTGCGGCTACATGGCCCGTATCGCTTTTGTTCTGGACCGTATCTTCCGTAGGTTCGGTCTGTCCGGCAAGTCCTTTATCCCGATGCTTATCGGCACGGGCTGCGGAGTTCCCGGCATCATGGCGAGCCGCACGATCGAAAATGAGCGCGACCGCCGCATGACGATCATGACTACGACCTTTATCCCCTGCGGAGCGAAGGTTCCCTTTATCTCGATGATCGCCGGCGCTATCTTCGGCGGATCCGCGTGGGTCGCCACGAGCGCTTACTTTATCGGAATGGCGGCAATCATCGTCTCCGGTATCATGCTCAAGAAGACAAAGATGTTTGCCGGTGAGCCTGCTCCTTTCGTTATGGAGCTTCCCGCATATCATCTGCCCACAATAGGCAACGTACTCCGTTCCATGTGGGAGCGCGGCTGGTCCTTTATAAAGAAGGCCGGAACCATAATCCTGCTTTCCACGATAGTGGTCTGGTTCACTTCCTACTTCGGATTTACCGACGATGGCTTCAGGATGCTTACCGAGGATGAGCTCGAGCTTTCCATCCTTGCCAGGATAGGAAACGCAGTAGCCTGGATCTTTGCACCGCTTGGCTGGGGCAACTGGCAGGCGACCGTCGCTTCCGTCACCGGACTTGTGGCAAAGGAAAACATCGTCGGTACGATGGGTATCCTGTACGGCGGCGGAGATGCGACTGTATGGCAGACCCTGAGCAGCGCTTTTACGGGAATTACCGGATATTCTTTCCTGGTATTCAATCTGCTGTGCGCGCCTTGCTTCGCAGCCATCGGCGCTATAAAGAGAGAGATGAACAGCGCGAAGTGGACCTGGTTTGCGATCGGCTATCAGTGTGGCTTTGCCTACGTCGTTGCTCTGATGATCAACCAGTTCGGCGGGCTTTTCACGGGCAACGTAAACGTCATCGGCCTGATCTTTGCGATCGCCGCCCTGGTATTCATGATCTATATGCTCTTCTTTAAGAAGCATTACGAGGCCACGAGGCTGACGAAAAAAGTCAAAGTAAAATAAGTTTAAGGAGCGTTGCATGTTTGAATGGATTGCGGGAAACTACGTCACAGTGATCACGATACTCGTACTGGCGGCCGTTATCGCCGGAGCGGTATGGTCGGTCGTTCGCGACAAAAAGAAGGGCAGGTCCTCATGCGGGGCAGGCTGCGCTAACTGTCCGATGCATGGCTCCTGTCACAAAGCAAAATGATCTGTTCGGGGAGGCCGGCGGCCTCCCCCCGTTTTATCTGCAGCTTTCGCTGTACGGGGAGGATTATCATGATAAAAACCACACTTGACGTGGAGGGAATGGCCTGCGGTATGTGTGAGGCCCACGTGAATGACGCGGTGAGAAAGGCGTTTAACGTTAAAAAGGTCACCTCGTCCCACACCGCGGGCAGGACGGAGATCATTTCTGATGAAGCGCTCGACGAGACAGCTCTTCGCCGCGCGCTCGACGGGACCGGATATACGGTAAAGGGCGTGAGATCAGAGCCGTACGAGAAGAAGGGCTTTTCCCTGTTCAGAAAAAAATGAACTTGCGGGATCCGCGGAGAACGTATTCTCCGCGGATTTTTTCGTCTATGCAAAAGCCGCTGCAAATGGTATTATAATAGCTGATCCAAGAATACCTCTCACAGGAGAATCATCATGGAAGAAAGATACAGTCAGCAGACACAGGCCTACAAATGTCCCGCCTGCAGCTCCGCGCTGAGGTTCATGCCCGCCGGCAATCTTCACTGCGACAGCTGCGGCAACGACTACGAGGTCGAGGCTATCAAAGCGCTTTATGAATTTGACGATGAGGGCGGCTTTGACTGGGGCGATTACAAAAAGGACCGCGCAGGAGCGCAGGAGCGTCTTAACGAGTCCGTAGTATACGTATGCCGCTCCTGCGGAGCGGCTATCGAGACGGACCGCACTACAGTCGCTACCCGCTGCCCCTACTGTGACAACGAGGTGGTCATCAGCGACCGCCTGACGAACGGTCTTCGTCCCGACGGGATCATTCCCTTCAGGTACGAGTCAAAGGACCTTCCGAATCTCATCAGGGAACGCTTCAAGGGCAAAAAGCTTCTGCCCGGCAATTTTATCAACGAACACAAGATGAGCCAGATCCTGGGCGTCTATATCCCCTTCTGGCTGTTTTACGTGGGGCTTGACGGACAGATGGCCCTTGAGGGCACCCAGACACGCGCCTGGGCGGACTCAAAATACAATTACGTCGAGACCAGCCATTATCTCGTGCAGATGGACGGCTCCATGCGCTTCGGCGGCGTCCCCGTGGACGCCAGCGTCAAGATGGACGACGATCTCATGGACTCCATCGAGCCGTATGATTTTTCACAGATGGTGGATTTCGATCCCGCGTACCTTGTCGGCTACGTTGCGGACCGCTTTGACGCGGATCCGGACGCCAGCCTGCCGCGCGCCACTGCCCGCATGAACAAGAGCGCCGAGCAGGTCTTTTCGCAGGCTGCGCCGAGGCATTACGATACCGTAAGCATCCGCAGCAACCAGATGCGCGTTGTGAATCCGAATCTCAGATACGTGCTGCTGCCGGTATATCTCCTTAATCTCGACTACGGCGGCAAAAAATACCGTTTTGCGGTAAACGGACAGACCGGAAAGATAGTGGGCGAGCTGCCTGTCAGCAAGGGCAAGGCCTGGGCCTGGAGGCTCGGCATTGCCGCAGTGACTGCAGCGGCTGTAACGATGATCCTGTCGTTCATCAATTTGTAAGGAGGTTTGATCATGAAAAGATTTCTTTCGTTTATTGCAGGCCTCTTGATCATCGCGGCGGTATCGTTTGCCGGAGCCGGCCGCGCATCCGCGGATCTTCCGCTGGTGGTGGACCGCGCGGGTATTTTTTCCGAAGATGAGATCGCAAGTCTGACAGATCGTGTAGGCAGTATGGTCGATACCTACGGCCACGGCTACGTGCTGCTGACCGATATAAAAAACGACGGAAAGAGCAAGGATCTCTACGCCGCCGATTTCCTCTATGACAACGGTTACTGGAATGAGTCAAATGACGGCGCGACGGTATTTTACCTGAGCCTTGAGGAGGGCAACCGCGGCTGGCGTACTATTTCGATCGGCGCAAACGAGGATATTTTTACCGAGGACGTATGCTATTATATCGACGAGCTGGTCGATTCAAACATGCGTTCCGGAAATTACTATCAGGCTTTTTCGGATCAGGTCGACTACGTGGAGGAGCTTTTCCGCACGGGCAGGGCGACTCCCATTGAGGGCGGCAGCCGCGTGACCGTGTCCGACAAGATAGGGCAGTATCTGCCTACGGGTATCATCGTGGGCCTTGTGATCGGATTCGTAGTCGTGGCAGGCATGAAAAAGGGTATGCGCCTTAACCCCGAGACTGCGGCGGCGAATTATCTGCTTCGCGACAGCTTTAACCTGCGCGGCAGCAGAGAGTATTTCCTCTACCGCAACGTGACCCGTACCGAAAAACCCAGGGACCGTGACCGGGGCGGCAGCTCGTTTGGAGGCGGCAGTTCGTCTTCGGGAGGGCATTACTCCGGCGGCGGGCGCGATTTCTGACCATTTGCCATCGTTTTACCGCGGCGGTTTTCGAGCTTTGCTTTTTGCGGCTGGTTCGAAGGTTTTTTAAATCAGCGCGCTCGGCTTCTAAAAAGCTTGAAAAAGCAAAACTCACTTCGCTGGTTTTGTTTTCTCATCAGGAACAATACCTGCTTCGCAGCCTTATTCCTGATTCGAATCCAAAACGCTTCGCTCAAACAGTTGCTTTTTCTGCGCTTTTCTTAACGAAGCTTTCGCTGCTGATTTGACAAAAACCTCGAAAGGCCTTAAAAGCGAAGCTCGAAAACCGCCGCGAAAAGCATAGTTGATCCGGAAGGAGAACAGAAAACAGATCATGTCATACGCAGATGATGTTTTTATAAAGATGTGCCGTGACATCATAGATAACGGAGTGGATACGTCCGGAGAAAAGGTGCGCCCGCACTGGCCGGACGGAGCGCTGGCCTATACGGTAAAGCGTTTCGGTGTGGTGAACCGCTATGACCTCAGGAAGGAGTTCCCTGCGCTGACGCTGCGCCGCACTGCAATCAAATCCGCTACCGACGAGGTGCTCTGGATCTGGCAGCGCAAATCCAACAATATCCACGATCTTAAGAGCCACATCTGGGATGAATGGGCGGATCCTGACGGCTCGATAGGCAAGGCATACGGCTACCAGATGCAGATAAAGCATCAGTACAGGGAAGGCATGATGGATCAGGTGGACCGCGTCATATGGGATCTGACCCACAATCCATACTCGCGCCGTATCTTGACCAATATCTATAATTTCCAGGATCTGCATGAGATGAATCTGTATCCGTGCGCCTATTCCATGACGTTCAACTGCACGAAGGATCCGGAGAGCGGGCGTCTCGTGCTGAACGCGATCCTCAATCAGCGCTCGCAGGACGTTTTGGCGGCAAACAACTGGAATGTGGTGCAGTACTCTGTGCTTCTCATGATGATGGCGCAGGTCTGCGATATGATCCCGGGCGAGCTCGTGCATGTGATCGCCGACTGCCATATCTACGACCGTCATATCCCGATCATCGAGGAGCTGATAAGCCGCGAGCCGCTTCCCGCACCCGCCGTGCATCTGAATCCCGAGGTCAGAAACTTCTACGATTTCACGCCTGATGACGTGATAGTTGAAAACTATCAGACCCACGAACAGATCCTGGACATACCGATCGCGATCTGAGAGGTGACAAGCACATGAAAGAAATAGTAAACGTAAATAAAGTCTGGGGCATTGGCAGGGACGGAGATCTCCTGGTCAACATACCCGCAGATATGAAGTTCTTCCGCGAGACGACGCGCGGCGCCGTGGTCATCATGGGAAGCACGACGCTCGACAGCTTTCCCGGAGGCGCGCCGCTGAAAGGGCGTGTAAATATCGTCCTGGTCGACGATGACCGCAAGATACGTCCCGAGGCAGCCGCTGCTGCCGAAGCGGACCGCGAGGCCGGCCGCGCCACGGAGCTCATCTACGTCAGGAGCCTTGAAGAAGCGGTGGAAAAAGGCCGCGCGTATGAGGCCGCCGGGCGTGAAGTCTTTGTCATCGGCGGAGCGACCGTATACCGCATCATGCTGCCGTACTGTGACACCTGCATCGTTACCGTAAACGACTGCGGCCGGGAGGCGGACACCTTCTATCCCGACCTTACCTCAAGCGGAGAGTGGGAGATGGTCAGCGAGGGAGAGCCGCAGCAGTGGGAAGGGATAACTTTCCGTTTTACCGTATGGAAGCGCAAATGACGGCAGGCGTTTTCCCGGAGCGTACCGGCGGCGGGAGGCTGTACCTTTGAATCATTCTTTCGGAGGATTGAAAAACGTGCCGGATAGTTGTAAAATTGTAGATAATTTACAGGGATCATTCCCGAAAGGAGAGATAATATGAAAAAGAGAATTGCAATGCTTCTTGCGCTTTGCCTTGTCCTTGCCGGATGCCTGACCGCGTGCGGCGGCAGCGGCGAGAGCGGAAGCCAGGCTGCAGGCGATACGGCTGCGGCTGCTGATGTCAAGACCGGCGGCGAGACGATCGACGTAGGTGATTTCACGGTGCTTTGCCCCGAGGGATGGCTCGGCGTAGTCCAGACCGATCCCCTTGCCGAGAAGGATGCCGACGGTAACTCCCCTGTCAGGACCGATGCGTACATCCTGGTCAAGGGCGGCGAGAGCGAGTGGGATGCATTTACCAAGCCCGGCGTGAACATCACCTACTGGGCGGAAAATGACGCCCAGACTCAGGGAGAGGGTTCTCTGTGGTTCTATGATAAGACCCAGGAGATCGAAGTTACCGTGGGAGGAGTCAAATGTCCTGCATGGGAAGTTGAGTCAGAAGGCCTTACCGCAGATAGTCCCTCTGATTTCTATCAGCTCGTATTCATCCCCGTGACGGAAACCTCCTGCTTCCAGGTCAACATCACCAAGAGCGTCAGCGGCGAAGAGGGCATCACTTTTGAGGATGCCGGCGCTATGGCCATCATGGAGAGCCTGAAGGTAAAGTAAGAAACAGCTTGTATTTTCACGGAAAAGAGTCCCTTGCGGGGCTCTTTTCTATTTTGCCTTTTTATGCTACACTAACCGCCGTGGAGGATATCATGATCAGAGTATTATCTGTGGAAAATATGAGAAAAAGCGACGCCGCGGCGATAGCCGCAGGCACTCCCGGGCGCGAACTGATGGGCAGGGCCGCAGGGGCCGTCTTTGACGCTTATCGCTGGAAGGGACCGGCGGCCATAGTCTGCGGCAGCGGAAACAACGCCGGCGACGGTTATGCTCTGGCTCTGCTGCTGCACGAGGCAGGTATAGTCTGCACCCTCGTGCGACTTTCGGAAAAGCTCTCGCAGGACGGGAGGTTTTTTTATGAAAAATGCGTCTCGGCAGGAGTGCCGGAGATCCGCCTGTGGGAGAGCGGGAGAGCCGAGGGGATATTTAAGGGCTGCTCGGAGATCGTAGACTGCATCTTCGGGACAGGCTTTAAGGGTGCGGCGCGCGGACTTGCCGCAGAGGTCATAAAAGAGATCAATTCCAGCGGATGTTTTGTCATATCGGTGGATATAAACAGCGGACTGAACGGCGACAACGGCCTGATCGGCGGGACATATCCGCAGATGGATGACGCGGTATGCGTCCGCTCGGACCTGACCGTTTCGATAGGAGATTACAAGCCGGGACATTTCCTGGGCAGTGCAAAAGATGTGATCGGGAGCCGTATCAACTGCGATATAGGCATAGAGCCTGCGGATCCGCCCATGTGGCTCGTTACGGACGGGGACGCCTCTGCGGCGATCCCGCCGAGACTTAATCTGTCAAACAAGGGTACCTACGGTTATGTGACACTGATAGGCGGATCTGCCAGATACAGCGGCGCGATCAGGCTGGCTCATCTTTCGCAGGCTGCTCTCAGGAGCGGCGCGGGGGTCGCTACTGCCGCTGTGCCTTCTTCCATAGCACCGCTCATTACATCCCATGTGTTGGAAAGCACTATCCTGCCTCTGCCGGAGGAGGACGGAGAGATCGCCTTCTGTCCGGAGATTCTCGGAGAGATAGCGGGGCGTTCGTCTGTGATCTGCTTCGGTATGGGCATAGGTACGGGGAGCGGCGCGGACAGGAGTCTCGCCTGGCTGCTGGAGCATTACAGCGGCCGTCTGATAGTGGATGCGGACGGGTTGACACTGCTCTCGCGCATGCCCGCGAAGCTCGTCGCTAATGCTGCGCCTCAGCTCCTGCTCACTCCTCATGTAAAAGAGTTCTCCAGGCTTCTTGGGGGGATAGACGGAGCCGGCGTGCCGGGGATCGGCGGGGATAGTTCAGTGTCTGCGGTCTATGCGCAGCCTGTCAGGCTTGCCAGCGGGTATGCAGCTGCTTTCCCAAAAGTGACGCTCCTGCTCAAAGGTCCCACGACTCTGGTGACTGACGGGGAGAGAATATATCTGACCGATGCGGGATGTGCGGGCATGGCTACCGCTGGGAGCGGCGATGTGCTTTCGGGTGTACTCACCGCGCTCCTCTCATATATTGATGATCTGACTCTGGCCGCAGCGGTCGGAGCCCATATAAACGGAAGGGCAGGAGAGGCCGCGCAGAGGTGCTTCGGAGCTGTCAGTATGACGGCAGGAGATACTGTGGCGGCTCTTCCGGAGGTGTTTAAGGCATTATGATAATCCTGGCTTCACAGTCTCCCAGACGCAGGGAACTCCTGACTCTGGCAGGCATAGAATACGAATGCATCCCCTCAGGCGTGGAAGAAAAAGTCCCCGCCGGTCTGGACCTTACAAAGGTCCCCGAGTTCCTCTCGGCGCTCAAGGCCTCTGATGTGGCCTCATCCCATCCGGGTGATATCGTCATCGGTGCGGATACCCTGGTGGAATTTGACGGAAAGGCGCTGGGCAAGCCGCGTGATCCGGCAGACGCCGCGCGGATGCTGCGGGAGCTTTCGGGCAGATGTCACAAGGTCTTCACGGGAGTTACCATCGTCTCGCCGCTCGGGACGGAGTCCTTTACTTCCGTTACGGAGGTAGAGTTCTACGAGCTGACTGACAGAGAGATTGAGGACTATATCGCCACGGGCGAGCCCATGGACAAGGCCGGCGCCTACGGCATCCAGGGATATGGCTCAGTACTCGTCCGCAGGATCGACGGAGATTATTTTACGGTGATGGGACTGCCTCTCGCGGAGACGGTGCGTCGTATACGCGGGATCGAAAAAAACGGTTAATTGACGGAGAAAAGCTTTGTTTGCGCGCATTTTTATCGCTGACGTAACGGTACTGGAGGATCGGGAGCTCTTTGAGAGGCTCCTGGCCCGCATGCCTGCCGAGCGCAGGAACAAGGTCACAGGATCGCGTTTTGACAGGGACCGCAGGCTCTCACTCGGCGCCGGCTGTCTGCAGATGTTTGCTGAGAGCAGCCTGAAGGAAGGATCCGATATCAACCTCTCGCATTCGGGTGATCTGGCCATGTGCATCGCATCTGACTGCAGGGCAGGGTGCGACGTGCAGATATACCGTGATAATTACATGGATATTGCAAAGCGCTTCTTTTTCGGAAGCGAGTATGAGCTGATCTGCTCGCAGCCGACTGAAGGCGCCCGGCAGGAGATGTTCTTCAGGCTCTGGACGCTGAAGGAGAGTTTCATGAAGGTTACGAGGCTCGGCTTTGCACTGCCGCTGCAGGATTTTTCCATAGATATCAGTGACGGCGGTATCTCTGTGACGCAGAATGTTGATGATGCAAAATACAGCTTTTTCGAATATAATTACAGAGACGGTTACTCGGTCTCGTGCGCGCTGCGCGGATATGAGGGCGGAAAGCCCGGGATCGAAACGGTCGATCTGACGGGGCTGTGAGTGGTATCCGGCAATGCGCGGAGCCAAAGGCCCGGTGCCGGAATTATTAAGGAGGACGTTATGGTAAAACATCTGATTATCTGGAAGCTCAAGGAGAGCTACACCGAAGAAGAAAGCAAAAAGGCTGTGGCCGAGATCAAGGCAGGGCTGGAATCGCTCGCCGGAAAGATACCCGGGATGATCGATATCACGGTTCATGACTGTCCGCTGCCTACCTCGAACCGTGAGGCCATGCTCGAGGCGAATTTTGTGGATTTCGAGTCGCTGCGTGGCTATGTGACTCATCCCGAGCACGTGGCTGTCGCAAAAGGCATCGTGAAGCCTCATGTCGAGATCCGCAGCTGTTTTGACTACGAATTATAAATAAGGAGAGTCCCGCATTAAGCTTGCGCGACGGCATTTGGCCGCGAAGTGAAGGTGGCATGCAGGACGTGACAGTACTTTAGAATGAGTCTTTTTTCTAAAGGAAGGAAGTATATAGAAGGCGTCGAAAGGCCTGACGGAAAGCAGCAGAGGGCGTTGCTTCACGTAGTCCTCTCGCTGGCCTGGCCCATGATGCTGGAGGACCTGGTATTCACTCTGGTCCAGTATGTGGACTATGCAATGGTGGGCAGCCTCGGCGTCGAAGCTACTGCGGCCGTCGGCTCCACTTCTACGGTCAACTGGATGATAGGCAGCTCTACCGCAGCTTTGGGCGTGGGCTTTGTAGCCTACATCTCGCAGGCGTTTGGCGCGAAGGACGAGGTGCGTGCCAGACGCGCATCGGCTCAGTCGCTCCTCGTGACGCTTGTGATGGGCGTGTTTTTTACAGCGCTGACGCTGAGTCTCAGCCGCATGGTGCCGGTATGGATGCGCGTAGATCCGGCCGTCAGGGATCTGGCTGCGGAGTACTTCTTCATACTCTACACGCCGATGCTCTTCAGGACTGCTACTACGATCCTCGGACGTGTGCTGGCGGGAGCCGGTGAGACGAAGCTTCCGATGAAGATCGGTATAGGACAGAACCTGATCAATGTGGTTCTGAACTTCCTGATGATATACGAGACCAGACAGGTCGCCGTATTCGGACTGGAATTTACCATGCCCGGTGCGGGACTTGGAGTGAGGGGAGCGGCCATCGCCAGCGCGATCGCCATCGCTGCCGGCGGCATCATGTCCGTTATAGGCCTCCTCCGTAATAAAAAGATCAGTCCCATCGGGTATACTATGAAGCCCGACGGAGAGATCCTGAGACCGTGCCTTCGCGTGGCGGTCCCGAACATGCTTCAGAGGCTCATCACCTCCTTTGGATACGTGATATTTGCCTCGATGATCAATACTATCGGTACTATAGCCACAGCGGCGCACACTATAGCCAATACAGTCGAGTCTGCTTTTTATATCCCGGGCTACGGCATGCAGGTGGCCGCGGCAACCCTGACCGGCAACGCGATCGGAGCCAGAGACCGCAGGCTGCAGAGGGCGCAGGCCGGCGTCATAATTACGCTGGAGATCGGACTCATGCTGGTGACGGGAGGGCTGCTCTTTGCATTCGCCCCGGCCATGGTAGGGATCTTTTCTTCGGATCCCGAGGTTGTCGGCCTTGGATCCACGGTTCTTCGTATGGTGGCTCTCTCCGAGCCTTTTTACGGGGTCAGCATCATCACAGAAGGCATGCTCCAGGGCGCGGGCAGAACAAAGATGCCGCTCGTATTCAATATCATCGGTATGTGGGGAGTCAGGATCCTCGGAACCTTTATCTGTACGCAGGTGCTGGGTCTGGGCCTCGTCGCTGCATGGGGCTGTATGATCGCACACAACATGCTTCTTTTCATACTGTTTGCGTTATATTATATGCGCGGCAGATGGAATCCGCTTAAGGATGGCGCGGACGTGTCCTTCGCGGCACAACCTTGAAATGGCGGCAGGATTACAAAGATATGAATGACTATCACGTACACATTTCTGCAAAGCACAATCCGATGGATCTCCGGCTCGGGGAGGTCTGGAGATACCGCGGCCTGATCAGGCTTTTTACCAGGAGGAACTTTACCGTCACATATAAGCAGACGGTGCTCGGACCGGCGTGGCTCTTTATCTCGCCGCTGCTTACCTCCATCGTATATCTGATCATCTTCGGCAGGATCGCCGATCTGTCCACGGACGGGACGCCGCAGCTGCTCTTTTATCTGACGGGAACCGGAGTGTGGACGTATTTCTCAAGCTGTGTGACAGTGAATTCCGGGACTTTTGTGAACAATGCCCATCTCATTGGCAAGGTGTATTTTCCGAGACTGACGATACCCGTATCTTCGGTCCTCTCGGCCGCACTGAAGCTTGCGATACAGATGATCCTGGTGCTGGTGCTGCTTGCGGTTTATATGATCGCAGGGAATGTGAGCCCGAACTTCGCCGCGTGGCCTCTGGTCTTACTGGAGGTGCTGCAGCTCGGACTGCTGGGGATGGGCGTCGGTATCGTCATCTCTTCACTTACGACGAAATACCGCGATCTCTCGATACTGGTGAGCTTCGGCGTCCAGCTGTGGATGTATGCGTCGCCGATCGTTTATCCGCTGAGTACTGTCAGCGTGGGATGGCTGAGGACGCTTCTCATCATCAATCCGGTCACGGCTCCTATGGAGATCATCAGATACGCGCTGCTTGGAAAAGGCAGCATAGAGGCTCTGCCCGTGATCCTTTCATGGGTCTGGACGGCTGCGGCGGCGCTCGGAGGGATCGTGCTCTTTAATCGCACTGAGAGGACCTTCCTCGATACGGTATGACGGATCCGGTGGCTTTGAATGGAATTTGGCAGAAAAAATGATCACACCTGAGATTAGAAACAGAAATACGGCGATAAAGATGAGCGGCATCCGCAAGCAGTACCGCCTGGGTGAATACGGCGGCAGGACGCTGCAGGAGGATCTGCAGAGCTGGTGGGCGCGTCGCCGCGGCAGGGAGGACCCTAATGAGAGGATCGGCTCCGTGCGCAGAAAGGGGACTTTCTGGGCGCTGGACGGCATAGATCTGACTATACACAGAGGCGAGAGAGTCGGCATCATAGGCGCGAACGGCGCCGGAAAGACCACTCTTCTCAAGCTTATCTCACGCGTAACTGCGCCTACGGAGGGAGAGATAGATATCTATGGACGTGTCTCATCGATGCTGGAGGTGGGCACGGGATTCCACCGCGAGATGACCGGCCGTGAGAATATATATATGAACGGTTCGATCCTGGGCATGACCCGTGAGGAGATAGACGCGAGAATGGATGACATCATCGAATTCTCAGAAGTCGGTGAATTCATCGATACGCCGGTGAAACGCTATTCGAGCGGCATGTTCGTCAAACTTGCCTTTTCCGTAGCTGCGCATCTTTCGTCCGAGATCATCATCATGGATGAAGTGCTGGCAGTGGGAGATATGGCTTTCCAGAACAAATGCCTCGAGAGGATGCGCCGTGCGGCGGACGAGCAGGGGCGCACCGTACTCTATGTCAGCCATAATATGAGCACGATCCGCAGGCTGTGTGAGCGCTGTATAGTCCTCGACCACGGACATATAGTCTATGACGGAGATGTCGAGCAGGCCATAGGAGTTTATATGGACCGGAGTCTGAATGAGGACACGGTGGATATGGACCTGTCGGCAAAGAGCCACAGCGGCGCCGTCGATGAGCGTGTGGCCGTGATGGAGAGGCTCAGGCTTCTGGAGATGAAGAAAGATGACGAGATCGCAGGCCTGCGCGCGGCTCCGGTATATGAGAGCGGAGAGAAGATGTACATGCTCCTTGACCTGACTTTGACCCGGCCGGTGGACGATCTGCTGCTGAGGGTTACTCTGCGCACCGACTCGGACGTAGGCGTAGGCACTGCCTGGCTTCCGCTCGGCAGCCTCGGGCCCGGACCGCAGCAGGCGGTCGTGAGCTTCCCGCTGGAGCGCCTGGCAAAGGGGGTCTTTTATGTGAGCCTCGGTCTGTGCGTAAACGATGAGATCGGTCGCGGCAAAGCGCTTGACCACATCACGAGAGCTTTCAGAATAGAGGTGGAAGGCTCTCCCGCCTGGAATACCCAGGCCTACGGAAGCGTGAGATTCTGATATATCTGCCCGGACTGAAAACAGTCCGTCTGCGTTCCGTTTTTCGGGATAATGCTGCCGGGACAGCGAAAAAGCTGTTCGGGCAGTTTTTTTGCGCATGGATGCAGAAAAAATGTTGACATATTCAAAAACCGTGCTATTATAACTGTATTAGTACGGTTAATACAGTGTAGTCACAAGGGAGGAATAACAGGTGATAGCACTAAATTACAGAGATTCAAAACCGATCTACCAGCAGATCAGGGATGGTTTCAAGAAGCTTATCGTGAGCGGGGTCATGAGACCCGGCGAGAAGCTTCAGTCGGTCCGTTCGCTGGCCGTCGAACTGTCCATCAATCCGAACACTATCCAGCGTGCGTTAAGCGAGCTGGAGTCGGAGGGCTATATCTATTCGATAGCGGGCAAGGGGAGCTTCGTATCGGATATGAACGGCGGAGCTTCGGAGGACCTGCTGGTCAGTATAAAGCGCACGGAGCTGCTGGACAGTATCCGCACGCTCGCCGAGGAGCTTAAGTATATCGGCACTGATCCGGCCGAGATCAGGGCTCTTGTCGACGAGGTCTGGAAGGAGGAAGATAAATGATTGAGACAGTTAATCTCATAAAGGATTTCGGCGATTTCAGAGCGCTTGCCGGAGTGGATATGACCGTTCCGGACGGCTGCGTCTACGGACTAATCGGACCGAACGGAGCAGGTAAGACTACTCTGATCCGTCATCTGCTCGGAATATACCGCCAGGATGACGGAAGTGTGAAGCTGGGAGGGGAGGACGTCTGGGAGAATCCAGCCCTGAAGGCCCGCATAGCTTCGATACCTGACGACTGGTATTTCTTCCCGCAGGCTAATATCAGAGACATGAAGGAATTCTATAAGGGCATTTATCCGGGGTTCGCCGAAGAGAGATATATGAAGCTCCGGGAGGCGTTTGACCTGGATGAGCGCAGACCGCTGCGAGGCTTTTCCAAGGGAATGCAGAAGCAGGCGGCTTTCTGGCTGGCGCTTTCCTGCATGCCGGATTATCTGATCCTCGACGAGCCGGTGGACGGCCTGGATCCTGTCATGCGCCGTCAGGTCTGGAGCCTGATGATGAGCGACGTAGAGGAACGCGGCACCACGGTGCTGGTATCCTCGCACAACCTCCGCGAGCTGGAGGATGTGTGTGATCACGTCGGAATTATGAATAAGGGCAGGATCGTTCTCGAACACTCACTGTCCGAAATGCAGGACAATACGGTAAAGCTTCAGGTGGTTTTTGAGGAGGACGGAGAAGGGATCGTCAGCAGCATTCCCGCGCTCCATGTTTCCAGACTCGGACGCGTATATACGCTCATCATGAAAATGAGCGCTCAGGAGGCTGTCGAAAGGCTTGCCCCCTACAAGACGCTGATGGTGGAAGCCCTGCCGCTTACGCTGGAAGAGATCTTCATCTACGAGATGGGAGGTAGTGACTATGGCATCAAAGATATCCTGGTTTAACAGAACGTTATATAAAAAGAATCTGACGGGCTGCTGGCCTCTGTGGGTCATCACGTCGATACTCGCGTGTCTCGTGCCTCTCTCTGTGTGGGCAGGAGCGGACGGGATCAGCAAAGCTTCCGTGATCACGGCACTTCAGGTCGTTTGCGGCGGCAATCCGTTCTTCCTTAATATCTACGGACTGATCGCCGTCGCGATCACCTGGAGGTTCCTGCATCAGCCGCGCAGGACCCTGATGATGCATGCCCTTCCGCTGAGCAGAAACTGCATCTTTCTGACGGGTGTTCTGTCTTCGATCACAGTGATCCTGATACCTTATGCGGTGGCCTGCGTGATTCTGATATTCCTGAGTATTCCTGTCGGAGTGCCTGCCTCTGCCATGCTTCAGAGTGCTGCTGTCATCTTCGGCGAGCTGCTCATCTGTGTGGCCATGGGAACTTTCTGCGCCATGATCACCGGCTCTACGGTCATGATGGTCGTCCTGTACTTTGTTTTCAACTATCTCGCGGTCTTTACCGACTCCCTGATCAGCAGCTATTCCGAGGGATTTCTTTTCGGAATACCCGGCAACAACTTCGACGGACTGGAATTTCTCTCTCCCATGGTATATGTCGGCGACAGCGTGACGCTTGAGTCAGGCGTAGGAAACTCGACCTATCTGCAGGGCCGGCTGACGCTCGCCGTTTACGGCCTGCTGTCGATCCTGCTCATTCTCCTGTGCTGGCTCATCTATCGCAGACGCAGCAGCGAGAGCGCCGGAGAGGCTATCTCGGTCAGGATACTCCGCCCCGTTTTTCTGTGCGGAGTAACCGTGTACAGCGCCCTTACGCTCGGCAGGATTTTCTATACCATACTCTTCGGATTCTTTTACGGAACCCAGTATTACAGGCTTATCCCGATCATCTGCTGTATGGCAGCCGGAGGACTGATCGGTTTTCTGGTCGCGTCCATGCTCCTTAAGAAATCGTTCAGAGTCTTTGATACAAAGCATCTGGCGGGAGCAGCTGCCACCGTGGCGGGCTGCATCATCTTCTGTGTGCTGCTCCGCGCGGATATCGGGGGACAGGTCGGATACGTCCCCGCCAGGGACGAGGTGAGCAGCGTGACTGTCACGGTAAACAGCGATACCTTTAGCGGCAACTACGTCATCAGGGGAGACGAGGACGCCCTGATGGAGCAGGTGATGGATCTGCAGAGAGAACTCATTGCAGAAAAAGATGAGCTGACCCAGCCGGGTTACGACAGTTATCTTTCATCATACTATGACTACAGTATCGTCTGGTACAAGTATAAGCTGGTGTCCGGAGAGACGGTCGAGCGCAACTACAGGTTTGTCGTTACCTCCGAACCCCTGCGCGGGATCATGGAATCCCTTCGCACCGGAGCGGCGGAGATACGCAGGCTTCATCTGGATCAGGATGAATTTGTGCTGGAGGGCGTATGGCTGGGAGATGCATATGCTCAGGAACAGCTCGGTTCGGTCCAGACGTCGGAGCTGCTGGCTGCCATACGCGCGGATATGGAGGACGGAGCCATGCCGATGACGGATATGGATGTCTTCGATCTGTCCATGGAATATATCTACAGGGATCCCGACAGAAGCGAGTCGTCCGCAGCCTCTCTCTATGACTGTTACCGGCTGGCCATTCCGCAGACTATGGAGCGCACCAGGGCGTATCTTCGATCCATCGGCTACGACAGCTTTGTGCTCAGTAACTGAGTCGGACGGATGGGAGCATGAGCTGCTTAAGAAAATTAAGCAAAAATAATAAAAAAAGATAAAAAAATAACTTGTGATACAGTGACTGATGTTGTAGAATGTTTCTCGCTGTGACATTGATAGCGTTGAAGTGAGAGATTGCTACGGGATTCCGGAGGGAAATCGCACTGAGCGAATGTCAAGTTAGGAAACTGGCGACAAGTCACTGTATCACGAGAACTATCTGCATATAGGCAGAGATGACGTGGGGTTTCAAAAGAAACACACGGGCAAGTGTACAGTCACCGCTTGTCGTACTTCTTCCACAAGTACGAAAAGGAGGCGACTTTTTTTATGGCAAGTCAAGTAATGAGAATCACACTTAAGGCTTATGAGCATCAGCTGGTCGATCAGAGCGCTGCGAAGATCGTGGAGACTGTGAAGAAGACCGGTGCAGAGGTCAGCGGACCCGTTCCGCTTCCTACTAAGAAGGAAGTGGTCACGATCCTGCGTGCCGTTCATAAGTACAAGGATTCCCGGGAGCAGTTCGAGCAGAGGACTCACAAGAGACTCATCGATATCCTGACTCCCAACCAGAAAACCGTGGATGCCCTTTCACGTCTGGAAATGCCTGCCGGTGTCTACATCGACATCAAGATGAAGCAGAGATAAGCATGGACAGGAACGCTTCTTATATTATAGGAAGCACGGGCAAATAATTATTCTAGTATGAGCGCAAAGCGCTCCGCTGTAGGAGGAAAAATGAAAAAAGCAATCTTAGCAACAAAAGTCGGAATGACTCAGATCTTCGGCGAAGACGGACGGCTTACCCCTGTTACCGTACTTCTGGCCGGCCCCTGCGTAGTGACTCAGGTCAAGACCGTTGAGAACGACGGATACAGCGCAGTTCAGGTCGGATTCGGCGAGAAGAGAGAGAACCTGGTGAACAAGTGCCAGAAGGGCATCTACGCGAAGGCCGGCACCACCGCCAAGAGATACCTCAGAGAGCTCAAGCTCGATGACGCAGAGACCATGACGGTCGGCAGCGAGATCAAGGCTGACGTATTTGCGGCAGGCGACAAGATCGATGCGACCGCTATCTCAAAGGGCAAGGGCTTTGCCGGCGCCATCAAGCGTCACGGCCTGCACAGAGGCCCCATGGCTCACGGTTCCAAGTATCACCGTCATGCCGGATCCAACGGCGCATGCTCCGATCCCTCAAAGGTATTCAAGGGCAAGAGAATGGCCGGCCACATGGGCAGCGTGAAGATCACTATTCAGAATCTCGAAGTAGTACGCGTTGACGCGGATGAGAACCTTATCCTTGTAAAGGGTTCGGTTCCCGGCGCAAAGAAGTCTCTGGTAACTATCAGAGAGAGCGTAAAGGCTTAAGACCCGGAAAGGAGGACATAAATCATGGCAAAAGTATCAGTACTTGATATGACCGGCAAGGTCGTCGGAGATATGGAACTTTCCGATCAGGTTTTCGGCGTAGAGGTCAATGAGCATCTCGTACATCTGGCAGTAGTCCAGCAGCTGGCCAACAACCGTCAGGGCACCCAGTCCGCCAAGACCCGCAACGAGGTCAGCGGAGGCGGCAAGAAGCCCTGGAGACAGAAGGGCACAGGTCACGCCCGTCAGGGTTCCATCCGTGCCGCACAGTGGAAAGGCGGCGGAATCATCTTTGCTCCGAAGCCCCGCGATTACAGCTTCAAGATGAACAGGAAAGAGAAGCAGGCCGCCTTAAAGTCGGCACTCACCGCGAAGGTCGCGGGCGAGAAATTCGTCGTAATCGACAAGATCGCCCTTCCCGAAATCAAGACCAAGGCTATGGCATCGTTCCTTTCGGCCGTCAAGGCCGAGAAGGCTCTGGTGATCCTGAGCAGCGTGGATGACACCGTCATCGCTTCCGCAAGGAACATTCCCACTGTCAAGACCACTCAGGTCGGCACGCTGAACGTCTATGACCTGTTAAAGTATGAGACCGTCGTCGCAGATCAGGATGCGGTCAAAGCTATCGAGGAGGTATATGCATAATGGCAGACATCAAGTATTATGACGTAATCCTTCGTCCGGTTATCACCGAGAAAAGCATGAACCTCACCGGAGAGCGGAAGTACACCTTCTATGTCAATCCGGAGGCCAATAAGTCTCAGATCAAAGAGGCAGTTGAGAAGATGTTTGCGGGAACCAAAGTTGCATCCGTGAACACCATGAACATCGACGGCAAGAAGCGTCGCCGCGGATATTTCGTGGGCCGCACCGCCAAGTCGAAAAAGGCTATAGTCTCCCTGACCGAGGATAGCGCGGCTATCGAGATCTACGAGGGACTGTAAGCAGCTATGCAGCAGACCGCTGCTGCGATAATAAAAAAAGGAGAAACTAAGAAATGGGAATCAAAAAGTATAATCCGTATACTCCCTCAAGACGTCAGATGACTGGCCTTGACTATACGGAGATTACCAAGAAGAATCCGGAAAAGAGCCTGCTTCTTGCAACGAGCAGCACTGCCGGAAGAAACAACCAGGGTAAGATCACCGTTCGCCATCGCGGCGGCGGCGTAAAGAGAAAGTACAGGATCGTCGACTTCAAGAGAAACGCGAAGGACGGCATCCCCGCAAAGGTTATCGGTATCGAGTACGATCCTAACCGCACCGCGAACCTCGCGCTGATCTGCTACGCAGACGGCGAGAAGAGCTACATCCTTGCTCCCGAGGGCCTGACCGACGGCATGACCGTCATGAGCGGCGAGCACGCAGAAGCCAGGATCGGCAACTGCCTGCCCCTTGCGATGATCCCTGTAGGTACCGAGATCCACAACATCGAGCTCTTCCCCGGCAAGGGCGGCCAGATGGTCCGCAGCGCCGGCGGCAGCGCACAGCTCATGGCCAAGGAAGGCAAGTATGCCACCCTGCGCCTGCCTTCAGGCGAGATGAGAATGGTTCCTGCCGAGTGCCGCGCCACCATCGGTATCGTAGGCAACGGCGAGCATTCGCTGGTTAACCTGGGCAAGGCCGGCCGCAAGCGCCACATGGGCATCCGCCCCACAGTCCGCGGTTCAGTTATGAACCCCAACGACCATCCTCATGGCGGCGGCGAGGGCAGAGCCCCCATCGGACGTCCCGGTCCCTGCACACCTTGGGGCAAGCCTGCTCTTGGTCTCAAGACCCGTGCAAAGAAGAAGTCTTCAAACAAGCTGATCGTCAGACGTCGTGACGGCAGGACTATAAAGTAAGGAGGTAAAGATAGATGTCTCGTTCATTAAAGAAAGGACCTTTTGCAGACGCTCATCTGCTTAAGAAGATCGAAGCACTCAACGCCTCCGGTCAGAAAACTGTAGTCAAGACTTGGTCACGCCGTTCCACTATTTTCCCGATGATGGTCGGCCACACCATCGCGGTGCATGACGGACGCAAGCACGTTCCGGTATATGTCACCGAGGATATGGTAGGCCACAAACTCGGAGAATTCGTCGCTACCAGGACCTATCGCGGTCATGGCAAGGACGAGAAGAAGAGCAGGTAAGGAGGTAACATCTAATGGCAAAAGGACATAGATCTCAGATAAAGAGAGAAAGAAATGCCGTAAAGGATACCAGACCCAGCGCAAAGCTTAGCAACGCCAGGATCTCGGCCGAGAAGGCATGCTTCGTATTAGATGCTATCCGCGGCAAGGACGCCAAGACCGCTCTCGCGATCGTAACGTACAATCCCAGATACGGCTCAGCCCTCGTTGCTAAAGTCCTCAAGTCCGCTATCGCGAACGCCGAGAACAACAACGGAATGAACGCTGATAACCTGTACGTGGCTGCCTGCTATGCAAACCAGGGACCCACGATGAAGAGAATCAAACCCAGAGCACAGGGCAGAGCTTACAGGATCCTGAAGAGAACCAGCCACATCACAGTAGTGCTCGATGAAAGGTAAGGAGGAGAGATATGGGACAGAAAGTTAATCCTCATGGACTCAGAGTCGGCGTTATCAAGGGCTGGGATTCCAACTGGTATGCTGAGCGTGATTTCGCAGACAATCTCGTAGAAGATTACAACATTCGCAAGTTTTTAAAGAAAAAGCTCTTTGATGCCGGAGTGGGCTCCATCGAGATCGAGCGCGCTTCCGACAGAGTGAAGATCACGGTATTCGCCGCCAAGCCCGGTCTCGTAATCGGCAAGGGCGGTTCCGAGATCGACAAGCTCAAGGCACAGGTTCAGAAGATGACCAAGAAGAAACTCTTCATGGACATCAAGGAGATCAAGAGCCCCGACAGAGAGGCCCAGCTCGTAGCCGAGAGCATTGCAAAGCAGCTTGAGAACCGTGTATCCTACCGTCGTGCCATGAAATCCAGTATGAGCCGTTCCTTAAAGGCCGGCGTCAAGGGTATCAAGGCATCTGTCGGCGGACGTCTTGGCGGAGCCGATATCGCCCGTACCGAGTTCTACAGCGAAGGCACCATCCCGCTTCAGACTCTGCGTGCCGACATCGAGTACGGTTTCGCGGAAGCAGATACCACCTACGGCAAGCTTGGCGTAAAGGTCTGGATCTACAAGGGTGAGGTGCTTCCCACCAAAAAGACTAAGGAAGGGAGCGAGAACTAACCATGTTAATGCCTAAAAGAGTTAAGCGCCGCAAGCAGTTCCGTGGCTCCATGGCCGGAAAGGTCACCAGGGGCAACAGGATCGCAAATGGCGAATTCGGATTAGTAGCAGCGGAGCCCGCCTGGATCAAATCGAACCAGATCGAGGCTGCCCGTGTAGCGATGACGCGTAACATGAAGCGTGGCGGTAAAGTCTGGATTGATATCTTCCCCGACAAGCCCGTTACCACGAAGCCCGCTGAGACCCGTATGGGTTCCGGTAAAGGAACCGTCGAGTACTGGGTAGCGGTAGTTAAGCCCGGCCGTGTGCTTTTTGAGGTCGCAGGCGTAGAAGAAGAAGTCGCACGTGAGTCCCTTCGTCTTGCTATGCACAAGCTCCCCATCAAGTGCAAGATCGTAGCCAAGGCAGACCTGGAAGGCGGTGAGCAGTAATGAAGAGTAAGAAATACAATGCGCAGTTACAGGGTATGACAGCCGAGGAGCTCACCAAGGAGCTTACCGACGCGAAGAAAGAACTCTTCAATATCAGATTCCAGAACGCGACTAACCAGCTTGAGAACACCGGCCGCATCAAGGAAGTAAGAAAGAACATTGCCCGCATCCAGACAGTTCTGGCCCAGCGCGCAGCCGAGAATTAAGGAGGTAAC